>NZ_JAUQWH010000004.1 GCF_030757795.1 Actinoplanes oryzae
GCCATCGCCAGCGGGGCGTACTACGTGCAGACCAACCTTGGTGGGGCCGACCGCGCCGGCGACCCGGCGCTCCCAGCGGCGGCGCCCCCGGACAAGCTCTCATCGGGCGGCGACGAGAGGCCACTTGCCGCCGCTCGGGCTGCGGCGATCGCGCGCGAACGGCGGTGCAGGGCGACCAGGTCGCGGGGGCCGATGCGCCAGCGGGCGCCGGTCAGGAGGCGGAGGAGGGAGGCGCCGTCGGTGGGGTCGGCGAGGACTCGCATGGTGCAGACCACATCGCGTACCTCCGGGGTGTCGAGCAGACCGCCCAGGCCGACCACCTCGACCGGGAGGCCGCGGGCGCGCAGGGCCTCCTCGATGGCGGGGATCTGGCTGCGGACCCGGACCAGGACCGCGCTGGTCGGGCGCTGGTCGACGGGGATGTCGCCGGGCAGCGCGGCGGGGAGGCGGGCGGCGGTGCGCCAGGCGGCCAGCATGCTGTCGGCGATCCAGGAGGCCTCGTCCGCGTACGTCTCCAGCAGCGCGCACGCGACCGTGCGGCGGCCGACCTGGTCGGCGACGCGCTGGGCCGGGATGAGTTCGGCGACCCGGGCGCCGGCGGCGCGCAGCGGGCGGGACAGGGTGTTGGCGACCTGAAGGATCTCGGGGCGGTTGCGCCAGCTCCGGGTCAGCGACAGCACCCAGGCCTCGCGGCCGCCGGGGCCCGTGAACTCGGCCGGGAACCGGTCCAGCGTGCCCGCCGAGGCGCCCCGCCAGCCGTAGATCGACTGGCAGGGGTCGCCGACCGCCGTCACCGGGTGGCCGCCGCCGAAGAGGGCGTTGAGGAGGACGACCTGGGCGTGGCTGGTGTCCTGGTACTCGTCGAGGAGCACGATCTTGAACCGGCCGCGCTCGATCGCGCCGACCTCGGGGTGGTCGCGGGCCACGAGCGCCGCCCGGGCCATCTGGTCGCCGAAATCCATGGCTTCGAGGTCGAGCTTGCGCTGCTCGTACTTCCTGACCAGGGGCAGCAGCGTGAGCCGGTGCCGCTGGCGGCCCAGCATGTCGGCGACGTCCTTGTAGACGCGGCCGGGCAGCGACTGCACGTCGGCGAAGAAGCGGCCGGTCCAGGCGGCCAGGTCGTCCGGGGTGACCAGGTGCTCGGCCAGCTCGCCGGAGAGCGCGAGGACGTCGTCGGTCACGGTGCCGGGGGCGCGGTTCAGCCCGGTCATCTCCCCCGTGTACGAGCGGACGAGCGAGTCGACGATCTGCCACCGCGCCGCCTCGGTGAGCAGCCGGGCGGACGGCTCGTAACCGGCGCGCAGGCCGTGCTCGGTGACGACGCGGGCCGCGTACGAGTGGTAGGTCGCCACGGTCGGCTCGCCGGCCAGCGCGTCCTGGCGCCCGAGGCGGCGTACCAGCTGACCCAGCCGGACCCGGACGCGGTGCGCGAGCTCGCCGGCGGCCTTGCGGGTGAAGGTGAGGCCGAGGATCTCGTCGGGATGGGCGTAGCCGTTGGCGACCAGCCAGACCACCCGGGAGGCCATCGTCTCCGTCTTGCCGGAGCCGGCGCCCGCGACGACGAGCACCGGCTCGACGGGCGCCGAGATGATCGCGGCCTGCTCCGGCGTGGGCGCGTGCAGGCGCAGAAGTCTGGCCAGCTCCACCGGGGTGTAGCGGGGCCCGGCGTCGGCGCGGCGGCGCGGGCGGGGAGCGGCGTCGGGGAAGAGGGAGGGCTGCGTCACGGCTCCACTACCTGGCGGCCATGGCCACTGATCGGGCAACTGCTGCGTACGGGACAGACCCGGCATTTCGAGTTGGCGACCGCCGAGAACGTCGCGGCGGCCATCGTGTCGGCGGTGCGGCGGACCATCGCGTACGCCCAGGCGGGGTCCTCGGAGTCGGCCAGCGGCAGCTGCATCTGCTCGCGCGCCTCCTTGCCCGGCCCGAGCTGCACCAGCGCCGCGCCGCCGCTGGCCGCGCCCTTCTCCAGCCCGTCGAACGCCCCCGCGTCCACGGCCGCCTGGTAGCCCGCGAGCTGCGCGTGCTCCTCGAGATCCGCGCCGGACACCGTCGTGGTGCGGCCCGTCTTGAGGTCGATCACGACCAGCCGGCCCCGCTCGTCCACCTCGAGCCGGTCCACCCGGCCGGTGAGCTGGATCGGGCGGTCGGGGCCGTCCAGCCGTACGGTGAACTCGTGCTCGATCGCGAGCAGCCGCCGCGGGTTCTTGGCGAGCCAGCGCAGCAGCTTGTCCACCATGCCCTGCGCGCGCTCCTGCTCGGGGCCGGCCAGCCACCGCGCCGCCAGCTCGATCTCCTCGAAGCGGGCGGCGACATACTCGACCAGGCGCTCCCGGTCGGCGTTCGCGTCCTCGGCCAGCATCGCGGCAGCATGCACGAGGTTGCCGACGCCCTGCGCGGGACCGGCGGGAGCGGCGCCGCCGTGACGTTCGAGCAGCCAGCGCAGGCTGCACCGCATCGCACTCTCCATCGCGGACGGCGTCACCTTGACCGGCTGACCCGCATCCACCAGCGGCCGGTCGTCGGAGAGCGGCCGCAGCCCCCACCACTCGTCCGGGTGCGCGCCGGGCACGCCCGCCTTGGCCAGCTCGGCAAGCTGCACTGCCGCGGCATGCCGCCGGGCGGGCGTCTCCCCCGCCGACACCACGACGGTACGCAACTCCGCGACGAGAGCCGACAACGTCAGCGCCCGGGGCGGCCGCCCGACCGGCACCTCGAACTCCTCGCCCGATTCCGGCCCTGACGCCGTGGAGCCGTCCTCCTGGGGACCGCTGGCGGCGGACTCGTCCGGGACCAGGTCGGGGGCGGGCTCGTCCGGGTCGTAGTCGGGGTACGGCTCGGCCGGGCCGGGATCGCCGTCGTCGTCCGGGCCGCCCGGCGACGGGTCCCCGGCACCGCTCGGGCCGCGCGGCGGCGTATCGCCCGGGCCACTCGGGGGCGTATCGCCCGGACCGCCCGGGTCCTCCGGCGGCGGGTCGTCGCGGCGCACGGGCAGGGCCAGCTCGGTCAGGAAGCGGCTCGGCTGCTCCTCCCCGTCGGCGCCGCCCACCCCGGCCGACGCGACCGCCGTCACGAGCAGCTGCCGCCGCGCCCGGGTCGTCGCCACATAGAACAGTCGCCGCTCCTCGTCCAGCAGCGCCGACGTCTGCCCCACCACGGCCGCCGGACCGGCCGCGGGCCGCCCGGCGAGAAAGTCGACCAGGCGCTCCGAGCCGAGCAGGCTGCCCCGCAACCGCAGGTCGGGCCAGATGCCCTCCTGCACTCCGGCGAGCACCACGACATCCCACTCGAGGCCCTTGGCGGCGTGCGCGGTCAGCAGGCGCACGGCCTCGCCGCGGTCGGCGCTGGGCGCGATCGAGTCCGCGGGCAGCTCCTGCCCGAGCACATGGTCGAGGAAGACCTCGGTGCGCGCGCCCGGCAGCCGGTCCACGAACCGCGCGGCCGCGTCGAAGAGCACCACCATCGCGTCGAGATCCCGATCGGCCGCCTCGGCCCGCCACTGACGCGCGCGACCGCCCTCGCCGCCGGGCTCGACCGGGGCGCCGCGGGTGCTCAGGGCGTACCACTTCTCGGCCAGCCCGCTGGCCCGCCAGACCTCCCACAGCACGTGCTCGGCAGTCGCCCCGGCGACCGCCGCGGCCTGGCGCGCCGTCTCGATGAGCCGCGACACGTTCTGCGCGGGCAGGGCCCAGCGCCGCTCGACCATGTCCAGGCCGGCCGGGTCGCGTACGGCATCGACCAGCAGCTCCCCCGACGGCCGCCGGTCGCCCGCCGCCAGGGCCAGCGCGCGCAGCCCCTGCCGCAGCCGCCGCTCGGCCAGCGGATCGGCCCCGCCCAGCGGCGAGTGCAGCAATGCGACGGCGGCCTCCTCGTCGAGCACCTCGGGGTCGAGCGCGCACCGCAGCAGCAGCAGGAAGGGAGCCACGGCCGGCTGCAGGTGCAACGGCAGGTCCTCGGCGTGCGTCACGGTCGGCACGCCCGCCGCGGCGAGACCCCGCTGCAGCGAGGGCAGCTGGAGGCTGGTCGACCGCAGCAGCACGGCCATCCGCGACCACGGCACGCCGTGCAGGAGATGAGCCTCCCGCAGGGCATGAGCAATGTACGCAGTCTCACTCGTCGACGACCGGAACGTCCGCACGGTCGCCCGCGCCTCGCCGCCCCAGCCTCCCGGCGCCGCAGCCGACGCACCCGCGGCCTCGGAACCCGGCTCGCTGGACCCCGATCCCGCCGCCTCGCCGACGCCCTCCCGAGTGGACGAATCGCCGGATGCGGACGAATCGCCGGACTCGCGGGGCGCCGGAATCGCCGCGCCCGCAGGCGGCGCCGCGCCGGAACCCGCGCCCGGAGCCGCGCCGGAGGTGACGCCCGGCGCCGTGTCGGAGGTTACGCCCTCAGAGAGCGCATCCGGCGCCGTGTCAGAGGTCACGGCTGGGGCCGCATCGGAGAGCGCATCCGGAGCCGCGCCGGAGGTGCCACCCGCAGCGGCGTCGGCCGAGGGCGGCGGCGGGGGCGCGTGCAACGGCCGGTGCCGCATCCGCCCGCGCATCCGCCGCGCCACCCGGCTCGTCGACTCCAGCAGCGCCGGCACCGCCCGATAGCTCGTGTGCAACGTCACCGTCTCGGCCACCGCCCCCGACGCCGTCCGGAACCGCGCCGGGAACCCGTCCACCGCCTCCGGGTCCGCGCCCCGGAAGCCGAAGATCGACGAGTCCGGGTCGCCGAACGCCACCAGCGCCTTGCCGCCGCCCGCCACCAGGCCGAGCAGCTCGATCTGCGCCGGGTCGGTGTCGGCCAGCTCGTCCACGTAGATGTGCTCGAGCCGCCGCCGCTCCGCCTCCAGCAGCGCCGGGTCGTCGGCCAGCAGGCCCGCCGCGGCCCGGACCAGCTCCGCCGGGTCGTAGGCGGCCGAGCCCCGCGTCGTCACGTCCCGCAGCGCGAGCACCGCGACATACTCCCGGAGGAACCGGGCCGCCGCCGGCCAGTCGTCACGCCCCAGCCGCTCGCCGAGCCGCGCCAGCTCGACCGGCGTGACACCACGCTCGGCGGCCCGCTGCATCAGGTCGCGCAGCTGCTGGGCGAAGGCCCGGGTGGGCAGCGCCGGCCGCAGCGCGTCGGGCCACCCCACGGTGTCGGCGGCCTCGTCGTCGCCGACCACCTCCAGCAGCTCCCGGATGATCAGGTCCTGCTCGGGCCCGGTCAGCAGCCGCGGCGACGGCTCACCCCGCTCGGCCGCGGCCCGGCGCAACAGCCCGAAGGCGTACGCATGGAAGGTCCGCACCAGAGGCTCGTGGAACGCCGCCCCGCTGAGCCGCGCCTCGATCCTGTCCCGCAGCGCGGCCGCCCCGCGCCGCCCGAACGTCAGCACCAGGATCCGCTCGGGATCCACCCCGGACGCCACCCGCGCGGCGACCGCCTCCACAAGCGTCGTCGTCTTCCCCGTCCCCGGCCCCCCGACGACGAGCAGCGGCCCCTCCGTGTGCTCGATCACATGCCGCTGCAACTCGTCCGCGCGCAGCACATCGGCAGCCGGCGCACTGCGGCGCACAAGCCGGTACGCAGGCCGCCGCACGGCAGCAGGGGTCGAGGTCACGGCACCAATGAGACCACGCCCCTACGACAACTCCCACCAAGGCCCGGCCGCCATGAACCCGCGACCGTACACGCGGAGAATTGTCGGACCCCCGGCATAGGGTGACGGGCCACGGCTTGGTTCGGCGCCACCGCACCGGACCCTGGATCCGACGTGGGAGCGGAGAGGAGGAGGCATCCTTGGGCTTTCATGCGGAGTCAGGCTTCGTCGCGCGCGGGGCCGACCTGCCCCGCCGCGACAACGTCCGGGACTGGATCGCCTGGCACTTCATCCACCGCGACAACCTTGTCCAGCTTCGGGACACCGGCCACCTGCTGCCCTCCGCGCTGGTGACTCCCCAGCGCAGCGTGGCCGACCGTGCGGTCAAGGAGCGTCGCGTCTTCTCCGTCCAGCCCGATGCGGAATACCCGCCGAGCACCGTGCGCGAGCACGTCCCGTTCTATCTTGCCGCAAAATCGCCGATGCTTTTCAAGGTGACGTCTCCGGGTCCGGAAGAATATCGTGCGCCGCAGCGAGAGCTGGTATTTCTGGGATGTGCGGTAGGCGACGTGATGGACGCGGGTTTCACCTGGTGCTTCAGCAATGCGAACGCATCGTCCCCGCTCGCCGAGTTCAGTCGCGATCCGGAGCACATCGGCGACTTCGTGGACTTCGATCTGCTCTGCCGGCGGGTCTGGCGCAGGACGTCCGACGATGCCTTCCGGCCGAGCCGGCGCGCGGCGGAGTTCCTCGTGCTCGGCAGTGTGCCGCTCGCCCTGATCTCCCTCGTGGTGACCCGGCACGAGGAGAACCTTGCCCATGCCAGGGTTATCCTGGGCGACGGGATTCCCACCAGGCGCTACAGCGCCACGGACGCACTCTTCTACAGCTGAGGGAGGTGAGCGACAAGTGATCAATTCCGCAGAGGGCGACCTCCTGGCGGCGGACGTGGAAGCCCTGGTCAACACGGTGAACTGCGTCGGCGTCATGGGCAAGGGACTGGCTCTGCAATTCAAGCGCCGCTATCCCGGGGTGTTCCGCAAATACGAGCAGGCCTGCCGCAACGGCGATGTCCGCACGGGACATATGCACGTGGTTGTCACCGATGAACTGCACGGCCCCCGCTATGTCATCAACTTCCCGACCAAGAAACACTGGCGCTCGCCGTCCCGGCTGGAATATATCGACCAGGGCCTGACGGATCTGGTGCGGACGATCCGGGAGCTCGGCATAACGTCCATCGCCATTCCTCCGCTCGGTGCCGGTAACGGGGGGCTGCACTGGCCGGACGTGGCTGCCCTCATCGAAAGACACCTCGGCGCCCTGCCCGATGTCGATGTTCAGCTGTTCGCCCCGGCCACGGGACCGCGTCCGATCGAGGGCCGGCCGGACATTCGCATGACCTGGGGCCGGGCGGTCCTCATCGACCTGCTGCAGTCCTATGTCACTCGACGCGCAGCCGCTGAACCGTGGGAGGACCAGGCGGGTGCATCCCACCTGGAGATCCAGAAATTGATGTACTTCGCCAACGAGATCGAGCCCGCGCTGCGGCTGTCCTTCACGCCGGGCCGGTACGGCCCCTACAGCGAAAGGGTGCGGCACCTCATCCAGGAGATGGAGGGATCGCTGCTCATGGGCCATGGCGACGGCTCGGCCGCCGTCCTTTCCCTGGAACCCATCGCACCGACCGAGCGCGCACGCACGGAGCTGGCGAACTATCAGGAAAGCGAACGAGGGCCGGCCGAACAAGCTCTCGTTCACAAAGTGCTTGAGCAGGTGGCGGGCTTCGAAGGACCGTACGGCCTCGAGTTGCTGGCCAGCACTCATTGGGTGGTCCATCACGACCGGGCCACCGACGACGCCGCCGAGCGTGTACGCGGATGGACGAAACGCAAGGGTCGCATCTTCACCGACGCCCACGTCAGTGTCGCCTATGACCACCTTCAACGAGTCGGCGCTCTGTAGCCGTTCGGTGCTGTGGCCTGCCGGAAGCCGAGCGCAACGCGGTTCCCCATGCGGGGGCATGGTCAATGCACAGGACGCAGGGTGCGGTGCAGGGCGAGGGCGGCGATTGCCGAGCAGGCGCCCGCCGTGGCGATGGCCATTCCGGGCGGGACGAGTTCGGCCAGGGCGCCGGCTGCGGCGACGGCCAGGCCCTGGGCGACCATGATGCCCGTGGTGGCCAGGCCGAAGGCTTGGCCTCGGCGGTCGTCCGGGACGGCTTCGAGGAAGCGCCGCGCCAGCCCCAGCTGGTAGGCCGAGCCGAAGGTTGCCACCGTCAGCACGGCCGCCGCGAGGGTCAGGCCCGGGTTTCCCGCGTACGCGATCAGCGGCGCGCCCAGCAGCACAGCGAGCCAGGGCGTCAGCCGCTCGCGCCACGCGGGTGCGACGAATCGGGCGATGACCAGGTCGCCGAGCAGCATGCCGCCGGCCGCCGCGGCGAGGAGCAGGCCGGCGGCGGATTCGCGGCCGAGCGACGCCGTGTACGGGACCACGACGCCCTCGGCGCCGACGGCCAGCGAGGACGGCAGCCACTGGGCGAGCAGGAGGCGGCGGATCGTGGGCGTGCGGAGCAGGGCCTTGTTGACCTGCCAGGTCGCCTTGACGGTGCCGTGCGCGGCCGTCGTCCGGGGCGCGAGGTCGGGCAGGCCCCAGCGTGACAGGAGCGCGGAGCCGAGGCAGGCGGCCGCGGCGGCCCACAGCGCGCCGTACGGGCCGGTCGCCGTGATCAGCAGGCCGCCGACGGCCGCGCCGACGACCTGCATGGCGCCGGAGATGACGGTGAAGAGGGAGCGGCCCAGCACGTACGCGTCGCCGGTGAGCAGGTCGGCGGTGAGGGCGGCGCGGGCGGCCTGGGCGACCGGGGCGAAGACGCCCGCCGCGAAGACCAGCAGCATCGCGGTGGCCGGGGGCAGCACGCCGAGGGCGAGGACGATCACCACGGCCGCCCGGGCCACGTCGTAGCCGGCCATGAGCCTGCGGGGGCGCCAGCGGTCGGCGAGGGCGAGGAGGAACGTTCCGCCGAGGGCCTGCGGGAGGAAGCCCGACACGTACGCGACGGCGGCCAGCAGCGGGGAGCCGGTGCTCGCGTAGACGAGCACGGACAGCGCCAGCATCTTGACCGTGTCGCTGATCAGCATCAGGGAGAAGCCGCCGAGGACCGCTCGGAACGCGGGCACGGCGAACACGTCCGAGTAGCGGGCGCGGGGCGGGGCTGCGGTGCTCATGGGCTCACGATCACAGCGGGCGGCGTACCGGGGCTAAGGTTTCGGTGGTGAGCGAAACGTGCTGATCCAGGTCTCGCCCGCGGACGTCGCGGGGTGCCGCTACGCGATCTCTCCGCTGTTCGAGGTGGAGGGCGCGCTGTTCCTGCTCACCGGGTCGCTGCCGGCCGGGGCGCTGCACGACTGGGTGGTGCGCACGCGGCCCCGGCTGGCCGAGCTGCGCCGCGCCGAGCCGGCGGTCGGGGCACTGATCAGCCTGCAGCGCCGCGCGGAGAACGCCGACTTCCTGCACCCGCCGCCGCTCGGGCCGCGCCGGGAGTTCGCCGAGGAGCTGGCCGCCCTGCGGGCGACGCCGCTCGCGCGTGCCCGGGCCGAGCTGGCGCGCAACCTGCGCGGGCACAGGACCCCGCCCGAGTACGCCCGGCGGATCCTCGCCGCGGACGACGTCGTCGACCGGCTCGCCGACGCCCTGCAGGCGGCGTGGACGGCGTTCGTCGAGCCGCAGTGGCCGCGGCTGCGGGCGGTGCTGGAGCGGGACATCATGCACCGGGCCGGACGGATCGCCGCCTACGGCTGGGCCGCCGGGCTCGACGGCCTGCACCCGCGGCTGCGCTGGCTGCCGGAGGAGAGCACCATCGAGATCAGGCAGAGCACCGGCCGGTACCACTCCGGTGACCGGGGTCTCACGCTCGTGCCGACGGTCTTCGGGAACCTGGCGATCAGCACGGACCCCGAGCGGCCGGTCACGATCGCCTACCGGGCCCGGGGAGTCGCCGACGTCCTGGGCACCGCCCCGGCGGCGGACCCGCGGCTGGCGCCCCTGCTCGGGCCGGGGCGGGCCGCGGTGCTGCGGGCGCTCACCGTGCCGACGACCACGAGCCAGCTCGCCGCCCGGCTCGGGATGAGCCTGGGCGGCGTCGCGGGACATCTGAAGGTGCTCGCCGGGGCCGGGCTGATCAGCCGGACCCGTACCGGGAAAGCAGTGCTCTATGCCACGACGGAACGCGGCGATGCGCTGCTCAGTTAGCGTGCAGCTCGCTGTTGAGGGTGATGCCCTGGCCC
Organism: Actinoplanes oryzae; assembly: GCF_030757795.1. Lineage (GTDB taxonomy): Bacteria > Actinomycetota > Actinomycetes > Mycobacteriales > Micromonosporaceae > Actinoplanes. Next base: position 9,856 of record NZ_JAUQWH010000004.1, read on the forward strand.
TGGCGGGGCTTGGCCTCCAGCGCGCCGGTCACCGAGTTGCGCCAGAAGAGCAGGCCGTTCACCCCGGACAGCTCGCGGGCCTTGACCACCCGGCCGTCCGGGAGCGTGATCTTCGAGCCGGCCGTGATGTAGCAGCCGGCCTCGACCACGCAGTCGTCGCCGAGCGAGATGCCGATGCCGGCGTTGGCCCCGAGCAGGCTGCGCTCGCCGATGCGCACCTTGTCCTTGCCGCCGCCGGAGAGCGTGCCCATGATCGAGGAGCCCGCGCCCACGTCGGAGCCGTCGCCGACGACGACACCCTGGACGATGCGGCCCTCGACCATCGACGTGCCGAGCGTGCCGGCGTTGAAGTTGGTGAAGCCCTCGTGCATGACCGTGGTGCCGGCGGCCAGGTGGGCGCCGAGGCGGACCCGGTCGGCGTCGGCGATGCGCACGCCGGAGGGCACGACATAGTCGGTCATGCGCGGGAACTTGTCGACGCCGTGGACGGCCAGGTGGCGGCCCGCGGCGCGCTCGATCAGGCGCAGCTCGTCGACGCGGTCGGGCGGACACGGGCCGGCCGAGGTCCAGGCCACGTTGGCCAGCGCGCCGAAGATGCCGTCGAGGTTCTGCTCGTTCGGCTTGACCAGGCGGTGGGAGAGCAGGTGCAGCCGCAGGTACGCATCCGCGGAGTCCTTGATCGGGTCGGCCAGCGACGCAATCTCGGTGCGCACCTCGACGGTCGAGAGCCCGGACAGGGCCTTGGGGCCGGTGAGCCCGGCGGGCAGCGCCGGCGGCTCGGCGGGGAACTCCCCGAGGCCGAGGAAGCCGGACGGGTACCAGGTGTCGAGCACCGTCCCGTCCGAGGTCACGGTGGCGAGGCCGATGCCCCACGCGGGCGAGGTCGAGATCGCGGTGGTCACAGGTCAACCCTACTAGGCGGTCCCCGCCGGGTTCCGTTTCGGGTTCATGTTCGGACTGTAATGTGCGGCTCATGGCGAACCCGCTGACTCCGGACGTGCTTGTCGACCCGGTGGTGCTCACCCGCACCCTCGTCGACATCGAGTCCGTGTCCCGCGACGAGAAGGTCATCGCCGACTGCGTCGAGGACGTCCTGCGGCAGGCGCCGCACCTGAACACCGAGCGGCACGGCAACACCGTGATGGCGCGCACGGACCTCGGCCGCGAGCAACGCGTCGTGCTCGCCGGGCATCTGGACACCGTGCCGATCAACGGCAACTTCCCGTCGACGGTCGTGGACGACCTGATCTTCGGCTGTGGGACGGCCGACATGAAGTCCGGCGTCGCCCTGGCGCTGCACCTGGCGGCCACCCTGCCGGATCCCCGGTACGACCTGACCTACCTCTTCTACGAGGCCGAGGAGATCGAGAGCCGCTACAACGGGCTGGGCCTGGTCGCGGAGGCGCGCCCCGAGTGGTTGCGCGCGGACTTCGCGGTGCTGCTCGAGCCGACGTACGGGGTGGTGGAGGCGGGCTGTCAGGGCTTCATGAGCGCGACGATCCGTACCCATGGCAAGCGGGCGCACACCGCCCGGTCCTGGCGCGGGGTCAACGCCATCCACGCGGCGGGCGAGGCGCTGCGCCGCCTGGACGACTACCGGCCGCGGACAGTCACTATCGACGGATGTACGTACCGTGAGGGGCTCAACGCCGTCGGCATCTCGGGCGGCGTGGCCGGCAACGTCGTGCCGGACGAGTGCTCGATCGACATCAACCTGCGCTTCGCGCCCGACCGCTCCGAGCAGGACGCCCTGGCGCACCTGCACGAGGTGTTCAGCGGCTTCGACCTGGACGTGACCGACTCGGCGCCGGGCGCGCTGCCGCAGCTGGGCGCGGCGCCGGCCCGCGACTTCCTCACCGCGGTGGGCGAGCAGCCCGAGGCCAAGCTGGGCTGGACGGACGTGGCCCGGTTCGCCGCGATGGGCATCCCGGCGCTCAACTACGGGCCGGGCGATCCCCGGCTCGCCCACTCCCCCGACGAGCACGTGGAGATCGGCAGGATCCGCGACGGGGCCGCGACCCTGCACAGGTGGCTCACCGCGTACTGACGGGCTCCCCGTCGTCGGGGTCGGCGGCCGCCTCCGCGGGACGGCCCTGCTGGGCCAGCGCGATGCGGCGCTCCTCCACCACCAGGCGGATGCGCCGCTGCATGCGGCGCTGGATCTTCATGCGCTCATAGCGGGTCGTCACGGGCGGCTCCGTGCGGGAGGAGAAGTTGATAAACGGACGGAGACAGCAGAGCTACCGTCCGTTGCTTCAATCTGGCAAAAAGGTCGCGACGCCGCAATCCTCTTGCCGAAACCCATCCGGTTATTCACCGGTTACGGACCGTCCGCACTACGGTGGGTGCCATGACGGACGGAAACAACGGTCGCGGTCGCGTACCCCAGGAGCGTCATCGCGGCGCCGTCACTCTGCGACGCGAGTCGATCCCGCCGAGCACGGCCGACGAGAAGCTCCTCGACTCCGAGCACCGCGGCGAGTGGAAGACCAAGGACGCGTGGCGGGCGCTGCGCATCCTGTCGGAGTTCGTGGAGGGCTTCGACACCCTCGCCGACCTGCCGCCCGCGGTCAGCGTCTTCGGCTCGGCGCGCAGCCGGCCCGACAGCCCCGAGTGCGAGCTGGCCGCCGACCTGGGCGCCGCCCTCGCCGAGGCGGGCTACGCGGTGATCACCGGCGGCGGGCCCGGCGTGATGGAGGCCGCCAACCGCGGCGCCACCGAGGCCGGCGGCATGTCGGTGGGCCTGGGCATCGAGCTCCCCTTCGAGCAGGGCCTCAACGACTGGGTCGACATCGGCATCGACTTCCGCTACTTCTTCGTCCGCAAGACCATGTTCGTCAAGTACGCCCAGGCGTTCGTCGTCCTGCCCGGCGGCTTCGGCACGCTCGACGAGCTGTTCGAGGCGATCACCCTGGTCCAGACGCGCAAGGTGACCCGTTTCCCGGTGGTCCTCATGGGCACCGAATACTGGGGTGGCCTGCTCGACTGGATCAAGCAGCGCCTGCTCGCCGAGGGGAAGGTGAGCCCGGACGACATGGAGCTGATCATGCTGACCGACGACGTCGAGGAAGCCGTGCAGTACATCGTGGAGGCCGACAAGGCCCTCGCCGCGGGCAAGGAGTGACGTGGCGGCGATCTGCGTCTTCTGCGCCTCCTCCAACCGCCTCGACCAGAGCCACCTGGACCTGGCCACCGCCCTCGGCAAGGCCCTCGGACCGCGCGGGCACTCCCTCGTCTCCGGCGGCGGCTGCGTCGGCATGATGGGCGCGGTCGCCGACGGCGCCCGGGCCGGCGGCGCGCACACCCTCGGCATCATCCCGCAGTCGCTGGTCGACCTGGAGGTCGCCGACACCGCCTCGGACGAGCTGGTGGTCACCGCCGACATGGGCGAGCGCAAGAACGTGATGATCGAGCGCGCCGAGGCCTTCATCACCCTGCCGGGCGGCCTGGGCACGCTCGACGAACTCTTCGAGGTCTGGACCACGGCCACCCTCGACCTGCACCGCAAGCCGATCGTGGTGCTGGACCCGGAGGGCTTCTACTCGGGCCTGTGGACCTGGCTGCGCGAGATCACGGGCACGGCGTTCGTCCGCGAGGCCGCGCTGGCGCAGGTCACCGTGGTCACCTCGATCGACGCCGCGCTCGACCACATCGAGGCCTCGCTAGGGGCGTAACGCCGCGGCCGCGGCTGTGCGCACGGCGCTGGTCAGGGCGGTGAGGGCTGCCGACTCCATGCGCCAGCACTGCCAGTGCAGGGGGACGTCGAGGTGGTGGCCGGGGGCGATCTCGACCAGGCTGCCGACGGCGATGCCGGCGCCGGCGAGGTGCTCGGGCACCATGCCCCAGCCCAGGCCCATGCGGATGGCCTCGCCGAAGGCGGCCGCCGCGGGGACGTAGTGGATCGGCGGGTCGTCGAGGGTGCGGTGGGTCACGGCGGCGCGGAAGCGGTGCTGCAGCCGGTCCTTGCGGTTGAAGAGGACCATCGGGGTCGTCGCGAAGCCGGTGAAGGTCTCCGGGGCGGCCACGCCCAGGTAGCGCATCGCGCCGAGCCGCTCGACCCGGCAGCCCTGGACGGCGACCTGCTGGGTGGTGACGGCGGCCATCACCGTGCCGGCGCGCAGCAGGTCGGTGGTGTAGTCCTCGTCCTCCTGGTGCAGGTCGAACGCCAGGTCGGGCAGGGTGGCCAGGGCCGGCAGGAACCACGAGTGCAGCGAGTCGGCGTTGACCGAGACCGCGATCTTCGTCCGCGTGCTGCCCCGCACCGCGTCGAGCGCCTCCCGCTCCAGCAGCGCGATCTGCCCGGCCAGCCGCACCAGGGTCTCGCCGGCCGCCGTGGGAACGGCCGGCTTGGTCCGCCGGACCAGCACCTGGCCGACGGCCTGCTCCAGCGCTTTGATGCGCTGGCTGACCGCGGGCGGCGTCACGTGCAGCACCTTCGCCGCCGCATCGAAGCTACCCTCCGCGATCACGGCCTGGAAAGTGGCGAGCTGCAGCTGGTCCATAAGACTTCCTAATGTTCCATCAGAATCTTCAATTGGAGTACACCAGCAAACCGGCCTAGCGTCGAGGGGTGCTCACCTCCGCCCTCGCCGGGTTCGCCGCCTCCGCCGTGCTGATCATCGCCATCGGCGCGCAGAACGCCTTCGTGCTGCGGCAAGGTCTGCGCCGCGAGCACGTGCTGCCCGTGGTCGTGGTCTGCGCCGCCTCCGACCTGCTCCTGATCGCGGCGGGGATCGGCGGGCTGGGCGCGCTGGTCACCGCGCACCCCGTCGTGGTCACCGTCATCCGCTGGGCCGGGGCCGTCTTCCTGATCGGTTACGCCGTCCTGGCCGCCAGACGCGCGATCTCCCCGGGCACCCTGACGCCGACGGCCGGCGGCCCGGCGACCCTGCGCGCCACGCTGCTCGCCTGCCTGGCGATGACCTACCTCAACCCGCACGTCTATCTGGACACCGTGCTGCTGCTCGGCTCGGTGGCGCAGCAGCACCCCGACCGGTGGGCCTTCGGGGCGGGCGCGGCGGCGGCCAGCGTCGTATGGTTCAGCGCGCTCGGCCTGGGCGCGCAGCGGCTCGCCCCGGTCCTGCGCCGCCCGGCCGCGTGGCGGGTGCTGGACGGCCTGATAGCCGTGGTCATGGCCGCCCTCGGCATCGGGCTGCTCCTCTAGGATCCCGTGTCCGACAGCCCCGGCGCTCGGGGCCGGTCGAGCTCCGGCCCGGCGGCGGCCACCGTGGCCAGGGAGACGGACCTCGGTTGACTCTCGACCAGGTCGAGGCATCAGGTCGTGCGACGTTGACTCCCGACCAGGTCGAGGCATCAGGTCGTGCGGACGTTGACTCTCGACCAGGTCGAGGCATCAGGGTGACGGGGGTGGAGAGCGGCATGCGGGGGATCGGCGAGGTGTCCCGGGCGAGCGGGCTGGGCGTGAGCGCCCTGCGGTTCTACGACCGGGCCGGGGTGCTCGTGCCGGCCGAGGTCGACGCGGCGACCGGCTACCGGCGTTACAGCGACGCCCAGATCCGGGCGGCGCGGCTGGTGGCCGGGCTGCGCCGGGTCGGGATGCCGGTGGCGGGCATCGCGCGGGCGGTCGCGGCGCTGGACCGGCCGGAGCTGGTCCGGGCGCTGCTCGACGAGCACCTGTCCCGGCTGGAGGACGGGCTCGCCGACGCCCGGCGCGAGCTCTCCCGGCTGCACCAGCTGCTGGGAGGGTCCACCATGACCACGATCACGCTGCCGGCCGCGGAGTTGGCCGCGGCGCTCGACTTCGTCCGCTTCGCCGCCGGCGCCGACCCGGAGCTGCCGATGATCAACGGCGTCCTGGTGGAGGCCGATGAGGCGACGATCACGCTCGTGGCGACCGATCGCTACCGCCTGGCCGTGGCGTCGGCCGGCGCCACGGTGTCGGGACCCCCGGTGCGGGTCGTCGCGCCGCTGCCGTTCGCCGACGCACTGCGCCCGCTGCTGACCGGCGACGTCACCCTTACGGTGGCCGGCGCGCTCGACGTCGGGACCAGCGCCGGGCGGCTGTCCGCCACGCCGCTCGACGTGGACTTCCCGGACTATCGGCGCCTCACCGAGCTGCCGGCGGCAAACCCGCGCCGGATTGCTGTCGACCCGGCGGCGCTGCGGGCGACAGTCACCGCGGCAGCGACCGACGAGCTGGCGGTCCTGGCCGTCGACGAGCAGGGCGCCGTCCGGACGGTCACGGCGGACGAGTGGGCCGCCGACCCGGCCGGCCACGTGGCGGTGAACAGGGAGTTCCTGTTGCAGGCGCTCGACGCGGGTGGCCCGGGCCAGCTGGAGCTGCACCTGGACGGGCCGATCAAGCCCCTCGTGCTGCGCGGCGGGGCGGGATATTCACTGCTGATGCCCGTCCGCGAGGAGAGATCGGCGGGCGCACACTGAAGCCGTGGATGACGAGATTCGAGCGCGGCGCGCCGCCTGCACCGACACCTTCCTCGGCAACGGCCTGGGCCGGCCCCGCGACCTGCTGGCCACGATCGACCCCGACGCGGGCGACGACGTGTACGGCGACGGGGGCGCCGTGACGGCCCTGGAGCGGCACATCGCGACGCTGCTCGGCAAGCCTGCCGCCGTGTTCCTGCCCAGCGGCACGATGGCGCAGGGCGCGACGCTGCGGGTGCACGCCGATCGCCGGGGCGTCCGCACGGTGCTCTGGCACCCGTACTCCCATCTGGAGCAGCACGAGGGCCAGGCGCACCAGCGGTTGCACCAGCTCACCGGCCGGGCCGTGGGCACGGCCGAGCGGCTGCTGACCCTGGACGACCTCACCGGCACCGCCGAGCCGTTCGCCGCGCTGCTGCTCGAGCTCCCCCAGCGTGACCTCGGCGGCCAGCTGCCCGAGTGGGACGACCTGGTCGCGCAGACCGAGTGGGCCCGCGGCCGGGGCGCGGCCGTGCACCTCGACGGCGCCCGCATCTGGGAGGCGAGTGCCGGCTACGCGCGCCCGCCCGCCGAGATCGCCGCGCTCTTCGACACCGTCTACGTGTCGTTCTACAAGGGCGTCGGCGCGCTCCCGGGCTGCGGCGTCGCCGGCTCGGAGGAGGACGTCGCCCAGGTGCGCGAGTGGCGCTCCCGGCTCGGCGGCACCCTCTACGCCCTCTGGCCCCACGCCTCGTCCGCCCTGAGCCTCGTCGACGCCGCCCTGGCCGAGATGCCCGAGCGGATGGCGCACGCCCTGGCGATCGCCGCGGCCCTCGACGCGGTCCCCGAGGTGCGCGTGGTGCCCGGCCCGCCGCAGACCCCGATGATGCACCTGCTGCTGAGCACCACCGACGAGCGCTTCCGGGCCGGCGCGAAGCGGCTCGCCGAGGAGACCGGCCTGTGGGTGTGGCCGCGCCCGTTCGCGACCGGGGACCCGCGGGTCGTCCGGGTGGAGCTCAGCGTCGGCAGCGCCACCCTGCGCCACGAGCCGGCGGCGATCGCCGAGATCATCGGCGGCCTCTGCGCTTGACGTGTCGGCTTTTTCCGACGCATTATGAGGCGTGGCCGAGGACGTGTTCGGAGCGCTCGCTCATCCCGTACGCCGCCAGCTGCTCGTCGCCCTCCGCGACGGCCCCCGCGCGGCAGGCGAGCTTGCCGGCCTGTTCGACCTGAGCAGGCCGGCGGTGTCCGAGCACCTCGCCGTCCTCCGCCACGCCGAGCTCGTCCGCGAGGAGCCCCGCGGCCGCCACCGCTACTACCACCTGGCGGCCGCGCCACTGGCCGGCGTCCAGGACTGGCTCGCGCCGTTCGAGCACTACTGGCGTGCACGCCTGCGCACGCTGGCCGACCTGGAGTGGGAGGACGAGTGACCCGCGACATCGAGCTGGACCAGTTCATCGCGCGACCCCCGGCAGCGGTCTGGCGGGCCCTCACCGAACCGGAGCTGCTCGCCCGCTGGTGGGCGGAGGGCGACATCAAGCCCGTCGAGGGGCACCGCTTCACGCTGGACATGGGCTCGTGGGGCAAGCAGCAGTGCGAGATCCTGGCGGTCGACCCCGGCCGCATGCTGCGCTTCCTCTTCGCCGAAGGCGTGCTCGACACGACAATCACCTGGCGGCTCGAGGCGGAGGGCACGGGAACGCGGCTCTTCCTCACGCAGGCCGGCTTCCCGGACGAGCGCTCCTTCACAGGGATGAGCCGCGGCTGGCCCGCGGTCCTCACCCGCATCGAGGCGGCCGCCGTGGCCTGAGCTGGTTCAGTACCGGCCCGGCGGCGGATGCATCACCGGATGGTAAACCTCCGGCCAACCTGGTCGCGCCCTGCGTGGTCGTGCGGTTACCGTCGCTGCCATGGGTTTCGCACGGCAGTACGAGCAGCTCGTGAGCGAGGCGGCCGGCGTACCGATCACGGGGTGGGAATTCGCCTGGCTGGACGGGCGGGCGGTGGGCTCGGACCCCTCGTGGGCGTTCCCGGAGCTGGCCCGCCCCCTGGTCCGGCACGCGGGCAGCCTGCTCGACCTGGACACCGGCGGCGGTGAGCTGCTGGCCGAGCTGGCGCCGCTGCCCGCGCACACGGTCGCGGTGGAGAGCTGGGCGCCGAACGTGCCCGTGGCCCGCGACCGGCTGCGGCCCTTCGGGGTGTCGGTGGTCACCGAGCTGCCCGGCGGGGAGAACGAGTTCGACGTGGTGCTGAGCCGGCACGGCCGGCTGCCCGCCGACGACGTGGCCCGGCTGCTCGCACCCGGCGGCACGCTGCTCAGCCAGCAGGTGGGCAGCGACGACCTGGCCGACCTGAACGCCGAGCTCGGCGCGCCGCCCCCGCACCCGCGCGCCTGGGACGCCGAGACGGCGGTCCGCGCCCTCCAGGCCGCCGGGCTGACGGTGACGGACGTGCGCGAGGAGCGGGTGCCGCTCACGTTCCACGACATAGGAGCCGTCGTCTACCAGCTGCGGGCGGTGCCGTGGCAGGTCCGCGACTTCAGTGTGGAGAAGTACGACCGGGCGCTGCGCCGGATGGACGCGCTGATCCGCACGTACGGGCACTTCACCGCGACCGCCCACCGCTTCCTCGTCCAGGCCTCCCGCCTCGAGACCTCCCTGGCCGGCGCGGCACGAGCAGGCGTCCGTGCCCACCACTGAGCCACGCGACGGGTCCACCGCCGAGCCGCATGCGCGGGAGAGTGGGTCCACCGCTGAGCCACGCGACGGGTCCACCACCGAGCCGCATGCGCGGGAGGGTGGGTCCGCCGCTGAGCTTGTTCTCGCCGTGGCTCAGCCGGTCTGCCGGGCCCTCGACGTCGAGGCGAACGCCCACGCGCACGCCGGCCTGGTCCGGGCCGCCCGGGCGCGCGTGGTCGTCTTCCCCGAGCTGTCCCTCACCGGGTACGAACTGGACGCCCCGGCCGTGGCCATGGACGATCCACGCCTGCGTCCCCTGATCGAGGCGTGCGCGGACACCGGCACGGTCGCGATCGCCAGTGCGCCCGTCGAGGACCGCTTCCTGGCGCTGCTCGCTGTGGACGGCGCCGGGGCGCGGGTGGCGTACCGGAAGATGAATGTGGCCGGGCACGAGCCGCAGCACTTCCGCCCGGGCCCGGCCCCCGCGGTGCTCGAAGTGGACGGCTGGCGGCTGGGCCTCGCCCTCTGCAAGGACACCGGCGTGCCCGCTCACCAGGAGCAGACCGCGGCCCTGGGCATGGACGCGTACGTCGCGGGTGCGCTCGACCTGGCCGAGGACGCACACGTGCACGAGCAGCGCGCCCGGCGCATCAGCACCGAGCACGGCGTGTGGGTGGCGATCGCCAGCTTCGCCGGCCCGACGGGCGACGGCTACCTGGACAATGCGGGCCGCTCGGGCATCTGGTCCCCGTCCGGCGTTGAAGTGGCCCGCGCGGGCACTGAGCCTGGCGACTTTGCCCGGGCCACCCTCCGGCGGGAGGCGGAGCGGGCCGCCTGAACCGGCGGTCGATCCCCCCGCACAGCCGATCAGGGCAGCGGGCCGGGCTTGGCGAGGTAGTAGCCCTGGCCCAGGTCGACGCCGATGGCGCGAAGCTTGTCGTGCTCGGCCTCGGTCTCGATGCCCTCGGCGACCAGGCGGGCGCCCACCTCGCCGGCGAAGGAGACCAGCGAGCGGGCCAGGGCCGTGCGGACGGGGTCGCGGTCGATGTCGCGGGTGAGGCTGATGTCGAGTTTGATGATGTCCGGGCGCAGCTGGAGGATGTGCTGGAGGCTGGCGAAGCCCGCGCCCGCGTCGTCGACGACGATCTGGACCCCCGCGGCGCGCAGGCGGTTGGTGACCTCGTTGAGGGCGGGATAGTCCTCGACCTGGGTGTGCTCGGTGACCTCGACGCAGATGTCGCTGTCCGCGTGGGCCAGCACGGTCTCCTGCACCGCGGGGTTGAGCAGCGCCTCGGCGGAGAGGTTGACGCCCAGCGTGCGGCCGGGCGGCACGTCGGGCAGCGCCTCGAAGGCCCGCTCGATCGCCAGCAGCTCCAGGGCGACGCCGAGGCCGGTCTGGCCCGCCGCGGCGAAGGCGTGCGCCGGGGTCGGGAAGGTCGCCAGGTCGAAGCGGGCCAGCGCCTCGTAGCCGACGGTGGTCGCGTCGGCGAGGCGCACCACGGGCTGGAAGACGACCCGCAGGGCGCGCTCGCGCAGGACGTCGCGCAGCGCCCGGGCGTCCTCGTGCTCGGGCTGGGCGGACGAGCTGTCCACCTGCTCGCCGATGAGGCCGCCCAGCAGGCTCAGGAAGCGGATCGAGTCGTCGCCGAGGCGCGGGTCGGGCGTCCGGCTCAGGCAGCACAGGACCCCGGTGCGGGTGCCGTCCTCGTTCTGCCAGGGCACGCCCGCGTACGAGCCGATGCCCTGCCGCGTCGTGATCTCCAGGTCCCGGGTCGCGAAGTCGCGCCGCGTGTCGGTGACCATGGCGGGCAGCAGCCCGTGGAACACCCGCAGGCAGAACGAGTCGGTGAGCACCGAGCCGGGCTCGAACAGGTCGGTGTCGCCGCTGACCGCCCGGACCACCTGCCGGCCGCCCTCGATGTCGGAGAGCACGGCGATCTCGCAGCCGAGGTGTGCACGGGCGAGATCGAGCAGGCGCTCGACCATCGTCCAGTCCACGCTCGTCCTCCGGCTCGGCGGGTGGCCGCCGGGCCACCGCGTAGGGGGGAAGAGTATCGGGACCCGGGTCCGCGGCTCAGGGGCGGGCCGCGATCGCCTCCACCTCGATCCGGAAATCCGGGTGCACCAGCCCGCTGACCTGCACCAGCGAGCTCGCCGGCGGCCGCGCCGGGTCGATCAGCTCGTCCCGCACCCGGCGGAAGTCGGCGAGATCACCCATGTTGACGAGGAACACCGTCAGCTTGACGACGTGGCTCAGGTCACACCCTGCCGCGGCGAGGGCCGCCCGCAGATTCCGGAACACCTGCCGCGTCTGCTCGGCCGCGTCGTCGGCACCGACCAGCCGCCCGTCCTCGTCGAGCGGCACCTGCCCGGAGACCACGACCATCGTGCCGGTGAACGACACCGCGTGGCTGTAGTTGTGCGTCGGCGGCATGCCGGCCGGCCGGGTGTGGTGTTCCATGCGCGGCAGCGTAGTGCGACCCGCTACCCGCCCGCACCCCGTCGTCAACCCGCCCCGCCCCCGGCCGCGCCGAAGGTCCCGGTGTGAAGTCAAAGATCGCCGCCGTGGCCGCCGCCGCTCTCGCCCTTGCCTCCTTCGTCCCCAGCGCGGCCCGGGCCGCCTCCGCCACGCCGGCCACGGCTCCGTCCCTCGGCATCATCGGCAACTACTCCGACGCGGACATGACGAGCATGCACTCGGCGGGAAGTGCCGCCGACGCGCTCGTCGAGATGGAGTGGGCGAAGGCGGAGCCCGTCCGCGGTCAGTACGACGAGAGGTACCTGGACTCGGTCGCCGCCCGCATCGCCGGCCTCAAGGCGCTCGGCTACACGATCTCCTTCAACACCGGCGTCCAGAACGCCCCGGCCTGGCTGCTGGCGCTGCCCGGTGCCCGCTACGTGGACCAGAACGGCGAAACCTACGCCGACTCGGACGAGCCCAACCTGGTCTTCGGGACCCAGTACCGCCCGCTGGCGACGCGTTACCTCAAGAAGGTCTTCGCGCGCCTCGGCACGGGGTTCTCCATCGTGCGGGTGGGCGGAGGTCACTGGGGCGAGTTGACCTACCCGTTCAAGCTGGACCCGGCGACGGGCAAGCTGCGCAACCTCTACTACGCGTTCGACATCAACGCCAGGCTGAGCAACCCGGCGCCTCAGTGGAAGCCGGGGCAGCCGAGCCCGAAGGGACAGGCGGGCCGATTCCTCAAGTGGTACCTGAACTCGCTCGCCGCGTACCAGAACTGGCAGATCGCCGCGCTGCGGCAGGCCGGCTTCGCGGGAACCGCCGCGGTCCTCTACCCCTCCTACGGCATGCGGAGCGGTGACTTCGACAAGGCCGTCGCCACCAACCTCGCCGGCACGTCGAGCCCGGAGATCAACGGCGAGGTGCAGCGAGGGTACGACGCCACACGCCAGGTCGCCGCGCTGAAGGACCCGAAGGTCGTGGTCTACGGCACCTGGGCGGAGAACGCGAACACCGTTGCCTATCTGGCCGGGCTCGCGCGCGGCAAGGGTCTGCGGGCCATGGCCGAGACCAGCCACGTCTGCCTGCCCGCCCAGCTGCCCGCCGTCATGGCGCAGGCCCAGCAGAACGACCTGGCTACGCTCTACATCGTGCGGCTGGCAGCCACCGACATCATCGGCAGCTCGCGCTATCTGGCGGCGGCCCGATAGTCCTTCGCCAGGGCGCCGCAGGCACCGGCCAGCCGCGCCGCGGCGGCACACCACGTGAACTGTGCGGCGTGGGCGGCACCGGCGGCCACCAGTCTGGACCGGAGCTCGGCATCGGTGTGCAGGCCGGCGATCGCAGCCGCCCACGCCGTCGCACTTTCCGGAGTGACGTACTGCGCCGCATCGCCGCCGACCTCCCGCAGCACGGGGACATCGGCGGCGAGCACCGGCGTATCCGCCACCATCGCCTCGAGCACGGGCAGGCCGAAGCCCTCGACCAGGGACGGGTACGCGAACATCCCGGCCGCCGCGTACAGGCTCCCCAGCAGGTCCTCGGGCACGAAGGACAACCGGGTGACGCGGTCCCCCACGCCATGCCGGGTGATCGCGGCACCCACCTCGTCGGAAAAGCGCTCGTCGGCGCTCCCGACGAGAACCAGCCGGGTCTCCGGCACCTTCGCGATCGCCTCCACCAGCACCGGTACGTTCTTGTGCGGTCGCTGGGCTCCGACATGCAGGACGTACCCGGGTTCCAGGCCGAACTCGTCCCGCAGCCGTCGCCTGCCGTCGGGGGTGCCGCGCCGGTCCAGGTCCACGCCGTTCGGGATGACATGGCCGCTGGGCACCCGGCGGCCGTACCATCGCTCGACCTCTCGGCCGGAGGCCGCGCTGACCGTCGCCACCGCCGAGGTCCGGACGATCAACGATGTGAACAGCCGATAGGCCAGCCGGACCCGGGGCGAGGGAGCGAAGCGCGGGTCGGCCTCGAATATGCAGTCGTGCACCAGGGCCAGGCTCGGCGTTCCGGCTATCGGCGAGGCGCCGAGGTGGTACGGATACACCATCACCTGCACCCCGGAACTCCGCAGCAGCCGGCGCCAGCGCCACCACTGCCGCACGTCGACCGGGCCTGCCGGCACGGGCCTGACACTGACCGAAGGCTCACGCGCCAGAGCGCCCAGGTCGAACCGGCGAGTGTGGCCGGTCCCGGTGAACACCACCAGCCGGACGTCCGGCATGCGGGACAGCTCGCGGATCCACTCGTAGGCGACCCGCCCGATCCCGTGGTAGCGGTCGGTGAGCACCCGTCCGTCGATGCCGATGCACACGGTCATCGGCGTCTCCGGGGCAAGAGCTCGGGAAAGCTGCTCGCCAGGACCGTCAGGCCGCCGAGAACTGCGATGCCGGACCAGAGGACCGGATCACCGACGACCGCGAGCACTCCCGCGAAAGCCAGCACCCCCGCGACCGCACCGAGGTCTCGGCGGGACGCGATCAAGACGTGCCAGCCCGGCCGCACCGCGGGAAGCATCGACAAGGTCACCACCGCGAGTGCTCCGGCGACGACCGCGCTGCGAGCGAGACCCGGCACGCCGGCCACCGTCGCGGCGGATGTCACCGTGCCGAGATAGGCCACCGTGATCCCGGTCAGCAATCGGGCGGTATGCCTGTGCCCGTCTTCGGCCTGCAGGAAGGTGACACACAGATTGAAGAGACCGATCAACAGCCCCAGAATCGCCGCGTACGGCAACCAGCGCCCGACGGCCGCGAAGGTGTCCGGGAAGAGGACGGACCGGAGCTCCGGCGGCAACGTCACCAGCACCCCGGTCATCGCCGTGCCCACGAGCAGGTACGTCCGCAGCGCACCCGCCTTCCGTTCGGCCGATCCGTCCCGGCTGAGCTGGGGGAACACCGCGGTCGACACGGCGTTGGCGGCGAACAGCGGCACCCGGCCGAGGGCGGAGGCTGCCTGATAGGGCGCCCCTCCAGCCGGGCCGAGGCCGAGCACGCCGACGAGCACGGTGTCCCCGGCAGCGGTGACGGCGACCGACGCCTGCATCCGCGTCTGCCGGAGCACAGCGGTACACAATCCGGCTTCGGCCGCGCGCCACCTCGGGCGGCCTACCAGGCGCCGGAACATCGGCACCGGGATCAGCAGCACAGCACTGCCCGCGACGAACCCGGCCAGGGCGCCGGCCGAGCCGAGATGGCAGGCGAAGACCAGCGCGATGCCGGTACCGGCCTTGATCACCGCTTCCAAGGTCAGCAGGGCCGCCATCAGCTCCATCCGGCCGGCCCCCTGCAGGAAGCCCATGCCGGTCGATCCCATCGACATGAGCAGCGAGGCGCAGGCCACGACGGCAGCGTCCCGGACATCGCCGAAGATCAGCACCGCACCGGTGACAGGAACGGTGAGCGCGGTGCCCAGGGCGACGTTGGCCCAGAACGCGAAGCTCGTCACCGTGACGTGCCACCGGCGATCGTCCGGCCTCCGGCTCAGCTCGCGAGCGAGGAGCCAGGGGACGCCGGCACCGGACACGGCCGCCCGGACCATGAGCAGAGCCTGCCCCGCGGCGAAGGCTGCGTACTGGGTGGGCGCGAGGCCGTGGGTGAGCAGCAGGGCGTACCCGTAGTTGACAACTCCCGCTCCGCTCGTCGCCAGCAGCAGCCAGCCCGCACCGCTGCCCCGGGCGCGGACCGGCTCCTCGAGAACGGCGGTCACGAAGCACGCCGCCGGGCTGCACGGGCGCCCGTCGAGGCCGTGGCTCCCAGGAGGAGCACAGCGCCGAACAACATGAGGAAGCTTGGCGCCGACGCCTGGGACGAGACCGGCGGCCGAGAGTTTCCGCAGGTGACAGCCGCTTCGCCCCGGATCGGGCCGGAGACCTGCCACAGCTCGATCCGCTCGTAACGGCGGCTTGCGAACGCGACGACCGGCGCCCCGTGGCTGCGGACGAACGCGTCCAGCTCCGGCGAGCTCGTGCCGTACCGCATCCTGCTGTCCTTGGGCGAGAGCAGAAAGAGGCGTACACCGGCCGCCACGGCAGTGTCTCCGTCGCGGTAGGCCTCGACGTGGTTTCGAGACAGCACCGGCGCCCACCGCAGAGCGTTGCCAGTGGCATTGACAGGTGCACATGCCGCGTTCGCGGTGAGATAACGACCCATCCGCGCCGTGGCGTCATCGCGCGCGAGCGCCACGGTGAAGGTCCAGGTGGCCACCCCCACCAGCGCGGCAATGAGCCATGCGGCCACGAGCGCCTTCGGTGGGCGCGAACCCCAGGCGAGCACTGTGAGCAGCACCGCGGGCACGGCGGAATACGCGGTCAGTTGTTCGTTCGCCTGGCCGAGCACGACACAGTAGGCCAGGAAGGCGTAGCTCAGCAGGCCGAAGGCGACCAGGGTCGCGGGCCCTGCCGCGAGCCGGCGCCGGTGGAAGAGCCCGCCACGGTAGGCGAGCGCCAGCAGACCGGCAGCACCCAGAGCGAAGATCAGATACCCGCCCGCGTACGTGACGAAGGTGTCCCCGAAGACGCCGGTCGACGAGACTCCGGGCCGGTTGAGCCCGCTCACCTGGAGCAGTCCGCTGATCCGTCGCAGGCTGATGTCGTGCTCGGACAGCCACCATGCCCCGGCGCCGCCGGTGACTGCCCACAGCGGGAAAACCCCCCAGACCAGCAGTCCGACCAGGACGGCGGCCGCCGACCGGCGCACCTGCCGCCCGTCGTGCTCCAGCACGGCGGCGGCGACCGGCACGAGGACGGTGAAGAGCAGCGGCTCCTTGACGAGCAGCGCGACACCTGAAGCGAGCCCGACCACGACGACGTACCGGGGCTCGGACGCGGTCCGCAGCCGTACGGCCAGGTAGACGACCACGACACCGGCCAGGACCGCGGTGGGCTCGATCAGAGCAGTCCGGCCGAAGCGCACGAGGAAGCCGTCGAGCGCGACCAGTCCCATCGCCGCCGCGATCAACCGGCTGTCGGTGGTGAACCGGCGCGCCAGCAGGCCCGTCATGGCGACGGTCAGGATGCTGAACACCGCGCCGAGCAGGCGTGCCGCGTAAAGGGCATCGATGATCGGCCCATGGGCCGTTCCGGTGACCAACGTCCAGAGCCCGACCAGCAGAAAGTGCATCGGAGGATGCACGCTGACCGGCTCAGCTCCCCATGACACCGAGCCCGAGGCGGCGACGTTCTGCCCGGCAAGGGAATACATGACTTCATCGAGATCGAAGTCGAGGGCTTGATCGAGGTTGACCAGATAGACCGCCGCGGCGACGACCATGATGCTCGCGTACGCCCAGCGGCTCCTCCCCGGTGACAGGGAGGCAGCCGCCTGCCCGGCGTCGCCGTTGTCCCCGGGCGCACGGACGTCGAGGAGGCTCACCGGGCGGTGGCGGCGCGCTTGCCGGACGTACGGCCGCTTGTCCCGCCCGGAGCCGGAAGCTCGGGCAGCATCCCGGCGACCCGGTCATGACCGGCATCGTTGAGGTGAGCCCGGTCCTCAAGAAAGTCGTCCCAGTAGCGGACCAGGCCGGCAGTCGCGACGAACGACACGTCCACCCTCTCGGCGGCGATCGCCTGCAACAGGTCGTCGTGGTGCCTGAGCAACGCGTTGGTCCTCGGAAACATGACCTCGTCGACCTGCCACAACCCGACCAGCACCTTCGGGACGCCGCCCAACGCGTCGAGCACCTCACGCAGGCGGGCCGCGAACTGGTCCGACGGCATCCGGTGAAAACCTCCGGTGGCCCGGATGATGAGCCGCTTCAGGGCGACCTTGGACCGGGACATCACCAGCTGCCGGAGCCGCTTCGCCCGGCCGCGCGAGAAGTACGGCCGGGGGTTCAACCCCGCCGGCCCCCGCCAGCCGGCCGGACCGTACCGGTCCAGCAGCGCCTGGAGCAGCCGGCTCGGGTGCACGTGTCCCTCAGCAGCGCCGAAGGAGAGAACCACTACGTCCGGCCGGAAATCGCGGACCTGCCGGATCATCTCGTCGGTGACCTCCGCCACCGTCAGCGCCGAGCGGGAGAGCTGGAGGACCTCCGTCTCCGGCCCGAGCCGCTCGGCGTACCGGACCGCGTAGGAGTGCCCGCCCACGCCGAGCCCCAAGGAACTGCTGCTGCCCAGGATGGCGACCCTGCTCGTCATGTCGTCCTCTGCATGCTCGTCGTCGCGGCGCTGTGGCCTCGGAAAAAGTCCTGCAAGGGGCGGCCCCGGTCGCCGCCCGTACGCCGCCAGCCCAGCAGATCGGCGGGGCGCGCCACCCGGATGTCCGCAGCCGCCGGATCGGCTCCGAAGCGGCGCAGCAGAGCCGCCGCGTCGCCCTCGTCATAGCCGGCTAGCAGCAGCCTGACCCGCATGCCCTCCGGTGCCCCGGCGCCGTCCCAGTCGATCTGGTCGACGCCGCGCAACCGTCCGAAGTCGATCCGGGCGGCCTGCTCCACGGGCAGCTCCACCACGGTCGAGAGATCGCACGTCGGGCGGCGGTCGTCGCCGGCCCGCCGGGCGTCCTCCGTGCTGAGCAGGCCCGCGATCCGATCGGCAGTCGCGTCCCAGGTGAAGCGGGCCGCCCAGGTACGGCATCGCCGCGCCCAGGCCGCTACCGCCCCTCGGTCCTCCAGCTCGAACAGGGCCGAGGTGATCTGTCCGGCCAGGTGCTGGTGCCGGTCGACGACCCAGCCTGTCGAGCGGTCACGCACCGAGTCGCGAAGCCCCGGCGAGGCCAGAACCACTGCGGGGACGCCCAGGCTCATGGCCTCCGTGACCGCGAGTCCCCACCCCTCGACCTCGGAGGTGCACACCGTGAGCCAGGCGGAGGCAAGCAGCCGGTTCCGACGCTCGTGCGAGAGCCGCCCGTGCAATGTCACTCGGTCGGACAAACCCAGCCGGCCGATCAACATCTCCAGCTCACCGCGGCAGGGACCGTCGCCGATGAGGTGCAACTCGACGTCCGGGATCAGCTCGGCCACCCGGGGCATCGACCGCAGCAGCAGGTCCCAGCGCTTGTGCGGCGCCAACCGGCCGACGCTGACGATGCGGGGTGCGGCCGAGCGCACGGCGTCCGGTACGGCCAGCGGTTCCTGCCCGTTGGCGGCGACGAAGACGGGCCCCGACAGACCCAGCACCCGGCGTACCTCGGTCCGGGAGGACGGCGACACGACCGCGATGGTGCGGTCGCCGTAGACCCGGCGATTGCCCACGCGTTCGAGCCAGCGGCCGATCTGCGCCAGCGGAAAGCGAAAGTGCTGGGCGAACATGGACTGGTGCACGTGGTGGATGAGCACCAGCACGGGCA
The DNA here is from genome assembly GCF_030757795.1 of Actinoplanes oryzae. Lineage (GTDB taxonomy): Bacteria > Actinomycetota > Actinomycetes > Mycobacteriales > Micromonosporaceae > Actinoplanes. The sequence continues at coordinate 28,662 of NZ_JAUQWH010000004.1, forward strand.
CCCGGCGGCCGACGGCGAGGGGCGCGAAGAACGGGATGCCGTTGCAGGTGTCGACGATGCCGTCGATCTCATGGCGGTGGCGGAGCAGCCACAGCAGCGCGAGTGGGTAGACCGAGTACGAGCCGCCCAGCCGGCGGATCATCGCACCCGGCACGTGCGCTCTGCGGGCCGCGCCGCGCGGCCGTGACGTCACGATGGTGACGCGCTGCCCCTCGTTCGCGAGCCGCGCGGTGACTTGATGCATGTACTCCTCGGCGCCTCCGGCATGCGGGTGCACCGAGTCCTTGAAGTTGAGCCAGACCAGATGGTCCCCGGGCTCGGCGCGATACCGCCGGCTCACCTCGCCACCATTTCCAGGACTGCGTACCGATCTCCGTCTTCCGCTTCCCGCATTTCTGCCGCGAGAGTCACCGAGCGGATTCCCGCATGCCCCGGCACATCCTTGACCTCGGGGAGGAGCAACGGCTCGTCCGGCAGTTGTTCACCAAACAGCAGCATCGCGACCGACGTCTCGAAAAGGGCCCCGCCGCACTCTTCCGTGGCGATGGAAACGACATGATCACCCGTACGCAGGAGCCGCAGGGCCCGCTCCAGGCCGGGCCTGACGTCCGGCAGGAGCGCCTCCGGCACCCCACAGAGCACCCAGCGGGCGGCAGTGGTCGTGATGCCACGCAGCATCGCGCTGCCCCACCCCGGAGCCGAGCAGCCCAGCACCCGGATGGGCACGTCGCACCTGGCCATGACCCGGTCCACGGTCTCGACGGTGCGGTCGCTGGAGCCTCGGTCCACCACAGCGATCGACGCCGGCACGGTCAGCCGCCGCAGGCAGCCCGCGGCGCCGGCGAGAAGACGGTCGATGTCGTCCTCTCGGTCGAGCACGGGCATAATCAATTCCACCGCAGGCCGCCCCACCGCTGCCGCCCGGCCGGTGAGAGCATTTCGCATTCGTCCGCCGATCACTCTGTCTTCCGATTCCTGACCATGATGACCATCGTGCTGCAAAATCGGACATCAGACGCACGGGAAACCACCTGGAAGCCAGCCGACCAGCTTTTTCCCACCACCGGACGTTCCGCCGATGATGAGCCTTAAGTTTTGGTAAAAACGGCCCGCGGGGGTGTTGCCTGTGATATCCGCCCAGCTCCCTTAGGGTGGGCCGGTGCACACCGTCGAGCTGACCTTGGACGACGAGCTGGACCGGACGGTGCGGGCCGTGTGGGAGCGGTTGCGGGCGGCCGGGCTCAAGAGCCTCGCCACCCACGGGCACCCGACGAACAGGCCGCACCTGACGCTGGCCACGGGCGCCTCGCTGACCCCTGAGGCGGTGGCTGCGGTGGCGGGGCTGCCGCTGCCGGCCGTACTGGAAGGGGTGGTCCTTTTCGGGCATGCGGTCGCGTGGCGGGTGAGCGCCTCGGCGGAGCTGGAGGCCATGCGGGCCGCGGTGGCCGAGGCGATGGGGAGCGATCGGCCGTGGGTGCCGCACGTGAGCCTGGCGCTGCGGGTGAAGGACCCCGGCGAGTACGAGCCGGTGCTGCGCGGGCTGGCGCCGGCTCGCGGGATGTTCGTCGCCGCGCGCAGCTACGACAGCGAGACGCGGACGGTCAGTCCCTGTCGCCCGAGGCCTGCACCGGAATCGTGAAGTAGCCGCCGCGGCAGGCCGGGTCGGCGTTCGTGCTCATGCTGAGGCCGCCGGGGACCGTGAAGACCGCGACGTTGTTGGCGGCGACCCGCCAGTCGACCGGGAAGGCCGGGCGGGTGAAGGCGACGCCGGTGCGCTCGCAGCCCGCGTCGCGGCGTTCGGCGTCGGCGACGGCGTTGCCCGTGCCGGGACGCACCTCGGCGATCCGGATCGGGAAGCCGTTGGCGTTGGCGACGGTCACGGTCAGGTCGCCGGTGGCGCCGGGCCGCAGCGGGACGGCATAGTCCGAGCGGCCCCGCAGCTGCAGCACGACCTCAGCCGTGGCGCTGCCGGCGGCGGGCTCGTCGCCGGTCAGACGCCAGTAGGTCCAGCCGGCGCCCGCGTTGACCGCCGCCGCCGCGATCGCCGCCACGGCCAGGATCATCCGGGTACGCCGGTCGAAGCGGGACCGCTTGCGGGCGCCCAGCTCGACCGTCTCTTCCTCGCCGCGCTCGAGGGTGATGTGCGACGCCGGAACGCCGCGGCTTGCTACGCCATCCTCGGTCCGCATGGGGTCTTCCTCCTGCACGACGGTGGTTCGGGGTTCGTGGAACTACGGTGCCCGAAACCGGCCCCCGCTGCGATCGGTGAACCGTCCGTACAGGAGCGGGCAGAAAATGGGCAGGAGCGCCCGAGCGGCCTAATCCGCGAGAGGGACGAACGCGCAAGGTCACGGGGTTGCCGCGGGCCGGATGAAAGGTTTTAGCGGGCCGCGTTAACCCAGCGCCCGCGGAAACGCAAACTGCAACTTGCGACCCGGCCGGAAACGGCTCTCACGTCCCCGTTGCGCCGTCCTGCCGACCACTGTGGCAAACGCGCGGGCCGGCCGCATCCGGGAATCGTTTGTGCGTTCGCTGCCGACCGGCCTAATTCCTCGGAGTGGGTTTGTGCGACGCGGTCGGTGATCGGTGCAGATGGTGCACGAAGGGTGCCGCATGGTGGCACGGCACAGCCCCGGCCCCCATGGTGCGTGGGGACCGGGGCTGCGACCCGGGGAGGGACTTATTCACCGCCGGCGGTGCCGGTGCCGTCGCTCGGCGCCGGGACCACGGACGGCAGAGCGGGCACGGCGGTCGTCGGCACCGGCACCTCGGGCTCGTCCGAGGGCGGCGCCGGCTCGCTCGGCGCGACCTTCGCGGGTGCGGGACTCGCCGTGGTGACCGACGGGACCGGCGGCCGGGTCGTGGCGGCCGGCGACCCCTCCGGCGACGGAGACCCCATCCGCGCCACCGCCGCGATCTCCGGCGGGCCGGCGAAGGTCAGGGGCACGCTCGGACCGCTGAGCTCGCCGGTCCACCCCTCGTACGCGGGCCGGACCTGCCACGCCCACGTCCCGCCGGGCACCGCCAGGTCGCGGCACGTCGTCGTGGTGACCTTCGGGCAGACGACGGCCGGGCCGCCGGCGCCTGTCCGCACGACGGTGTAGCTCTGCGCCCGTACCCCCGCGGCCAGGGTGGACGGTGCCCAGGTGACGACGGCGTTCCGGCCGGCCTTCGCGACGCTGGGCACGTTCCCGGCCGGCATCTCGGCCGTGCGCAGCCGCAGGACAGCGGTGGGCGTGGCCGCCGACCAGCCGGCGAACGCGTACACGCTGCCCCCGAGGGCCACGGCGACGGCCACGGACACCGTGGCGAGGGTCTTCGCGGTCCTCATCGGGCCACCCTGGTCGCCCGGCCGGTCACCAGCACCTCGAACGTGGTCCGCCGGCACCGCTCCGGGGCCTCGGGCGACATCGCGATCGGCACGGCGCCCACCTCCCTCGTGCTGCGCGCCGGCACGACCACCGGGAGGCGCCCGGCATAGGGTCGCGCCGACACGGTTCGCCCGCCCGGGCGGCAGGAGCGCCTCGACGAGTCGGTCACCTTGCCGCCGAGGGTGGTGACGCGCAGATCGAAGTCGTACGGATTCCGCAGCGTCACCACCATCGGCTTCACCACCCCCGGATAGAGGCCCGTCACCGGGCGGGCCCGCACCGAGAAGGTGCCGCCGTGCGAGGCCGGGGTGCCGCGGGAGGCCAGCTCGATGGTTCCGTCGGTCGCGGGACCGTTCCCGCCTGTGGCCAGCACGACCGCCACGAGGCCGGCGCCGACGGCACCGATGCGCCAGTACGGCACACCCATCTCCTTCCGGGGGTAGGACGGTGGGCGGAGCCCCTCTCCGCCCACCGGGTCATGGGGTCAGACCACGCTGGTGCCACCGAACTTCATGGTCATGCTGAGCTCGGATCCGGCGCAGGCCTGGTCGATGTCGAGGATCTCGACCGGCAGCTTGATCTCCTGGCCCTCCGCCTTGCCCGCAATCGTGGTCGAGCCGTCCAGCCCACCGAACTTGATGACGCTCGCCGTCAACTTGCTGGCACAGGCAGTGTTGTTCGAGTTGTCGCTCAGCTTCCTCGCGGTGAACGTCGGCGCCTCTGCCTTGTTGAGCGCGACCTTGAACTCGTTCGGGTTGTTCACCTTGACGATCGCGTTGCGCTTCGCACCCGGGAAGATCTTGCCGTCGAGGGTGATCGTCGCCGAGAGAGGCTTGATGTCCTCGCTTTGCGCGGTGCCGGTCGCGGTGCCCTCGGCGAACCAGCCGGCGGCCCAAGCGGTGACGCCCAGCCCGCCCACCGCGATGGCGGCGACGGTGGCGATGACGGCGGAACGCTTGGCGGTCTTGCTCATGGATGTTCCTCCCGGAACGAATTGGTCGCGCACGGTCGCACCACCGGCGTCGGCCGACGGTGGGATGCGCGGAAGAATCGGGTGAGGCCGGGGCTCGAAGCGTTCCGGCGCTGCGACAAAGATGGACGATCGGCGTGGGTGGGTCGATCGTTCTTCCGGCCCCCGGTGACGGGCTTGCCGGACTAATCCGCCCGGGGGACGCGGTGTTTTCACGGCCTTCTAGGAAGGACGGGACGACCCCGGTTGATCAGGGGCGGAGCCGGGCTAGCACAGTTTGGTCGCGGCGGGCTGCCGGAGCGGCTCCGGACGGGCCGCCGGAAATGAATGACCTTGCGCCGGGAGCGGCCGTGGGGAAACTGCTTGTCCGGAAGGATTAGGCCGATCGGCGAGCCGCTCCCCTGAAAGAGATAAACGGCTTACGGCTCTTTCAAACGATGACGGGCCCCTCGCGTGAGGGGCCCGCCGGTGGAGCGGGCGCGCCGCCGATGACAGAGCGTGGGCAGGCGGAGCGCCGGAGTGACATGGTAGTCCGCCGTCAGGCCCGGAGGCGATCCGCCACTTCGTGAGCCGGCTGAGCGGCGGGGTGAACGGCCGAGCGGGCGGACGGACGGGTCGCGGGGCGGGCTGCTGGGTGCCGCTCCAGGAAGGCGACGGGCGACAGCGGCGGGAGGACGCTCGAGGCGACGCTGTCGTACAGGTGGGTGCGGGCGCGTTCCATGGCCATCTCGGCGAGCTCCTCGTCGCGGGACGCCTTGCCGATGCTCTCGGCCATGACCCGGGCGGCCGCCTCGGCGTAGCGGCGGGCGTCGCGCAGGCCCTGCTCGTAGCCGATGGCGGCCTCGTGCTCCTGGCCCCGGGCGGCGCGGGCCTCGATCCGCTCGTAGGCGTTGCCGTGCGAGGCGAACTTCAGCCCGACCGCCGCGCAGTCCAGGGCCACGAGCAGCAGGGCGATGCCGATGTAGAAGATGCCGATGCCCCAGAAGTCGCTGCTGACCAGGTACCACATGGCCGCCGTGCGGGCGCCGAAGCCGGAGTCGGCGCGGATGGCCTCCGCGTTGGCCGTACGCTGATTGCTGATCTTGGCCGTGAGGTCCGCCGCCTCGCGGGCGCGGGAGTCGCGCGCCTCCTGCTGCGACCGCTGCAGCTCCGCGGCCTGCTTGTCCAGCGCGGCGGCCTGGTCGTCGAGGCCGCGGGAGCGCTGCACGAGCTTGTCGCAGTAGCCGCCCGCCGGGCAGCCCGACTTGCGCGACACGCCGTCGCCCTCCGAGTCGGCGAGCGCCTGCTGGTAGAGCTGGCGGGCGTCCCGGCGCTTCTCGGCGGCGCGCGTGTTGAGCGCCTGCACGGCGGCGTCGTCGGCGGCGGTCTCGCGCTTGAGGATCTGCAGCCGGGCGTCGTACGCGGCGATCGCCCCGCTGACCTCGATCTCGCTGATCTGCTCGTTGTGCACCTCGTTGAGCCGCGCGTCGATCTCGCCCTGGTAGCGGGCCAGCATCAGCGGCTCGGTGATCAGCGCGGCGAACAGCAGCGCCAGGCAGAGGCGGCCGGCGTAGAGTCCGACGGTCGGCTTGCGGAGCAGGTCCGCCGGGTCGGGCGACTCGAGGTTCTGATAGTTGATCGCCACGCGGCCGACCACCGCCCGGTCGTACGCGATGACGCCGCTCGCCACGACCGCGCCCACCAGCCACTGCCACCACGGGTGCGTGTAGTTGGAGCTGGCGTCGACGAACGCGGCGCCGCCCACCGTCCCGTACCCGAAGTAGAGGATCATGAAGATCCCGATCGAGCAGTAGAGCACCCGGTCGGAGTGCGTGGTCACGCTGTCCGGGTTCACGTTGGCGATCCGGAGCAACAAACGACGCATGAGCCCGAGTCTGGCCGATCCGGGGCGCCCCGCGTGGCGAAACGTCCGGATCAGCCCGCCGCCGGCCCGGCTCCGCTCGCGCCCCCGATCACCGCCCCGCCCCCGCCGGCCCGGCGACCATCACACGCACGGTCACCGCCCCGCCCCCGCTGGCCCGGCTCGTCTCAGGCGCCCGGCCACCGCCCCGCCGGCCGTCACGCACACGGTCACCACCTCCGGCCGCGCCGGCCCACTGATCACCAGGTGCGCGCTCACCGCCCCGGCCGCGCCGGCCCACTGATCACCACGTGCGCGCTCACCGCCCCGGCCCCGCCGGCCCACTGATCACCGCGTGCGCGGTCACCGCCCCGGCCGAACCGCCTCGGTCATCACCACGCGCACAGTCACCGCGCCAGCGGCGCCGGCGCCGCGGGCATCACGCCCAAGACCGGCGTGGTCCGGGACCCGCGTCGCGCGCGGTCACTGGCTCGGCAGCGTCGGCTCGGTGATGGTCACGCGGACGGTCACCGCGGCGTGGACGGTCTGCTGCTGGGGATCCAGGTCGAGCTCCTCGCTGCCGGTGTCCTTGGCGAACGCCATCGTGCGCATCATCGGGCCGCCCCCGCCGGCGCCCTCGTCGCTGATCTCGACGAGCCGGTCGACCCGGGCGCCGACCGCCGCCGCATATTCATGGGCCCGGCGCAACGCCTCGGCCACGGCCTCCTGCCGCACCCCGGCGCCCGCGCGGCTGCCCGGCCGCAGCTGCCACCAGGGCCCGGAGATGCTGGTCAGCTCGGTGTCGGCCAGGCGCAGCAGCAGCTCGCCCAGGGCGGCGAAGTCGCTCACGGTGACGGTCGTGCTCACACTGCCCACATAGGCGGCGACGCGCTCGCCCTTCTTGAACTCCGGATGCACCTGCACCCCGCTCGTCTCGCGGCGCTCGATCACGTCCCCGTGGTCGTCGAGGAGAGTCCGCAGCTCCGCGGAGCGCTCGGCGAGGCGGCTCAGGGCGGTCTCGCGGGCCTTGTCCCGGGCGGACACGGTGACCGAGAACTGGGCGATCTCCGGCGGCACCTCCCGCACGGCCTCGCCCCGGACGACGATCATCGCTTGCTCAGGCATGCGCCAACGCTAGCCCGTCCCGGGGCGAGACGTGAGTGACAAAAATCAGCCAGGACCATGCCGTTCCCGCCTACTGCCCCGTTATGCCGCTGACCGGCCCGGAGCGGCGGCCCAGTGACGTCACAGGAGGTCCCACGTGAGCGAGAACCAGGCAGCGGAACGCCTCAAGGTCATTCTGCAGGCGCAGTCCCCGGAGACGAAGACCTCCGAGCACCCGATGGTGGTGCCCGCGGTGATGCCGCCGAACCAGGCCCTGCAGGTGCTCACCCTGGCGCAGCGCACCGCCGAGGAGCACGTCGCCATCGCGCACCGGCAGGCGGACAAGATCCGGACAGACGCGCAGGCCGCCGCGGAGAAGATCGCCGACGACGCGCGGGAGCACTCGCGGGAGGTGCGCGGTCAGGCCGACCAGGTGCTCGCCGAGGCGCGCCGGAACGCCGAGAAGTCGGCGCGCGAGGTCCGGCAGCGCAACGACGAGGCCCGCCGGTCCGCGGACAAGATCGTGTCGGAGGCCCGGGCCCAGGCCCACAAGATCACGAGCGCGGCCCGGGAGCAGGCCGAGCAGCTGCGGGCGCAGGCCCAGCAGCGGTACGAGGACGTGGTCGGCAGCCTCGGCACCCGGCGCGAGGACCTGCAGCGGCAGATCGAGTGCCTGGAGGAGTTCGACCGGGAGTACCGGGCGCGGCTGACCACGTTCATGCAGGGGCAACTGCGGGCGCTCTGGGTGGACCAGCCGCAGGTGAGCCGGGAACTGCAGGCCTCAGCGACGGCGATCCAGGGGGAAGCGGCCGGGTCGGCGACGGTCGGTCAGGGGGAAGCGGCCGGGGCGGCGACGGCGGTTCAGGGAGAAGTGGCCGGGGCGGCGACGGCCGGCGACGGCGAGGCGGCCGGGACGGAGCCGGTGGATGCTGCCGGGGACATGACCGAAGAGGCCGAGCAGGACGGCGCCCGGATCCCGGGGCAGCGCGCGGACAAGACGCCCGGCGACGCCTGAGCGGACGCCGGGCCCGGGATGATCCGGGCCCGGCGGCTCAGGCCTGGAGGCGGGCGACCGCAGCGGCGACGCGCTCGTCGGTGGCGGTGAGGGCGATGCGGACGTGCTGGGCCGCGGCCGGGCCGTAGAAGGCGCCCGGGGCGGCGAGGATGCCGCGCTCGGCCAGCCAGTCGACGGTCTTCCAGCAGTCCTCGTCGCGGGTCGACCACAGGTAGAGGCCCGCGGTCGAGTGCTCGATGCGGAACCCGGCCGCGGTCAGCGCCGCGCGCAGGGCGGACCGGCGGGACTCGTAGCGGGCCCGCTGCTCGGCCACGTGCTCCTCGTCCGCCAGCGCCGCAATCATGGCCGCCTGGACGGGCGCGGGGACGATCATGCCCGCGTGCTTGCGGACCGCGAGCAGCTCCTTGACCACCGCGGGGTCCCCGGCGACGAAGCCGGCCCGGTAGCCCGCGAGGTTCGACCGCTTCGAGAGCGAGTGCACGGCGAGGAGCCCGGTGTGGTCACCGTCGCTGACCTCGTCGGACAGGATCGAGACCGGCGTCTCCTCCCAGCCCAGCGAGAGGTAGCACTCGTCGCTGACGATCAGGGCGCCGCGCTCGCGACCCCAGGCGACGACCTTGCGCAGGTGCTCCCGGGGCAGGACGCGACCGGACGGGTTGCCCGGCGAGTTGATCCAGACCAGCTTCACGCGCGGGTCGGGGCCCAGGGCGGTCAGCGAGTCGGAGCGGACCACCTCGGCACCGGCGAGCCGGGCGCCCACCTCGTAGGTCGGATAGCAGACCTGCGGGATCACGACCACGTCGCCGGGCTTCACCCCGAGCAGCGTCGGCAGCCACGCGACCAGCTCCTTGGAGCCGATCGTGGGCAGCACACCCGGCGCGACCCGGCCGCCGAGCGACGAGCCGCCGGGCAACGAGCCGCCCGAGGCGCCCGAATTGTCGCGCGTGATCGGGTCGGTGCCGGCGCCGACGCCGCACGCACGCTGCAGCCAGGCGGAGATCGCGGCGCGCAGGGCCGGCGTGCCGGCGGTCAGCGGATAGCCGGGGGCGTCGGACGCGTCGGCCAGGGCGGCCCGGATCGCCGCCGGCACCGGGTCGACGGGCGTGCCGACCGAGAGGTCGACGATGCCGTCCGGGTGCGCGGCGGCGACGGCCTTGGCCGGCTCCAGCAGGTCCCAGGGGAAGTCGGGAAGCGCGACCGACAGCACGGTCAGTGCGCGTCCTTCGGCGGCTGCGCCACGACGAACGTCGCGTCCTTGTCGACCTTGCCGAGCTTCGAGGCGCCGCCGGGCGAGCCCAGGTCCTCGAAGAACTCGTAGTTCGCGTTCGTGTAGTCCTTCCACTGCTCCGGGACGTCGTCCTCGTAGAAGATCGCCTCGACCGGGCAGACCGGCTCGCAGGCCCCGCAGTCGACGCACTCATCGGGGTGGATGTAGAGCATCCGGTTGCCCTCGTAGATGCAGTCGACCGGGCACTCTTCGATGCACGCCTTGTCGAGCACATCGAGGCAGGGCTCAGCGATGATGTAGGTCACGGGTCAGTCCTTCCAGGGCCGAGCTCCTCGCGCCAGGCCGGCGCCTGTCACGAGCATTGTCATGTCCCATATCGGTGGTCGCACGTCTGCCTTCCCCACCGGCCGGGCGCCTCACACCCGGGCAGCGCGGAAAGCAGAACCGTACGGGCAGAGCCTAGTATCTCGCCCGAGGGAGGTGGCACGTGCTCCGACGGCAGGATGTGGGACACCGGGTCGTGGTTCGCCGAATTGTGGGTGTTTCCCGGGATCGGCCCCTTTTCTCGGACGCGCTGGGCGAGCTGGTCGAGCTGACCGAGACCGAACTCACTCTCGCCACCGCCAAGGGTCCCCTGCGCGTGCCGCTCAAAGACGTGCACCGGGCGAAACGGGTGCCCGCCGCGCGCCGCCCGCCCGCCGCCGACGTCGTCGACCTCGAGCTGGCCGCCAACGCCGCCTGGCCCGCGCCCGTGCAGGCCCGCCTCGGCTCCTGGCTGCTGCGCTCGGCCGACGGCTGGACCGGCCGCGCCAACTCGGCGCTGCCCATCGGCGACCCCGACCGCACGCTCGATGCGGCCGTCGACGCCGTCGAGGAGTGGTACGCGGCCCGCGGCCGCCGGGCGCTCATCAACACGCCCATGCCCCTGGCCGCCCCGGTCAGCGCCGCCCTGGACGAGCGCGGCTGGACTTCCCGGCCGCTCACGCTGGTGCAGACCATGCGGGTCGACGCCCTGGTCGACGCCGTCCCCGCCCGCACCGACCTGCCGCCCGCCGAGCTGGCCGACCGCCCGTCCGACGACTGGTACGCGATGGTCGCCGAGCACAAGGGCACGCTCCCCGCCGCGGCGGAGCGGATCCTGACGGGCACGCCCGAGGCGGTCTTCGCCCATGTCCGCGACGCCGCCGGCACGCTCGTCGCCGTGGCGCGCGGGGCGGTGACCAGCAGCGCGGACGGCGCTCCCCGCTGGCTGGGCATCGCGCTGCTGCAGACCGCCCCGGCGGCCCGGCGGCAGGGGCTGGCGGCGCACGTGACCCGGGCGCTCGGGCAGTGGGCCCTGCAGCGCGGCGCGCCCCGGGCCTATCTGCAGGTCGAGGAGCGCAACACCGGCGCGGTCGCCCTCTATCAGCGGCTGGGCTTCACCACGCACCACACCTATCTGACCCGGGAAGCCCCCGCGGCGACCGCTGCGCGCCTGGGGGAGCGCCGCGCGCACTGAATCAGGGTGAGGCGCTGCACGCGCCGGGACCACCGCCCGGGCCGCGCCGCCACTGCGGCGGCCCGCCCCGGGCGAACGCTCGACGCTCCGGGCGTACGTGTGAATCGAAACGGCCTCAGCGCCGCACGACCCTGCGCTGGCGCGCCCGGGCCGTCTGATAGGCCTTCAGCGTGCGCGAGCGGAAGTCGCGGCCCAGCATGATCGCGGTCCAGAAGCCGATCAGCGTGCCCAGCACCGCGAAGCCGACGTAGAGCGCGATCTGCGAGAAGAAGTAGTCGCCGGACTCCGTGAACGGGTTCGCGCCGCTGATGAACGGGCCCACCAGGACGGTCAGCAGCATGCCACCGAGCGCGCCGCCGCCGATCTCGGGCAGCCACTCGGCGGGGGCGACCCGCTGGGAGCGGACGAAGGCCACCGCGGCCAGGATCAGGCCGATCGCGCCGAACATGGCGATCGACGCGCCGCTCTGCGCGGTGTCGTCGCCGTCGAAGCCGAACCGGATGATCAGGCGGGCGATGACGTTGACGGCGAACAGGGCCGCCACCAGCACCACGATCGACATTCCCCGGTGCCGCAGCATGGTTCCTCCCAGCTACTCCTGCGGGGCGGGCCCGCAGACGAATCGTGGCTCGGGATCGTAGCGCCAAGTGAACTTCTCGCGCTTGACCTCCTTGCCATCCTGGCGAATGACGCGCCAAGCGTCCTGGGTGAAACCTGGGAGTCCGCTGCTAGTTATGCACTTGGGGCCGGGCTCGCGGTGCACGGTCGGCGGCGAGGTGATGTTGCGCCGGGGGCTGTAGACGGTCTTCACGCTGTCGTAGACCTTGGTGCTCCACATGGTGACGGTCACGGAACTGCTGGTGTACGAGGTGTCGACCAGGATCCCGTAGTCCGTGGTGTTCTTGAACCGCAGGTCGAGCGTCGGATAGAAGATCGTCGACTCGATCACCGCCGGGTAGCGGTCGAAGTAGAACGAGTGCGGCTTGTGCTCGACGTCCTGCAGCCCGGCGTAGTACGCGGCGTTGAACAGCGTGGTCGTGAACTGCGACGCCCCGCCGCCGACGCCCGGCTCGAGCTTGCCGCCGACGATGACCGGCGCGTCCTGGTAGCCCTGCGCGTAGCTCCGCTCGCCGGTGTGCTTGTTGAGCGAGAAGGTCTGCCCGGGCTTGACGATCGCGCCGTCCACCTCGCGCGCGATCGTCATGATGTTCTGGCTGCGCGGGGAGCTCGCGCCGCCGGTGAACTTGGTGGTGAAGCTCGACACCTTCTCCCTGATGCCGAGCTTGGCGACGTCGGCGGCGGTCAGGTCGGCGGGCTGCTCGGTCAGGCTCGCCGTCACCTCGCGCGGCGCCGGGTTGCGCAGCACCGCCAGCAGCGACGATCCGAGCGCTGTGAGGTCGACCCGGTCGCCGGGCTTCGCCGCGACGACGGTCGGCTTGCCGCCGGCGAGCGTGACCTTCGCGTCGACGGGCTCGGTCTCGACCTTGGCGAACTCCGTCGCGGCCGCGGCCCGCAGCTTCGCCCCGTCGACCGCGGGACTCAGCCGGCCGTCGTCGTCGGCCTTGAAGACCAGGCCCTTCGCGATGGCTCGGGGCGGCAGGGAGAAGGACTTCCCACCCACGCGTACGGTCACCGGGGCGGCCACCGCGGGCCGCGCCAGATCCGCCACCAGCGCGTCCACGTCCTCCCGGGTCGACGCGGCCGGCCGGGGAACGAGGTCCACCCGGGCGGGCGCGCCGCTGGGCCAGGCCGCCCGGACGGCGGTCGCCGCGGCCGCCGCGTCGATCCCGTTGCCCGCCGCGGGGTAGGCCGGCTTCGGCGTGGTGCCGGTGTAGGTGATGGCCGGCTTTTTGAGGGACAGCTTCGTGGGGTCGACCTGTTTGCGGAGGGCCGCTTCGAGCTTGGCCTCGTCGAGGTCGACGACCGGCGTCACCGCGCGGGGGCCGAGGAGGCTCGGGCCGCCGGAGCGCATGGCCGCGCCGACGGTGCGGTCGACGTCGAGCGACAGGGCGATGTCGGCGGGCGCGATGGTGACACGCTTGCCGTCGAGGTCGACCTGCACGGGCTCGGTGGCCAGGCCGCGGGCGGCCAGGGCCTCGGTGAGGGTGCGCTCGGCGTCGGTGCGGGACTTGCCGCCGAGGTCGACGCCGAGGACCTGGACGCCGCGGGGGACGTCGCCGGTGTAGGCCCAGGCGGTCGCGGCGGCGCCGGCGACCAGGACGGCGGCTGCCGTGGCGACGGCGATCAGGCGGCGGCGGTTGAGCGGGCCGGGCGGGGTGGACACGCTCGGCGTGTCGGATGACGCGCTCGGCGTGGCGGGCCCGGCGGGCGGCGTGGCGAGCCCGGCCGGCGGCGGGGACAGCGACACGCCGGGCGCGGCGGGCGACACACGCGGCGCGGCGACAGGGCCGCTGGGCAGGGCGCGCGGCGAGCCGGCGGACCGCGGCAGGGGCACGGTCGGCTCGGCGGCGGTGGTGGCGTCGGAGGCTTCGGGCGTGGAGGTCAACTGGTCACCTTCACCGGCGGCGTCGGGGATGCGCGCAAGTCTGCACGCGGCGCCCCGGCCCGCCAACCGCCGCGACCAGATGTCACAGCTTTGTGACTGTCGGCCCCTTCAAGATCAGCCGGTAGGTGTAAACCGCGAAGCTCAGGCTGCCCGCCAGGACCGTGATCAGCGCGATCCAGTCGTTCCCGGCGACGAGGCGGTCGCCCTCGGGGCGGCCGGTGCCGACGGCCAGGAACATGATCAGCGTCCAGAGCGCCCACGGCGGCGCGACCGACCAGCGCCGGCCGGTCGTCGTCAGGGCGAACCAGCAGAGCGCCCAGTTGACCACCACGGCGGCGAGCACGGCCACGCCGGTCAGCACGCCGCCGACGCGCAGCGGGGTCAGGAAGATCTCCAGGACCGCCGAGCACGCCGCGGCGGCCAGCGACACGATCACGCCGGCGACGCGGACCAGCCGCTCGAGGCCGGGCCGCGGGCGCGGGGGCACCTGCTCCGGCGCGGCCGCCGGAGGCGTCTCGACCGCCTGCTCAGGCACCGGTCACCACGTTGCTGAACAAGTCGTCCTCCCACTTGTGCGGGCCGGTGGTCTCGCCCCGGGCCCCCTTCACCAGGCGGAAGTATTCAACACCCATGAACTCGCCGCCGAAGTCGCCCGCGATGCCGTAGAGCCAGGAATTGTCCGGGATCTGGGTGGCGTGCGCGCGCATGGCCGCGACCTTGTGCTCGTAGAAGTCGGTGCCGTCGATGCGCGCCGCGATCTCGTCGTCGTCGTGACCGAACGGCAGGTCGTCGACCGTCTCGGCGTCCGCGAACGGGTTGTCGTCCATGTCCTTGAACGCCTCCATGCCCCCGATGAGCACGCTCTTCGGCATGGCGGTCCAGTAGATCTTCTCCGGGCCGAAGCCCTCCGCCTCGGCCAGCTCCGCGGCGCGCATGGCGACGCGGTGCGCCTGGATGTGGTCGGGGTGGCCGTAGAAGCCGTTCTCGTCGTAGGTGATCAGCACCTGGGGCCGCACCTCCCGCATGACCTCGAGGCAGAGCCGCGCGGCCTCCTCGAGGTCGGCCTGCCAGAAGGCCCGTGGGTGATCATTGGTCGCCAGGCCCATCATGCCGGAGTCGCGGTAGCGGCCGGCCCCGCCGAGGAAGCGGTGATCGGTCACGCCCAGCGCGGCACAGGCGCGCTCGAGCTCCACGATGCGCCAGCCGCCGAGCTGGTCGGCCTGGCGCGCCTCGAGCTGGGCCAGCGCGGGCACGTGGATCTCGCCCTCCTCGCCCAGCGTGCATGTGACGAGCGTCACCTGAGCGCCCTCGGCGACGTACCGGGCCATGGTGGCGCCGGTGCCGGTCACCTCGTCGTCCGGGTGGGCGTGCACCAGCATGAGGCGGCGTTCGGACAGCTGATCGGTCACCCGCGCCACTTTACGCGCGCACCGTCCCGCCGCCGCGTCTGCTGTTTGCCCCCCGCGGCGAGGGCCCGATCAGCGATGCTGGGAGTCGTGGAGCATCGCAGAAGGTCCCCGGCGGTCACGGTCGGCACGGACGGCGCCCGCGTCGCCTTCCTGCACGCCTCGGCGCTCCGCACCCTGACCGTCGCCACGGGCGAGGTGACGACGATCGCGGAGGGCGTCGGCGCGTACGCCGGCTCGGCCGACCTGTCCGTCCTGACCTGGGCCCGCGACGGCCGCCTGGAAAGTTCCGGCGCCACGTTCCACGCCACCGCGCCGGTCGTGGGCCCGCGCCCCGACCCGGCCGGGCGCAACGTGGGCTACACCACGCCCGACGGCACCCTGCGCGTCACCGGGCCCGACCTGCCCGACCAGCTGCTGGCCGGCGAGCCCGGCTCCGGCGTGACCTGGGGCGTCGCCGATCCGGCGGCCGAGTGGCTGGGGCGCGCCCGCGGCTGGTGGTGGTCCCCCGACGGCAGCCAGATCCTCGCCGCCCGGCACGCCGGCGGGGTGAGCCTGCACCTGCTCGACCTGTACGGCGGGTGGGTCGACGTGCACTGGGACCGCGAGACCTATCCCTACCTCGCCGGCGTGCGCTGGACCGCCGGGCACCCGCTGATCACGGTGCTGCGCCGCAGCCAGCAGCACGGGCTGGTGCTCTCCGTCGACCCGCGCACCGGCGAGACGCAGGTGCACGCCGAGCTGGCCGACGCCCGCTGGGTCGAGCCGGTCCCGGGCACCCCGCTGCTGCTCCCCGACGGCCGGGTCGTCATCGGCGGCGAGCTGGCCCACGACGGCTTCGACGCCCGCTGCCTCTTCGCCGACGGCAGCCTCCTGACCCAGCCCGAGCTCTACGTGCGCCGCGTCGCCGGGGTGCTCGCCGACACCCACGAGATCATCGTCGAGGCGAGCGAGGGCGACCCCGCCGAGCACCACGTGTACGCGATCCGCACGACGATGGGCGGGGGCGGCGACCGTACCCGGCGGCTCACCTCGGGCCCCGGCCGCCACGTCGCCGAGGTGGGCGGGGACGTGCTGGTCATCGACGACACGGTCCGGCGCGGCGCGGCGGTGGTCCCCCTGCCCGTCGCCGGGCCGCCCGCGCCGGCGCCGCGGCCGATCCTGGAGCGGGTGACCGACCGACGCCTGCCCGCCGGCGTGCTGTACCCGCCCGGGCATGTCACCGGCACCCGCCTGCCCGTGCTCGTCGAGTTCGGCGACGGCCCGGGACACCAGCAGGTGGTCGCCGACCCGGCCGCGTGGGCGGACCGGCAGCGGTGGGCCGACGCCGGCTTCGCGGTGGTCAGCGTCGATTCCCGGGGTACGCCGGGAGTGGCCCCGAGCTTCGAGAAGGTCGTCCACCGCCGGCTCGCCGACGTCGCCCTCACCGACCAGGTCGAGGCCCTCCAGGCCCTCACCGGCAAGCACCCCGACCTGGACCTGACCCGGGTCGCCGCCCGGGGCACCGGCCTCGGCGGCTGGCTCGCGATCCTCGCCGTCCAGCGCCGCCCCGCCGTCTTCGCCCGCGGCATCGCCCACGACCCGGTGCTCGACTGGGTCGGCCTGCCGCCCGTCGTGGCCGAGCGCTATCTCGGCAGCCGCGACGCCAACCCGGACATCTACGACCACCACGCCGTGGCGCCGCCCGGCCCCGAGCTGCTCATCTCCCCCGCCGGGGGGCTGTCCGAAGAACTCGATTTCCTCCAGGAGCGCCCATGACGTCAGCCTTGATCGGCCGCAGCCTGCCCTTGGAAGCCATGCCGACCTCGGAGGTCGACTACCTCCAGCTCGGCGAGACGTCGGCGGTCTCGGAGCTCTGGGACGGCAACGTCCTGACCTGCCCCCGCGACACCCCCCGCCACCAGATGATCCTCAGCGCCCTGGCCAACGCCCTCCGCGCCGGCCGCAGCGACCTGAACGTCATCACCGGCGTCCCGGTCCGCCTCGCCCCGGGCCGCATCACGGTCCCCGACCTCATCATCGCGGGCGCCATCGACCCGGACGCCCCCCTGGTCGAGGCCACCTCGGTCCGCCTCGTCTGCGAGATCACGTCCGCCGCGAGCGCCACCGTGGACTGGACACTGAAGATGCACGCCTACGCCCAGGCCCGCATCCCGTGCTACCTCGTGGCCGAGCCGGATCGAGGGCTGCTGCACAGCAACATGCTGTCGTCGCAGGGGTACGTTGAGCAGTCAGTCATGCAGCTGGTGCGAGTGACGGGCCTGAACCTATGACAGGATGACATATGACAAGACATCCGGACGCCGACGGTGAAGACTCCCTTCCCATGACGTCCGCGACTCTGGGCTCGGAAACCCGACTGACCGAAGAGCAGTACTTCGCGCTGCCGCCTACCTCGGAGCGCGTCGAACTCTTCGACGGGAAGCGTGTAGTGACCCCGGCCCCCAACAACACACACCAATACATTGCCACCAAGCTGACGACGGCGTTCGACCTGGCGGCGGAGCCGAGAGGGCTCATCGTCATGGCGACGATCAACCTGCGTCTCTGGCAGGACACCGTTCCCATCCCCGACCTGGTGATCGTCACGCACGCCCCGTCGGACGAGACTTCCGACGCCGATGCGGCGGTGCTCGTCTGCGAGATCGTGTCGCCCTCCAAGCCCAGTCGCGACAAAGTTAAGAAAATGCGTGCGTATGCCCGGGCCCGCATCCCGTGGTACCTCGTGGCCGAGCAGACCGGTGACCTGCACCTCTACCGCCTCGAGGGCAAGCACTACGTCCAGCACTCTGTTGCACTTCAGGGTGAGACCCTGCACTTGACCGAGCCCGTCGAGGTGAGTATCGACACGACCAAGCTTCGCCTGCCAAAATGAGTGCAGCAGGCTCCTTTCCTCACGACAGGACATCGTCGTTCAAGTATTTCGATGACGGTTTCGAACTCTCGCCCTTTCCCTATCCGGCGCCCGCCGACGAGGACGAGTACATGCGGCTGGGCGAGACGATGGATCGGCTCGAACTTGTCGACGACGCCCTGCTTCTCTCCGACTGGCGGACAGTCGGACACCAGTACATGGTCACGAGCCTTTGCCGGCTCCTCAAGGTCGAGCACGGCTTGGCGCTCCACGCCGTGGGTGTCCGGCTCTCAGCACGCCGGCTTGTCATCCCCGACGTCGTGGTGTTTAACGACACCGCTGATCTGCACGCGGACATGAACGACGCCTCGTCGGTCAAGCTCGTGGCGGAGGTCGCCTACCCCGAGGACGCCGTCCCGTCGATCCTCAAGCGAGCGTGCTACGCAGCGGCGGGCATCCCGTTGTACCTGCTCATCGATCAGCGAACCGGCGCGGTGACGGTGCACGAGCTGTGCGGCTCCGAGTATGTGACCCGCGTGTGCACCGGTGAGGTCGAGTTGCCTGAGCCCGTGCCGGTGAGATTTCGAGGTACAGATCTGATGATGCCGTCGCAGCGGCGGGGGTGAGTCAGGCGGCGGAGAGGCGGTTGCGGCCGGCTCGCTTGGCGGCGTAGAGCTGGGCGTCCGCGCGATCGTAGAGGAGGTGGCCCGGCTCGCCCGGGCGGCCCGTGGCGAGGCCCATGCTGACCGTGACGCGCAGGCCCGGGGCGATGGCCGTCCAGTCGCGGGTGAGGAGGACGGCTCGGACGCGCTCGGCGATGCGGCGGGCGTCCGGGGCGGTGGCGGTCAGGAACATGGCGAACTCGTCGCCGCCGAAGCGGATGGCCACGTCGTCGTCGCGGCGGCAGTGAGTGCGCAGGACGGCGGCGATCTCGGCGAGGACGCGGTCGCCGACGCTGTGGGAGAAGTCGTCGTTGATGGACTTGAAGCGGTCGACGTCGATGAGGAGCAGGGCGCCCGCGGGGACGGCGAGGCGGCGGTCGAAGAGGCGGCGGTTGCCCAGGCCGGTGAGCGGGTCGGAGGTGGCGGCGTGGTCGGCCCTGGTGCGGGCCGCCTCCAGCTCGACGCGGCGGTAGGCCTGCTGGAGCATCTTGCGGCGGTCGAGGCGCAGCTGCCACAGCACCTGGGCGTGGGCGTCGAGGGCGGCCAGGAGCGGCTGGGCGGCCTCGTCGGGGAGCTGGGCGGCGGCGAGGGAGGCGAGCTCGTACTTGAAGAGCAGGCGCTGGCTGGGCTGCACCGCGAGCTCGTCGGCGGCCACCAGCTCGCGGCGGGCTCCGCGCAGGTCACCGTCGGCGCGCAGGACGAGGGCGTGGGCCAGGTGCAGGAGGCGGGCCTCGTGGTGCTGGCCGGCGGCGCGCAGCGGGACCAGGAGATCGCCCACGATCTTGGTGGCTTCGTCGGGGCGGCCGGTCTTGGCGAGGCCCGCGGCGAGCAGGGCGGCGGCCAGCGGCGCGCCGGGGAGGCGATCGGTCCAGTGCTCGAGGAGGGCGACGCTGGTGGCGTACAGCCGGGCAGCCTCCGCGGACCGGCCCACCTGCTCCAGCCGCAGCCCCCACTCGAGGAGCAGCTCGGCGCGCTGCAGGTCGAACGACGACCGGTAGATGTCGCTGAAGTCCAGCGCGTCGACCGGCCCGCGCAGGCACTCGTCGGCAAGCTCGAACAGCTCGGCGGCGCGGGCGGCCTCGCACAGCGAGGACATCGCCGACAGCCGGCGGACGCTGCCGGTGGGCACGGTGTCCAGGACGAGCAGGGCGCGGGCGAGATGCAGCAACCCGTCATCCGTACGCCCCATGCGGATCAGCACCTCGGCGGTGTCCGCGAGGATCTTCGCGTCCGTGGCGCGCGGGCCGCACATGCTGCTGTCGGCCACCAGCCGCTCGCCGACCGAGAGCGCTTCCTGGAGGCGGCCGAGGGCGGTCAGCGCGTACATCCGGGCGAGCCGGATCGACCGCACGGTGCGCAGGTCGCCGAGCAGCGTGGCTGTCCACTCCGCACGGTCGGCGCCGGCGAGCGTCTCGGCGTGCCGCCCCTGGATGGTGAGATCGTGCACCTCCAGGGCCAGTCCCGCCCAGGGCCCGTGCGGCTGGACGACGACCGGCAGGCGCTCCGACGTCACGTCCCACCTCCGTCCACCAGTCGATCTCCCAGGGAACGGTACCGGTCCGGGCCGCCCGAAACGAGCTGAGCTGTTTTCGTCGTACCTGTCGCATAGGGTCGTCGCATGAGTGTGGATCACTTCGACGAAGCCGGGGCGGCGGTGCAGGCCGCGCTGGATGCGGGCGCGCGCTACGCCGATGCGCGCGTCATGCTGCGGCGCACCGAGAGCATGAGCGCCAGGGACGGGGACGTGGAGGACCTGAGCTCCGGCGAGAGCGCCGGCCTCGGCGTGCGGGCCCTGGTCGGGTCGAGCTGGGGCTTCTATGCCGTGCCCGACCTGGACGACGCGGCCGCGCGGGCGGCCGGGCGCCGCGCCGCGGAGATCGCCGCCGCGAGCGCCCGCGTGCCCGGCCCGGCGATCGATCTGGTGCGCTCCGAGCCGGTGACCGCGAGCTGGGCCAGCGACTGCGAGATCGATCCGCTGTCGGTGCCGCTCTCGGAGAAGGGCGACCTCCTGGTGGCGGCCACCGCCGCGGCGCGGGACGCGGGCGCCGACCTGGCCGAGGGCATCTATCAGATCTGGGACACCCGAAAGTGGTTCGTCTCCAGCGACGGTCACCGCATCGACCAGCACATCCGTGAGTGCGGCGCCGGGGTGACCGCGAGCGCGTTCGGCGACGGCGAGATCCAGCGCCGCTCCTGGCCCTCCCACCGCGGGCAGTACGCCACGCGCGGCTGGGAGCTGGTCCACGAGCTGGCCCTGACGGACAACGCCGCCCGCATGGCCGAGGAGGCGCGGGCGCTGCTCACCGCCCCGCTGTGCCCGGCCGGCGAGACGACGCTGATCCTCGGCGGCGAGCAGCTGGCCCTGCAGATTCACGAGTCCGTGGGACACGCGATCGAGCTCGACCGCATCCTCGGCTGGGAGGCGGCCTTCGCCGGCACGTCCTGGCTGGACCTCGCCCAGCTGGGCAGCCTGCGCTACGGCTCCGACCTCATGAACATCACGATCGACCCGGGCCTGCCGGGGGCGCTCGGCAGCTTCGGCTACGACGACGAGGGCTCGCCGGCAGCGAAGCGCGACGCGGTCCGCAACGGCATCTGGGTGGGCGTCCTCGCCGGGCGCGACTCGGCGGCGATGGCCGGGCTCGACTATGCGGGCAGCGTGCGCTCCGACGGGTGGGCGCGGCTGCCCATGGTCCGCATGACGAATGTCGGGCTGGAGCCCGGGCCGCACACGCTCGACGAGATCATCGCCGCGACCGACGACGGCATCCTCATGGACATCAACCGGTCGTGGTCCATCGACGACCGGCGGCTCAACTTCCAGTTCGGCTGCGAGATCGGCTGGGAGATCAAGAACGGCAGGCGCGGGCGCATGCTGCGCAACCCGACCTACACCGGCATCGGCCCCAAGTTCTGGCAGTCGATGGACATGCTCTCGTCCGAGACGGTCGCGTGGGGCACACCGAATTGCGGCAAGGGCCAGCCCGGGCAGGTCGGTCACACCGGCCACCCGGCGGCCCCGGCCCGCTTCACCAACGTACGCGTGGGGGTGCGCGGATGAGTGCGGAGCTGGATCTCGCGGGGCGCGTGGTGGAGCTCACCCGGCAGCTGGCCGGGCCGGGCGCCGAGGCCGAGGTGGTCGCGGTGCACTCGGCGGAGGCGCTGACCCGGTTCGCCAATTCGGCGATCCACCAGAATGTCGCCGAGGCCACCACCTCGGTGCAGCTGCGGTTGCACATCGACGGGCGCACGGCCGGCGGGTCGACGACCGTGACGAGCGCTGAGGGGCTGTCGTCCCTCGTGGAGCGCACCCTCGCCGCGGCCCGGCTGGCGCCGCGCGACCCGGGCTGGGCCGGCCTGACCGCGCCCACGCCGCTGCCGGCCGGCGCTGGATTCGACGAGGCGACCGCCGCGGCCGGGCCGCAGGAGCGCGCCGCCCGCGTGCGCGACTTCGTGGACGCGGCGGGCGGGCTGGAGACGGCGGGCTTCTGCCGGACGACGTATGTCTCCGGTGGGTTCGCCAACTCCGCCGGTCAGGCGGTCGCCGGGCGGTCGGCCGAGGCGGCCATGGACGGCATCGCCCGCTTCGAGGGCGCCGACGGCGTGGCCCGGCTGGCCGGCGGCCGGCTCGACGCGATCGACGGCGGGCCGCTGGGGGCCGGCGCCGCCGCCAAGGCCCGCGCCGGGGCGCGGCCCGTCGAGCTGCCACCCGGGCACTACGAGGTGGTCCTCGAGCCGACCGCCGTGTCCGACCTCATCGACAACCTGGCCACGTGGGGCTTCAACGGCAAGGCGTTCGCGCAGCACCAGTCGTTCGCGGAGCTGGGCGCCCACCAGTTCGACGAGAAGATCACCCTCACCGACGAGCCGCTCGGCGCGACCCTCCCGTTCGACCTGGAGGGCACCCCGCGCGACACCCTGGTCCTCGTCCGCGACGGCGTGACCCAGGCGGTCAGCCACGACCGCACCTCCGCCGCCGAGGCGGGCGGCGTCTCGACCGGGCACGCCTCCGCGGCCTCCCGGTCGTGGGGTCCCATGGCCACCAATCTGTCCCTCACCCCCGGCCCGGTGACCAACGCCGTCCCCGAGGAGGCGACCGGCCCCATCGCCGCGCCGGCCCGGGCGCTCGTCTCCCGGATGCGGCGCGGGCTGCTGATCACCGACCTCTGGTACACCCGGGTCCTCGATCAGAAGAGCCTCGTCCTCACCGGCCTGACCCGCAACGGCGTCTGGCTCGTCGAGGACGGCGAGGTGACGGCGGCGGTAAGCAACATGCGCTTCACCCAGTCCTACCCGCAGGCGCTCGCCCCGGGTGCCGTCCTCGCAGTCGGCGCGGACGCGCTGCCGCTGCCGGACCGGTGGTCGGGCGTGCGCTACACGGCCCCGGCCCTGCACCTCGCCGCCTGGAACCTCACGGGCAACGCCTCGGGCTGACCGCCGGCTCTCCGACCGCGGGCCGGCTCGCCCGATCGGGTGCGGACGGTCCGCTCCGCCGATGAACCGGTCGCGCGGCGCGGCCACGGCCTGGCGGCGCGGCCACGGTCGCGCGGTGCGGCCATGGCTCGGGGGAGATCGACGGCGAGCGGTGGGTGTGGCGGCGTGCTTCACTGGGCCGGTGAGTGACGCGCCGCGTGACCAGCAGTCTCCGCTCGATCCGCCCGGGCCCGCCGGCGGACCGTCCGCTGTGGGCGAGCCGACCGACGGCGGCGCGGCAACGAGCCATCCGGGCGACCCGGACGAGCTGCACGCCGGCGATCCCACTGACGGTGGGGCCGACGCGAGCGGCCCCGCGGCGACCAGCGCCGCCGCGGGCGACCGCGGGGCGGGACCGGGGCGGCGGAGCCGGGCGGCGCGGTTCTCGTTCGGCGGGCCGGAGGAGGATCCGAGGAAGCGGCACCGCCGGCGCTGGTTCGTCGGGGCCATCATCGCTGGGGCGGCGCTCGTCGTCGTCGCGCTCTGTGCGGGCGGGCTGGCGGTCCTCGGCGCCGTGTCCGGCTTCAACGAGGATGCCGACGAGGCCCGGGAGGAGCGCCAGCTGCGGGACGCCTCCTGCCTGGAGCTGGAGCAGCGGCTCAACCGGCTGACCCCGCCCGGCGCGACGGCGTCGCCGCAGGCCAGGGCCACGGCTGTCCGGGACGAGAACGCGGCGCTGCGGCTCTATCTGGCCCAGGTGCGCGACGGCAAGGCGGTCGACGGGTGGCGGCAGCTGCTCGATGCTCGCACCTCCTACGCGGAGGCGCTGGACGCCCAGGCCGCGGCCAAGACTCCGGCGTTCTTCGTCGCTCCCCGGAGTGCGGACGGCAAGGCCGTCGCGGGCGAGCTCGCGCGGCTCTCCCCCGGCTCCTGCGCCGGGCCGATCCGGCGCCTTCAGGCTCCCGATCTCTGACCGTCGATCAATTCCAGGAATTGATCTTCCCGGCGCCGAGCAAATTGATCTTCGCCAAAGTCTGATACAGACAGCATCCTGACCTTCGTTGTAACGTGTGCCACACATTGCGGACGCACAACCCCCGGCTGCAAGTGGGTCGATCCTGCGCGCCCGTAGGCACACGGAAACCGTTGGGGAGCTTTGATGACGACGGCAACGAGGCCGGAGGCGGGGCGGTCGCGGGCCGCGATCGCGGCGCGGACGTTGCGGACGGACCGGTGGTGGTTTCCGCCGCTGGTGACGTTTACCGGGCTGAGCGCCTGGGTGATCTACGCGACCGTCCGCGTGTTCATGCACAAGTGGTACTACGTCGACGACTACCACTATCTGACGCCGTTCTACTCGCCGTGCCTCACCGACCGGTGCGTCGAGGGGTCCGCCGAGTTCGGGACGCCGCTGCCGAGTTTCTGGCTCATTCCCGAGGCCGCTTTCACGCTGCCTTTCCTGCTGCTCTTCCGGCTGACGTGCTACTACTACCGGAAGGCGTACTACCGGGCGTTCTGGCTCTCCCCACCGGCCTGCGCGGTGCCCGACGGCCACGCGCGCTACACCGGCGAGACCCGCTTCCCGCTGATTTTCCAAAATGCTCACCGGTACGCCTTCTACGCCGCGGTGATCATCTCGTTCGTCAACACCTGGGACGCCGCACGCGCGTTCCAGACCGGCATCGGGCTCGGCAACGTGATCCTGCTCGGCAACGTCGTGATGCTCTGGGCGTACACGTTGTCCTGTCATTCCTGCCGGCACATCGCGGGCGGGCGGCTGAAGCACTTCTCGAAGCACCCGGTGCGCTATCGCTTCTGGACCTTCGTGTCGAAGCTCAACGCCCGGCACATGCAGCTCGCCTGGATCACCCTCGGCACGCTGGCCGTGACCGACTTCTACGTCATGGCAGTCGCCGCCGGCTGGTGGCCCGACCTGCGCTTCGTGAGCTGAGGAGGCGACATGACGGAACGGGTGGAAAGGCACCTCTACGACGTCGTGGTCATCGGCGCGGGCGGCGCCGGGCTGCGGGCGGCGATCGAGGCGCGGCTCGCGGGGAAGCGTACGGCGATCATCTCGAAGTCCTTGTTCGGCAAGGCCCACACGGTCATGGCCGAGGGCGGGGCGGCCGCGGCCATGGGCAACGCGAACAGTCGCGACAACTGGATGGTGCACTTCCGCGACACCATGCGCGGCGGCAAGTTCCTGAACAACTATCGGATGGCGGAATTGCACGCCAAGGAGGCTCCCGAGCGCATCTGGGAGCTGGAGACGTACGGCGCCCTCTTCGACCGCACGAAGGACGGCAAGATCTCGCAGCGCAACTTCGGCGGCCACGAGTATCCGCGGCTCGCGCACGTCGGGGACCGTACCGGGCTCGAGATGATCCGGACCCTGCAGCAGAAGATCGTGTCCCTGCAGCAGGAGGACCACGCCGAGACCGGTGACTACGAGTCGCGGATCCGGGTGTTCGCGGAGACGACGATCACCGAGCTGGTGCTGAGCGGCGACAGGATCGCCGGGGCGTTCGGCTACTACCGCGAGTCGGGACAGTTCCTGCTGCTCGAGGCGCCGGCGGTGGTGCTGGCGACGGGCGGCGTCGGGCGCTCGTACAAGGTGACGTCGAACTCCTGGGAGTACACCGGCGACGGCCACGCCCTCGCGCTGCGGGCCGGGGCGACGCTGATCAACATGGAGTTCCTGCAGTTCCATCCGACCGGCATGGTCTGGCCGCCGTCCGTCAAGGGGATCCTCGTCACCGAGTCGGTCCGCGGCGACGGCGGCGTGCTGCGCAACTCCGAGGGCAAGCGCTTCATGTTCGAGTACGTCCCCGACGTGTTCCGCAAGCAGTACGCGGACACCGAGGAGGAGGCCGACCGCTGGTACGCCGACCCCGACGCCAACCGGCGCCCGCCCGAGCTGCTGCCCCGCGACGAGGTCGCGCGCGCCATCAACAGCGAGGTCAAGGCGGGCCGGGGCACCAAGTCGGGCGGGGTGTTCCTCGATGTCTCCACCCGGATGCCCGCCGAGCAGATCGTGCGGCGGCTGCCGTCGATGCACCACCAGTTCAAGGAGCTGGCCGACGTCGACATCACCAAGGAACCCATGGAGGTCGGGCCGACCTGCCACTACGTGATGGGCGGCGTCGAGGTCGACCCCGACACCACGGCCGCCCTGGGTACGGTGCAGGGCCTCTTCGCCGCGGGCGAGGTCTCCGGCGGGATGCACGGCTCGAACCGGCTGGGCGGCAACTCGCTCTCGGACCTGCTCGTGTTCGGCAAACGGGCGGGTGAGCACGCGGCCGCGTACGTGTCGGGGCTCGACAGCCGCCCGAAGCTCCGGCCCGCCGACGTGGAGGCCGCGACGGAGACAGCGCTGGCGCCGTTGTCGCGCGAGGGCGGCGAGAACCCGTACACCCTGCAGCAGGATCTTCAGGCCGTGATGGGTGACCTGGTCGGGATCATCCGGCGCGAGGCCGAGCTGACCGACGCGCTGAAGCGGCTGCAGGAGCTCAAGCAGCGCGTCGCGAACGTCGGCGCCCCCGGCGGCCGCCGTTACAACCCGGCCTGGCACCTCGCGCTCGACCTGCGCAACATGCTGGTGGTCTCCGAGTGCACGGCCCGGGCGGCGCTCGAGCGCGAGGAGTCCCGCGGCGGCCACACGCGCGAGGACTTCCCGAGGATGAGCCCCGAGTGGCGGCAGGTCAACCTGGTCTGCTCGCTCGACGAGGCGGGCGACGTGCACCTCGATCGCAAGGCCCTCCCGACCATGCCGCCGGAGCTCTTCGAGCTGTTCGACCGGGCCGAACTGAGCAAGTACATGACCGATCAGGAGCTGTCATGAACCGTCACTTCCGGGTCTGGCGCGGGGACGAGAGCGGCGGCGAAATCCGCGACTACGACGTCGAGGTCAACGACGGCGAGGTCGTGCTCGACGTCATCCACCGGCTGCAGGCGACCCAGACTCCCGACCTCGCGTGCCGCTGGAACTGCAAGGCGGGCAAGTGCGGCTCGTGCTCGATGGAGATCAACGGCAAGCCGCGGCTGGGGTGCATGACGCGCATGTCGACCTTCGGCGACGACGAGACGGTGACGATCACGCCGCTGCGCACGTTCCCGGTGATCCGGGACCTCGTGACGGATGTCTCCTTCAACTATGCCAAGGCCCGCGAGACCCCGGCCTTCGCGCCGCCGGACCTGCCGCCGGGTGCGTACCGGATGCAGCAGGTGGACGTCGAGCGCTCGCAGGAGTTCCGCAAGTGCATCGAGTGCTATCTCTGCCAGAACACCTGCCATGTCGTACGGGACCACGAGGAGAACAAGGCGGCCTTCAGCGGCCCGCGCTACTTCATCCGCGCCGCCGAGCTCGACATGCACCCGCTCGACACCCGTGCGGACCGCAAGGAGTACGCGCAGGCCGCGCAGGGCCTGGGCTACTGCAACATCACCAAATGTTGTACGGAGGTCTGTCCCGAACACATCAAGATCACTGACAACGCGATCATCCCGATGAAGGAACGCGTCGTCGACAAGCGCTACGACCCCCTGGTCTGGCTGGGGCGCAAGATCCTACGCCGCGACCAGGTGCCCGGGGCCACGCCGGCGCCCGTGGGCGAGGGCGGCATCCCGCTTCGCGGCGCGAACGGCAAGCCGCCCGCCTTCTCGCCCGCTCCCGCGCCCGCCGGGGATCCGATGGCGCCCAGCTCCACGGCCGGCGTGACGGACGTCGCCTCCGGCCTGGGCGACGGTCACGCGCGCCTGCCCGAGGCTCCCGCGGTCGGCGACGACGGCCGCCTGGACGTCGCGGAGTTGCTGGCCACGAACGCGGGCGGGCCGTCGCCCTTCGGCGACGACGTCCAGTTCCCGCTGCCGAAGGTCACCTACCGGCCGCCGGAGCCGGACAAGGACTGATTCGCACACGCGTTCTAACCGGAGTAATGTGGCGGCCGTGAGCAGCTATCAGCCGTCGATGCTCGACATGATGGGTGGCGCCGGGGCCACGCTGGAGCCCCTGCCCGGCCGCCTCGTGCGCCACCACCTGAGCGCGGGTGCGTGGGTCGACGTCCTGCCCGGCTTCGTCCAGAGCTCCGACGCGGTCTTCGACACGCTGCTCCACGACGTCGACTGGCGAGCCGAGCGCCGGGCCATGTATGACGGCGTGGTCGACGTGCCGCGCCTGCTCCGGTGGTTCGGCCGGGGCGAGCCCCTGCCCCACCCGTTGCTCACCGAGGCCCGCGACCGCCTCACCGCCTATTACGCGGCCGAGCTGGGCGAGCCCTTCGTCACCGCCGGCATGTGCCTCTACCGCGACGGCCGCGACTCCGTCGCCTGGCACGGCGACACCCTGGGCCGCTCCTCCCGCGAGGACACCATGGTCGCCATCGTCTCCTTCGGCTCCCCCCGCAACCTCATGCTCCGCCCCCGCGCGGGCGTCGCCCCTCCCGGCCCCGGCACCACCGCGACAGCCCGCGCCACCGAAGCCGCGCGCGCCGCCCACGCCCCCGCCGAGGGCCGCCGCCTCGGGGCCGAGCCCACCCACGCCGCCGGGGCCGCCCGCGCTGCCGGGGCCGCCCGCGCCTACGCTGAGGGCCGCCGCTCCGGAGCCGGGCCGGGCGAAGCTGCCCGCGCCGCCGAGGCCGCCCGCGCCGACCGTGAGGGCCGCCGCTCCGGAGCGCGCGTCGCCGAGGCGGCGCCGGTCGGTGCCGGCGGGACGCTTCGCTTCCCCCAGGGCCACGGCGACCTCATCGTCATGGGCGGCTCCTGCCAGCGCACCTGGGAGCACGCCATCCCCAAGACCGCCAAGCCGGTCGGCCCCCGCGTCAGCGTCCAGTTCCGCCCCATCAACGTCGCCTGAAACCCCGCCGGACGCCTGGGCCGAGCTCCGGCCCGGCCGCACCCATCAGCGACCGGGTCACGCACGCGACGCCAGCTTGCTTCGATCCCGGCGCAAGCCCTCCGCCGGCCGGATCCTGTGCTCCCGCGCGCGTCGTCCATGCCGACCGTCCCACACCCCAGCGCCAGCCACGCAAGCCATCCGAGCCGCCGAGCGGGCCGGGCACCATCCGGACGTCAACCTGCGCCATACCCATGCGTGACCGAGCGCGACATTGAGTTGGCGCGGATATTCACCGTCAGCGACGCGCAGGCGCCGTCGGTCCGGGTGCTGGAGGACCGGACGGCAACAAGGTGTGCCTGGCACGGCAGCGACTAGCCTCGCCGCGGGCGGGCGCGGTCACTTGGTGAAGGTGAAGTAGCTCCACGCCCCGTACGTCGTGTAGTTCACCGTGTCGCCGGCCGTCGTGCCGCTGATGTAGGCCGAGCGGACCCGGTAGCGGACCCCGGTCGCATGCGTCCCGGTCAGCGTGTACGTCGAGTCGGCAGCCAGCACGGCACTGCGCCACGCCGTCCACTTGCCGCCCGTGTACGACTCGAAGAACAGCTTCTGCTTCCGGTTCGGGTAGTCGGACATGGCCGTGACGACGCGCGGGTTGACGGTCTTGCGGAAGGAGCCGCTCTTATAGGTGCCCACGAGGGTCGTCGAGATCGCGACCTTCGTGTTGGCGACCGCCTTGACCGTACGCGGGGCGTAGCGGGCGTCCCCGGTGAACACGGCCGACACCGTCGTCGTGCGGCGCAGGGCGAGCGAGGCCGTCACGTTGCCCTTGCTGTCGGCGGTCGCGCGGCGCAGCAGCTTGTTCGGCTGGTCGGCGCCGTACGGGTCGGCCCAGATCTCGACGACCCTGTTCTTGTACGTGGCACCCAGGTGCGCCGTGAACGTGGTCGTCGAGTTGTACGCGTGCACGACCCCGTTGCCGCTGATCGTGACAGCGGGTGTCAGCCGGGACACCGCCACGGCACGAGCTGCCGTGGCCGGCTTGTGCAGGGCGTCACCGGCGTACGAGGCAATGTACGTCACGGTGCCACCGACCGCCGGCTTGTCGGACACGGTGAACGCCCCGCCGGCGCCGACGAGCACCGCCGGCAGCTTGACGCCCGCCGGGCTCTCCAGGTCCTTGCGCACCACGGTGACCGAGGTTCCCGCAGCCACGCCGCCGATCGTCCCCTTGAGCGTCAGCGCCGCCCCGCGAGCCGAGGTCGCCGGTCCGGTCAGCGTGAGCGTGGTGGCGGCGGCAGCCGGCGCGTCCAGCTCCCAGAACAGGTGCTCGCCGATCAGGTTTGACTCGATCACGAACGCCCGCGCCCCGCCTGGTTCCCAGGCGACGGTTCCGGGGCTGTACGGATAGCGGCCGGTGAGCGGGAAGCTCCACTGCTGGGAAGCGGTCACGGCGCCGGGCCGATAGAGCGAGGCCTGGCCCCAGCTGTCGGTGACCATTGTCCCGGCGCCCGCGATGCTGTCCACCCCGGCGAAGCCGCCCATGTTCACAGTTCCGGCGAGCGCGAGGCCCGGCACCGACCGGAAGGCCTTGCCCCCGGAGCCGCCGAGGAACAGCTGCTTGCCGTCGCCGGTGAAGGTGAGGGCGGCGTAGTTCGAGATGTCGTCGTCGTACTGGGACTTCCGCTCGACCTCGTGCTCGACGTCGCCGGACACGTCGTAGAGGACGAGGTCGCCCTC
The DNA here is from genome assembly GCF_030757795.1 of Actinoplanes oryzae. Taxonomy (GTDB): domain Bacteria; phylum Actinomycetota; class Actinomycetes; order Mycobacteriales; family Micromonosporaceae; genus Actinoplanes. The sequence continues at coordinate 59,099 of NZ_JAUQWH010000004.1, forward strand.
GGTCAGCGCCCGGCCGGTGACCGCCAGCAGGTTCGGGTCGGCCGGCGACACGGCGAGCAGCGAGTCCTGCGCGATGTCGCGCGGGTCGGTGTCGTGCACACGGACGGTGCCGTCGGACTCGAGCGAGCCCCAGTTGCCGTACCCGCCGTCCTGCCGGAAGCTGACCCAGATCTTGCCGCCGGCGGGTACCACAGCGGTGGGCGTCCGTGACTCCCCCAGCGGGTAGTGGCGCACGCCGAGCGTGGCGACGTCCACCACGGCCACCTCGTGATCACCGGTGGCATAGAGGGTGCCCCGGTCCGCCGACATCGTCAGGGCACCGGCACCCGGCACGCTGACGGCGGCGGAGCGGACGCCCGCGTAGGTCAGGGCGACGACCTGACCGGCGGCGGTGTCGCTGATCAGCACCCGGCGCCGCGGCGCGTCGACGACCATGTCGCCCGGTGACGACACCGTCGCGGCCGGCAGCGGGATGCCCGCCGACTCGGGCAGGGCGATGGGACCGTCGGCCGCCGAGGCGGAACCCGTGGCGAGACCCCAGGCGGCGAGGGAGCCGCCCAGCACGACGGCCGCCAGTCCGGCCCGGACAACTGTATTGCGCACCTGGCCACGATAGGCGCCGCCGGCGCCGGGATGATCATCCGATCGGACGATACGCGCCCGTACCGACGAGCACAGTCGGAAGTCGCACCACGTGTCGTCAATGTTTCGTGGCCATTGACTCTCCGTCTCAAGAATCTACACTCAGGCTGCAATTTCCAAAAAGGACATAGAGGGGTGCTGATGACCGCCCTCGCTCTGCACGACATCGGCGTCCGCTTCGGCGGCCTGACCGCGCTCGACGGAGTCACGCTGACGGTGCCCGAGGGGCGTACGGTCGGGGTGATCGGTCCCAACGGCGCCGGCAAGACCACGCTCTTCAACGTCGTCTGCGGCTTCGTGCGCCCCTCCGCGGGCCACCTCACCCTCGGCGGCGAGCGCTTCCGCCCCCGCCCGCACCGGCTGGCCCGGCTCGGCATCGCGCGCACGCTGCAGGGCGTCGGCCTCTTCCCCAGCCTCACCGTGCTGGAGAACGTGCAGATCGCCAACCCCGCCACGGCCGGAGCGGTGCTCGAGCGGTGCGGCGTCACGCAGCACCTGAACAGCAGACCCATGACCCTCCCGTACGCGGTCCGCAAGCGCGTCGCCCTCGCCCGCGCCCTGGCCGCCGAGCCGCGGCTGCTCCTGCTGGACGAGCCGGCGGGCGGCCTCGGCGCCGAGGAGATGGCCGGGCTCACCGCCTTGATCAAGGACCTGTCGTGCGGCGTCCTCCTCGTCGAGCACCACATGGACCTGGTGATGGCGGTCTGCGACGAGATCCTGGTCCTCGACTTCGGCAAGCCCATCGCGTACGGCACCCCCGACGAGATCCGCGCCGATCCCAAGGTCGCCGACGCCTATCTGGGGGAGGGCTGATGCTGCGCGTCGAGAAGCTGACGGCCGGCTACGGCGGCATCCCCGTGCTCGAGGACATCGATCTCGACGTGCGCGCCGGCTCGGTCGTCGCCGTGCTGGGCGCCAACGGGGCCGGCAAGACCACGCTGTTGCGTACCCTCTCGGGTCTGTTGCCCCTGCAAAAGGGCCGGATCGTCATCGACGGGCAGGACATGCGCGGGGTCCGCACCGAGGAGATGGTGCGCCGCGGCGTCGCGCACGTGCCCGAGGGCCGCGGCGTGGTGACCGAGCTGACCGTCGACGAGAACCTCCGGCTCGGCGGCCTCTGGCGCAGGGACCGGGCGGACGCCAAGCGCGCCCTCGACGAGGTCTACGAGCTCTTCGAGCCGCTCGCCCGGCGCCGCCGCTTCGCGGGTCACCAGCTCTCCGGCGGCGAGCGGCAGCTCCTCGCGCTCGGCCGGGCCCTGGTCGGGCGCCCGAAGCTGCTGCTGCTGGACGAGCCGTCGCTGGGGCTGGCGCCCCGGATCACCGCGCAGATCATGACGCTGCTCGCCGACCTGCGCGACCGTACGGGCCTGACCGTCCTCCTCGTCGAGCAGAACGTCCGCAGCGCGCTGGCCGTCGCCGACGAGGCCGTGGTCCTGGCCGTGGGCCGCGTCGTCAGCCGGGGCACCGCGCTGGACGACGACCTCCGACACGCATACCTGGGGTTCTGAGTGGACCGATTCGTGTACCTCACCTTCGACGGCCTGAGCCGCGGCGCCGTCTTCGCCGCCTTCGCCCTGGCGCTGGTGCTCATCTGGCGCGCCACCCGCATCGTCAACTTCGCGCAGGGCGCCATGGCCGTCGCCACCGCGTACGCCGGCTTCTCGGTCTCGTCGGCCACCGGCTCGTACTGGCTGGGCTTCGCCGTCGCGATCGTCGCCGGCATCGCGCTGGGCGCGGTCACCGAGCGGGTGGTGATGCGGTTCGTCGACCACTCCAGCCACCTCAACGGCGTGGTCGTGGCGCTCGGGCTGGTGCTGGTCATCCAGGGCGTGCTCGGCATGGTCTACGGCAACGAGTACAGGCCGGCCCCGGCGCCGTTCAGCCGCGAGGCGTTCACGGCCGGCGGCGTGGCGTTGCTGTCGCGCTTCGACCTGTTCGTCTTCGCGGCGGTGGGCACGGTGGGCGTGCTGCTCGCGCTTCTCTTCACCCGTACGGCCGTGGGCCTGCGCATGCGTGCCGCCGCCTTCGCCCCGGACGTCTCCCGGCTGCTCGGCGTGCACGTCGGCGGCATGCTGACCCTGGGCTGGGCGCTCGCGGCGGGCGTGGGATCGCTGGCCGGGATGCTCGTCCTCCCCACCGAGCTGGGCCTGCATCCGAACGCGATGGACGTCGTCTTCGTGAGCGCCTTCACCGCGGCGGTGGTCGGCGGCCTCGACAGCGCCCCGGGCTCGGTCGCGGGCGGGCTGGTCGTGGGGCTGCTCGTCTCCTACGTCAGCGGCTACCTCGGCGCCACGGTCGCGCCCGTCGCCGTCCTGGTCCTGCTGGTCGTGGTCCTGCTCGGGCGCCCGGGCGGCCTGTTCTCGCGCGGAAGGGCCCGAACGGTATGAGCCTCGCCCTCCGGCTCACCCGGCCCCGGCAGGTGACGGGCGTGTGGGCCCTCGCCGGCGTCACGCTGATCCTCGTCCTCACCCTGATACTGCCGCCGTTCCGGACGTACCAGCTGGCCACGGTGGGTGCGTACCTGTGCGTGACGGCGGGGCTGACCGTGCTCACCGGACTCAACGGGCAACTGTCGCTCGGGCACGGCGCACTGATGGCCACCGGCGCGTACACCCTGGCCCTGTGCTGCAACGCGGGCTGGCCGCTCACGCTCGCCTTCGCCGCGGCGATCCTGCTCACCACCGCGGCGGGGGCGGTGATCGGGCTGGCGGCCGCCCGGCTGCGCGGCCCCTACCTGGCCGGCCTGACGCTCGCGGTGGCGGTGGTGGTGCCCGCGATCACCAGTACGTTCGACGACACGTTCAACAGCGATCAGGGCCTGCCCGTGGCGCTCGAGCCGCCGCCGGCGACTGTGACCGTCGAGCAGTGGCAGGCGTGGCTCAGCTGGGGCGGCGCCCTGATCACGATGCTGGCGCTGACCGTGGTGGTCCGGGGGCGCTTCGGGCGGGAGCTGCGCGCGGTCCGCGACGACGAGACGGCCGCCCGGCTGGCGGGCGTGAGCGTCGCCCGTACGCAGGTCCTGGCGTTCGTGATCAGCGCGGCCTGCGCCGGGCTCGGCGGCGCGCTGTTCGCCGTGCTCTCGCAGAGCGTGTCACCCGGCGCCTTCCCGCTCTCCCTGTCGCTCTTCCTGGTCATGGCCGTCGTGATCGGCGGGCTCGGCCGGCTCGCCGGGGCGGTGTGGGGCGCGGTGCTGCTCGTCGCGCTGCCCGCCCTGGCCCACTCGGTCACCGACGGCATCGAGGCGCAGCGGCTCGAGGGCAACCTCCCGCTGGCCCTCTTCGGCTTCGCCCTCATCGCGGTGATGCTCGCCGCCCCCGGCGGGATCGCCGCCCTCAGAATCCCTTGGAGGAGAAAAGCATGAAACGCCTCTGGCCCTTGCTTCTCGTCGCGACCCTCGCCGCCGCCTGCAGCGACAGTGGCGGCGGTGGCGGCACCGCGAGCACCCCGGGCGTCACCGGCAGCGAGATCCTCGTCGGTACGCACATGCCACTCACCGGCCCGGCCGCGGCCGGCTACTCGAAGATCGCGCCCGCCTCCAAGGCGTACTTCGACTTCGTCAACGCCGCGGGCGGCGTGCACGGCCGGAAGATCACCTACAAGATCATGGACGACACCTACAACCCCGCCACGACCCAGCAGGTGGTGCGCGAGCTGGTGCTGCAGGACAAGGTGTTCGCGATCCTCAACGGACTCGGCACGCCGACGCACACCGGGGTGCTCGACTTCCTCAAGACCAACCGGGTGCCGGACCTCTTCGTCGCCTCGGGCAGCCGCAGCTGGGACCAGCCGGACAAGTACCCGGGCACGTTCGGCTTCAACGTCGACTACACCGTCGAGGGCAAGATCCTCGGCACGTACATCAAGAACGAGCAGGCCGGCAAGAAGGTCTGCTTCCTCGGCCAGGACGACGACTTCGGCCGCGACGCCCTCGCCGGCTACGAGAAGATCCTCGGCCCGGTCGCCGCGAAGCAGAGCTACGTCACCAGCAACCCCAACGTCGGCCCGCAGATGGGCGCGCTCAAGCAGGCCGGCTGCCAGGTGGTCGCGCTGGCCACCGTGCCGGGCTTCACCGCGCTGAGCCTCGGCACCGCCGCGAAGATCGGGTTCAAGCCGCAGTTCGTCGTCTCCCAGGTCGGCGCCGATCTCACCACGCTGACCAAGCAGCTCGGGCCCGCGGCCGCGCTGACCGAGGGCCTCGTGTCGGCGAACTACCTGCCGCTGGCCACCGACACGGCCAACCCGTGGATCCAGCTCTTCAAGAAGGCGCACGACCAGTACAACGCCGGCGCCGAGTTCGACAACAACGTCGTCTACGGCATGTCGGTCGCCTATCTCTTCGTGCAGAGCCTGCAGGCCGCCGGCCAGGACCTGACCCGCGACGGCCTCGTCGGGGCGGTCGAGAAGGGCGGCTTCCAGGGCCCCGGACTGGTCCCGCTGCGCTTCTCCGCCGACGACCATTCCGGGTACGGCGGGGAGCAGCTGAGCCGGGTCCAGGGCGGAAAACAGGCGTACTTCGGCACGCCGTACGAGACTGATTCGGAGGACGGGCCCGTCAACGCGTACACGGCAGCGCCCGCCGCCCCGCCGGCGAACGGCGTTCCGGCGGCCTCTTGACAGGCCTGAAACGCTCAAGAAATCTTGCGTACCGATGGAGGCATGATGTCGCAGTTGTCCGGGGCCGTCGCCCTCGTGACCGGCGCGAGCCGGGGAATCGGCTTCGCCATCGCCCAGCGATTCGTCGCGGAGGGTGCACGCGTGTGCATCACGGGGCGTGACGCCGCGGCCCTGGAGACGGCCGTCAAGGACCTCGGCGGGCCCGAGGTGGCGATCGGCGTGCCCGGCAAGGGCGACGACGCCGATCATCGCGCGGCCGTGATCGACACCGTGCTCGGGGCGTTCGGGCCACTGTCGATCCTGGTCAACAACATCGGCATCAACCCGGCGTACGGGCCGCTCGCCTCGCTCGACCTCGGCGCCGCGCGCAAGATGCTCGACGTCAACGTGCTCGGCACGCTCGGCTGGGTGCAGGAGGGGCTGCGCGGCGGGCTGGCGGAGAACGGCGGCTCGATCGTGAACATCTCGTCGGTGTCCGGCGTGCGGCCCGCGCCGGGCATCGCCTTCTACGGCGTCACCAAGGCCGCGCTGATCCACCTGACCGAGGAGCTGGCGGTCGAGCTCGCCCCGGAGGTACGCGTCAACGCGGTGGCCCCCGCCGTCGTGAAGACCCGCTTCGCCACGGCGCTGTTCGAGGGGCGCGAGGAGCAGGTCGCCGCCACGTACCCGTTGAAGCGGCTGGGCGTACCGGAAGATGTCGCCGGAGCCGTCGCCTTCCTCAGCTCGCCCGACGCGGCCTGGATCACCGGCCAGACCATCGTGATCGACGGCGGCAGCACGCTGACCGGGAACATGGGATGAAGCGGGTCGTCGTGACGGGCGCGGGTGGCGGGATCGGCGCCGCCCTCGCCCGCCGGTTCGCCGCCGACGGTGCCCGCGTGATCGTCAACGACGTCGACAGTGCCGCGGCCGACGCGGTGGCCACCGACATCGGCGGGATCGCGGTGCCGGGCGACGCCGCGAACGAGGCCGACGTGCACCGCCTGGTCGAGACCGCGTGGTCGGAGCTGGGCGGCTGCGACCTGTTCTGCGCCAACGCCGGCATCCTGGCCGCGGGTGCGCCGGACGCGCCGGACGCCGAGTGGGAGCGGGCGTGGCAGGTCAACGTCATGTCCCACGTGTACGCGGCCCGCGCGCTCCTGCCCCGCTATCTGGGCGCCGGCCAGGGCCGCTTCCTCTTCACCGTCTCCGCCGCCGGCCTGCTGACCCTGCTCGGCAGCGCGCCCTACTCGGTCACCAAGCACGCCGCGCTGGCCTTCGCCGAGTGGCTGCGCGCCACCTACGCCCACCGGGGCATCACCGTGCAGGCGCTGTGCCCGCAGGGGGTCACCACGGCGATGCTGGCCAACGACGGCGAGAGCGCCAGCAAGGCCCTCCTGGCCCAGGGCGCCCTTTCCCCCGAAGCCGTCGCGGACGTGGTTCTCGAGGGCATCAAATCCGACAATTTCCTCATCCTGCCCCACCCCGAGGTTGCCGACTATTACCGGCTGCGCGCCACGGAGACCGACCGCTGGCTGGGCGGCATGAACAAGATCCAGCGCGCCTTCGAGGGTCTCGCGTGAAGGGCCTCGACCTCTCCTCGCTCCAGGCCTACCTCGGCACCGGCGAGCTGACCGCGACCATGTTCGCCGGGGGACGGTCCAATCTCACGTACGCGGTCACGGACGGCACCCACCGCTGGGTCCTGCGCCGGCCGCCCCTGGGCCACGTCCTGCCCACGGCCCACGACATGGCCCGCGAGCACAAGGTCCTCGACGCGCTGTCCCGGACGGGCTTCCCGGTGCCGCGTCCCGTCCGCCTGTGCACCGACCCGGACGTCATCGGCGCGCCCTTCTACCTCATGGACCACGTCGACGGCACGATCTACCGGGCCGTCGCCGACCTGGAGGCCCTGGGCCCGGACGCGCTGCACGACCTCGTCCTGTCCCTGGTGGACACGCTCGCCGACCTGCACGCGCTGGTGCCCGCGGAGATCGGGCTCGGCGACTTCGGACGGCCCGAGGGCTTCAACGAGCGCCAGGTCCGCCGCTGGAAGAAGCAGCTCGACGCCTCCCGCAGCCGCGAGCTGCCCGGCATCGAGGAGCTGCACGACCGCCTCGCCGCGGCCGTCCCCGCGGGCGGCCGCGGCACGGTGGTGCACGGCGACTACCGCCTCGACAACGTGCTGATCGGCGACAAGCTGCAGGTCAACGCCGTTCTCGACTGGGAGATGTCCACGCTCGGCGACCCGCTGTCCGACGTCGCCCTGATGCTGGTCTACACGCAGCGCCCCCTCCTGCAGCAGGGAGGCACCGCCCGCACGCCGGTCAGCGTCCCCGGCCACCCCTCGCAGGCCGAGATCGCCGAGCGCTACGCCCGGCGGTCCGGCCGGGACCTGTCCGCACTGAACTGGTACATCGCCTTCGCCGCGTTCAAGCTCGCCGTGATCCTCGAGGGCGTCCACTACCGCTTCGTCCACGGCCAGACGGTCGGCGAGGGCTTCGACACCGTCGGTGCGCTCGTGGCCCCGCTGGTCACGCAGGGACTCGCCCAGTTGGAGACGGCCTGATGGATTTCGCGTACGACGAGAAGACCGAGGACTACCGCAAGCGCCTCACCGCCTTCCTCGACAACCACGTGCTCCCCGCCGAGCAGGAGTTCCACGACACGTACGCGGGCGACTGGTCCCCGCCGCCGGTGCTGTCCCGCCTCCAGGCGCAGGCCCGGCTCGCCGGTCTCTGGAACCTCTTCCTGCCCGGCGAGCACGGCGCCGGGCTCACCAACCTGCAGTACGCGCCGCTGGCCGAGCTGACCGGCCGCAGCCCTGCCCTGGCCCCGGCCGCGCTCAACTGCGCCGCCCCGGACACCGGCAACATGGAGGTGCTCGCCGAGTTCGGCAGCCCCCGGCAGCAGGAGCGCTGGCTGCGGCCCCTGCTCGACGGCACGATCCGCTCCGCCTTCGCGATGACCGAGCCGGAGGTCGCCTCCTCCGACGCCACGAACATCGGCACCCGCATCGCCCGCGACGGCGACGACTACGTGATCACGGGCCGCAAGTTCTACATCACGGGCGCCATGAACCCGAACTGCCAGGTCTTCATCGTCATGGGCAAGACCGACCCGTCCGCCGCCCGCCACCTGCAACAGAGCATGATCCTGGTGCCCCGGCACACCCCCGGCGTCGAGGTGCGCCGCGGCATGACCGTGTTCGGCTACGACGACGGCGACCACGGCGGGCACGCCGAGGTGATCTTCGACGAGGTGCGCGTACCGGCGGCGAACCTGATCGGGGACGAGGGCTCGGGCTTCGCCATCTCCCAGGCCCGGCTCGGCCCCGGCCGCATCCACCACTGCATGCGGCTCATCGGCATGGCCGAGCGCGCGATCGAGCTCATGTGCAAGCGGGCCCTGACCCGCACGCCCTTCGGCAAGCCCCTCGCCGAGCAGGGCGTGGTCCAGGAGTGGATCGCCGACGCCCGCGTCCGCGTCGAACAGGCCCGGCTGCTCGTCCTCAAGGGCGCCTGGCTGATGGACACCGTCGGCAACAAGGGCGCCCACACCGAGATCCAGGCCATGAAGATCGTCGTCCCCGCCACCGTCGAGCACATCCTCGACAAGGCCATCCAGACGTACGGCGCCGCGGGCCTCGGTCAGGACACACCGCTCGCCCGGCTCTGGGCCGCCGCCCGTACGCTGCGACTGGCGGACGGTCCCGACGAAGTCCACAAGCGATCCCTCGCCCGCCGCGAACTCCGTCGACATGGAGGACAGTGATGCCGGCCGCCTCGCCCCGCCCGCCCCAGCGCATCGACGGCCGCACGGCCCGCTCCGAGCGCACCCGCGCGGCCATCGTCGAGGCCCACGTCGCCCTCATCCGCTCCGGCGATCTGCGACCGACCGCCGACCGCATCGCCAAACAGGCCGGCGTCTCCCTGCGCGCCCTGTGGAGCCACTTCGCCGACATGGAGGCCCTCTTCGCCGCCAGCGGCCAGCTCATCCTCGAGCAGCGCGACGCCGCCCACGAGCCGGTCCCGGCCGGCCTTCCGCTGCCCGAGCGCATCGCTGCCTACTGCCGCCAGCGGGCCCGGCTCCTCGAGGCCATCGCCCCGGCCGCCAAGGCCTCCTCCCTGAAGGAACCCTTCTCCGAGGCCCTCCAAAGCTACCGGCGCAACCACGTGCAGCGGGTTCGTGACGAGATCGCCGACCTCTTCAAGCCCGAACTCGGCGGCGACAAGCACCTCCTCGACGCCCTCACCGCCGCCAGCATGTGGCCCACCTGGGGCACGATGCGCGACGCGATGGGCCTCTCCCCCGCCGAGGCCGAAGCCGCCCTCACGCGGACGATCACCGCCCTCCTCGCCTCCCGCCCGTAACCCCGCACGCCCTCCCAACCGCCGCGCGGCCCAACCTCCCACCCATGCCCGCGCGGCCCTGTCCGCGCGTGCCCCTCCGCGCGTGCCTCTGCGGCGCCCCTGTCCGCGCGGCCCCTCCGCGCGCTCCTCTCCCTGAGCGGCCCGCCGGCCCCGGCAGCGCGGTGGCAACTGCCGGGGCTCTGCTACCGCAGGTGGTCAGCAGGCGACCCAGGTGCGATTCGTCTTGGACTTCCAGCTGCAGGTGTCGACCTGCTTGCCCGACGCGTTGCGCAGGTAAGCCGTGTCGCCGGTGTTGTTCCAGATGTAGTTGCCGCTGTTCCAGTAGCGGTTCTTCGTGGTGTTGGTGCCCTTGCCGGTGTGCAGCCAGACGCGGCCACCCTTGGCGGCGATGGACACCTTGCCGAACTTGTAGACCCGGCCGGACTTGTCCCGGACCGTGTAGCCGTTGAGGTTCACGGCCTTCGCGCCGGTGTTGACGAGCGAGATCCACTCGGCGTTGAGGCTGGCGTTGCTGCGGTTGTCGGAGCCCGGGGAGTCGTACTGGGCACCGTGGAACCGCAGAGTGGGCGTGGCGGCCGAGGCCGGAGTGCTGACGGCGAGCGTGCCGCCGAGGGCCAATGCTGCTGCCGCGAGGATGCTGACTGTTCTGCGCACCGGACCTCCTGGTGATCAATTGACGGGTGCGTTCCCGCCGCCTGGTTCTGACGGACAGCCGGGCGCGGGAAACGTGTTCGAGCATTCTCGAAGCGTGACGACGTGCCTCCGAAAACCGGCGCCCAGCGGGTCGGGTGGTGTCGCATACCCGTCGGTCGGCCCCACGGTCATCCGTTCGGGTGCGGTCCGGACAGTGGCGCTCGGCGCCGCGCACCCCACAATGCTTTAGTGCCAAACCAGACATCTAGCGATTCCTGGCAACATTGCCTCGAAATGCCGCGAAAGTCGTTCTGGGCCCGGCTTCCGTTCGGCGTCCGCATGACCACCGCCGGCCTCGGTGTCCTCGCCGTCGTGGCGGGCGCCGCAGGGGGCATCGCCGCCCTGACCGGCAAGAACGACCCCGATCGCCGCGCCGGTGACACGGCGATGACGGCGCCCCTGCAGATCCCGGGCGAACCCCGCACCGCCACCGGAGCCGCCGGTGCCGCAGCCGCAGGAGCCGCCGGCGCCGGAGTCGCCGGTCCCGGCGCTGCCGGTGCGGGAGCTGCCGGTGCCGGAACGTCAGGCGCCGGAGCGCCGGGGGCGGCGGCCGCCGGGGCAGCTGGCGCGCCCGGAAAGACGACCGGTCTCCCCGGCACGGCAACCGGCGACGATGCGACCGGCGACCGCGGCGTCCCGCAGCAGGCCGACCGCACAGCGACCCGCGCACCCCGCACGACCGGAGGCGCACCGGAGTCCCCGGCCGGAGCGGGCGCGACCACAGGCACCCGCACCGAACAGGTCACGGAGACGATCCCGTTCCGCACCAAGCTGGTGCGCGACCCGTCGCTCCCCCGCGGCACCAAGCGGGTCCAGAGCCAAGGTGTCCCCGGCGAACGGGTGCTGCGCTACGACGTCACGTACGTCGACGGCCGCGAGACCGGGCGACGCCTGACCGGGTCCACTGTCACCCGCGAGCCCCAGCCCCGGGTGATCGCCTACGGCAACAGCCGTTGGAACGGCGACCAGGGCGGCCGTGGAGACTTCGGCGGCCGCGGCCCGCACGGCGGCCGCGGCGATTTCGACGGCCGTGACGGCCGCGGCGGCCCCGGCGGCCCCGGCGGACCCGGCGGCCGTGACGGTCGCGGCTGGCGGGGCAACCACCCCGGCGAGGACCACCGCCCGGGCATCAACTCCCGGGCCGGCAACAACATCGGCATCGGCAATGGCCGCAGATTCGCCACCGACCAACGCCCGGCCGGCCGCGCCCGCTCCGGCACCAACTCCTGGCGCGGCAACGACCGAGCTTCCGCGGACGGCGGCTTCGGCGGACGCCAGGGCAGCCACCGGGCCGGCGGCTGGGCCGGAGGCTGCGGCCCGGGGGCGGAGTGCCGCCCCATCGGCCGCCACGCTGCTTGCAGCGACGAGAGCACCCCGGCCGAGGAAGAGCTGGTGGGTCGCAAGCTCGGGCTGCTGACCGACGACCAGCTGAACGCCATGCAGGTCACGCTCCCCTGCAACGCAGTCACGCAACTGCCAGGCAACAACAAGCCCGCCCCCGCACCCACCACCGCAGCCGCCGCCGGCACCAGCCCCGGCAAGCAGCAGCCCGGCAACAACAAACAGCAGCCGGGCAACAACAAGCAGCAGCCGACCGGCGACGCGGGCGCTCATCGGCCGGCCGGCAAGGGCAACGCGCAGGCGCCCGGCAGCAACGTCCGCCCCGGCGGCCGGGACATCAAGAACGGCATGCCCGGCAAGCACGGCGTGGACAGCAAGCCGGGAGCCGCGCCTGCCGCTCAGCCGGACGGGGCACCGAAGGCCGGTGACACCGGCGCAGCAAGCCTGATCCCGGGCGAAAGCGCTGCCGGCTCCAGCAGGAACGACGGCGAAGCGGCCGGCACGAGCGCGCCTGCGCCGCGATAGACGAAAGCCGGGCGGGCGCGCGGAAAACGGGTCGCTCCAGGCGGGCGGTGGGCGGAGACTGCGAACTCGTGGACCGATTCGAGGAGTTGTTGGACGAGGCCGCGGCCGTGCCGGTGGAGGGCTGGGATTTCTCCTGGTTCGCGGGGCGGGCGACCGAGGAACGGCCGGAGTGGGGTTATGCCCGGCTCATGGGGGCGGCCATGGCAAAGGCGACGGCCGCTCTGGATCTGCAGACCGGCGGCGGCGAGGTGCTCGCCGGGGTGCCAGTGCCGCCGCCGGTGCTGGTGGCCACCGAGTCGTGGCGGCCGAATGTGCCGATTGCGGCGCGGAATCTACGGGCGGCCGGCGGGGTCGTGGTCGAGGCGGCGGCGGGGCCCTGCCTCCCCTTCCGCGCGGGCTCGTTCGATCTGGTCGTCAGCCGGCATCCCGAGCACACCCCGTGGGACGAGGTGGCCCGGGTGCTGCGGCCGGGTGGCACCTTTCTCTCGCAGCAGATCGGCGCGGGCACGAATCGGGAGTTGTCCGAGGCGGTGCTCGGGCCGTTGCCTCCGCCCGACCGCAACAGTCCCGGGCAGCTGCGGGCGGCGGCCGAGGCCGCGGGGCTGCGGGTGCTGCAGGCGCGGCCGGCCCGGTTGCGGGTGGAGTTCTTCGACGTGGCTGCTGTTGCCTACTTCTTGCGCAAGGTGGTGTGGACGGTTCCCGGCTTCTCCATCGAGCGGCACCGGCCGCAGTTGCGTGCCATCCACGAGAGGATCCAGGCCGAGGGCAGCTTCGTCTCCCACTCCACCCGGGTCCTCATCGAGGCGGTCAAGCCCGGCAACAACGAGCGCGCAGCAACCGGCCACGACAGCAACAGCAACAGCAACGCCGGCAGCAACAGCAAACCTGACGGCAACAACACAAGCGAAGGCAACAACTGAATCTGGGCAACAACTCCCGCGAACGAAGTCCGGCAGCTGACGGGCAAGCATGGCGGGGACGGTGCGGCGGGGCGTGCCGGCGACGATGGCAACGGCCGCCTGCGGGTCGGCGTCGATTCCGGCGTGCGGGCCCACGCGCGGGCCACGCCCAAGCGCGGCGAGACGCTGCACGAGCATGGCGAGGGCAACACAGGCATCGGTAGCGACGAAGCAACAACGGCCCGGGAGGCTGGCCAGGCATGGTGACGGACGCACGACTGCACGAGATGGCCACCCACCTGGTCGAGATCCCGGGCGTGGAGGCCGTACTCCTCGGCGGCAGCCGCGCCCGCGGCACCCACACGCCCGAGTCCGACACCGACCTCGGCCTCTACTACCGCGAGCCCCTCGACCTCCCCGCGCTGGCGGCAGCGGCCCGGCACTTCGCCGGCCCCGGCGCGCAGATCACCGCGCCCGGCGAGTGGGGACCCTGGGTGGACGGCGGCGGCTGGCTCACGGTCGACGGCAGCGCCGTGGACTGGATCTACCGCGACATCGGCCGGGTCGAGCGGGCCTGGTCCGACGCCCGCGCCGGCCGCTACGAGTTCCACGCCCAGGCGGGCCACCCCCTGGGCGTGCCCGACTTCGCGTACGCCGGCGAAGTAGCCCTCGGCAAAGTCCTCGCCGACCGCACGACCACCGTGACCACCCTCCGCGACCAGGCGCAGACCTACCCGCCCGCCCTCCGGGAAGCCCTGGTCGCCGGCCTCTGGGAGGGCGACTTCCTCGTCCGCCTCGCCCGCAAGGCCCTGCCGCGCGCCGACACCAGCTACCTCGCGGGCTGCCTGTTCCGGCTGACCGGCGTGTGCGTGCACGCCCTGCACGGCGCCGCCGGCCGCTGGCTCGTCACCGAGAAGGGCGCGGTGGCCTCGGCCGCAGCGCTGCCCGGGGCGCCGCCCGCGCTGGCGGCACACGTGGACGCGTTGTTCGCGGCGCCGCCGGCCGAGGCGGTGGACATGGCTGCCGACCTGGTGCTGGCGACGGCCGACGCGTGCACGATGATGGGCCGGTGACCGCTGCTGAACCTACCATTCTTGCCACGAGCGCCGGTTTCACCGCCGGGGAGCACGGGCTGTTCGACCTGACGCCGGGGCCGATCCATCATCTGGCCGCGGAGTTGTCCGGCGCCGGGGAGACCGCCCGGTTCTGCATGCTGCACCAGGCGACCGGCGATCCGGAGATCCGGATCGGTTACACGTACGCGGCTTTCGCCAAGACCCGCTACCGTGCGTCGCATCTGCAGCTGTTCCCGATGCCCAATCACCGGGACATGCGCAAGTTCCTGCTGGCGCAGGACGTGATCTGGGTGGGCGGCGGCAGCGTGGCCAACCTGGTCGCGGTGTGGAAGGTGCACGGGCTCGACGAGATCCTGTACGAGGCGTGGCAGTCCGGCGTGGTGCTGGGCGGCGTGTCGGCGGGGTCGATCTGCTGGCATGCCGGGGGCAGCACGGACAGCTACGGCTACGACCTGCGCGCGTTCACGGGCGGGCTGGGCTGGCTGCCGTACAGCAACGGGGTGCACTACGACAGCGAGGCGCAGCGCCGTCCGAAGATGCACCAGTTCATCGCGGACGGCACGCTGCCCGACGGGTACGCGACCGACGACCACGCGGGGCTCGTCTACCGCGGCACCCGGATGGTGGAGGCGGTCGCCGACCGGGAGGGCCCGAGGGCGTACGAGCTGAAGCGGGCAGCGGACGGCACGGTGACCGAGACGCCGCTGCCCACCCGGGTGCTCAGCAGTCCGGGAGCTCCTTGATCCGCACGTGGCGGAAGGACACCTCGTCGTCGGTCCCGTGGTTCTGCAGGCCGATGTGACCCGCCAGCGACCGCGCGGGATCACGGGAGACGAAATCATTGATCAGTACGCCGTTGAGGTACACGCGCAGCCGTGACCCCTGCACCAGCAGCTCGTACGTGTTCCACTGCCCGGGCGGGTTGAGCGCCGCGTCCCGGGCCTTCGCGCGCGGCGCCTGGAACGTGTAGACCGAGCCGGTCGTGCGGTCGGCGGCGTCCGTGGCGTCGATCTGGATCTCGTAGCCCTTGTCGACCGCGGACCACGGGTCGTCGGACGGCGGGAAGCCGATGAACACGCCGGAGTTGTCGTCGCCGGCCATCTTCCAGTCGAGCTTGAGCGAGTAGTTCTCGAACTCGGCGGCGCTGTACCAGAGCAGCCCCATGCCGCCGGTCGACGTGAGCGTGGCGTCGGTGTTGGTGAAGCTGCCCGGTCCGGCCTGCGTCCAGCCGGTGGTGTCGCCGTCGTAGAGCGTCGTGTAGCCGTTCTCCGGCCGGCAGTCGGCGTTGACCAGCCCGGCCGCGTATTCGATGCCGCCGCGCAGGTGGGCCAGGAAGGCCGGGTCCGAGTACGACTCGGCGGTGTGGCCGCCGCCGGTGTAGAAGGACCGGCCGGGCCCGAGCGTCTTGCACCAGGCGTGCGGGTGGTCGGCGCCCATGACCCCGCCGGTGTACGTGCTCTCGTCCAGCGTGGCGAGGATGTGGGCCGTGGTGCGCGGGTTGGTGCGGTAGTCGTACCACTCGTCGGTGCGGTGCCAGCGTTGCGGGAGGTGCGCCGTGGCCGCGTGGGCCCGGTCCTCGAGCACGACGTCGGCTTCCTGGATGGCCGGGTGCTGCCGGAAGTACGCGCCGACGAGCCGGCCGTAGAAGGGCCACTCGTACTCGGTGTCGGCGGCGGCGTGGATGCCCGCGAAGCCGCCGCCGCGCCCGATGTAGCGCTCGAAGGCCTTCTGCTGGCTGTCGTTGAGCACGTCACCGGTGGTGCTGAGGAACACCACGGCGTCGTACTTGGCGAGGTTGCGGGTGGTGAAGGCGGCCGCGTCCTCGGTGGCGGTCACCTGGAAGCCGGGCAGCGCCCGGAGGGCCGCGACGCCGGCGGGGATGGAGTCGTGCCGGAAGCCGGCTGTCTTGGAGAAGACGAGGATCTGAGAAGGGTCGTCGGAGGCGTGGGCGGCGGCCGGCCCGGTGACGAGCGTGGCCGCCACGAGCAGGGCCGCCGCAGCGGCAGATCGCATTCTCATTTCGTACGTGTAACAGCCCAGCGACCACTTTCGATGGATGGCACCGAACTTTTGTCGTGGGCGAAAAAACTACGACGCGTAGTGCAAGATCACGTTGTGCACGTGGTGGGTCTTCTCCGAGCCCCGGAACTCGACCTCGTAGAGGTGCTGGCCGACCGTGATGGCGATCGTGCCGGTCGAAAAGTACTGCCCGGCGAAGCTCTTGTTGCTGACCACGCTCACGGCGCTGATCTTCGAGTAGGGGATGCTCGTGATCGCGAAGCGCTTCCCTGCGAACGACTTGTCCTGGATGATCACCCGGCGCGTGGTCAGCCCGATGAATCCGGTGCCGACGCCGACCGCGTCGTACACCGCGATGATCTGTTCGCCCTCGAGCAGGCCGGAGGCGATCTGCTCGTACTGGCCCTTGCTGTCGTACACCGGTGCCGTCATGGCAGCCAAGATTACTGAGGGCCGACAACCGTCCGGTACGCGTCCTCGATCCTCGCCGCGAGCGCGACCTCACCGTCCGTGATCGCCTCGCCGTCCGACGCGCCCAGCAGGATCTGCGTCTGGCCGTCCGTCCGGTTGATGCGCGGCCGCAGGTGCAGTGTGTCGGCCGCCACCTTGATTCGCTCCGTGAGTGCGGCATGCTGACTGTCGTCACATGCGAGCACGCGCTTGAGCTGAACGCCGTCCTGCGTCCAGCCGCCGAGCACCGCAATAGCGTCGCTCAGGTAATCGGAGCGCGTGGATCGTGTCTTCCAGCCGCGCATCGAGTGCACCTCCCGGGCGGTCGTTGCCGGCTTGTGGCCAAACTGTCGCCGTGTCGTCATGGTCGGTGCTTCACAGTCTTGTCTGCCACGTCAACGATGTCCACGCCCACATATCCGTGTTCTCGTGACGATCGGGACGTTCTCCTTCAACCTGTTCGGTTAAGTTTTGTGGCACGCTTGTCTGTCGTGCCCCATGGACAGCATGTCAGCGGCCGGACATCACCGAGAGTGATCGTTGCGGCGGTGATCGTCACCGATGGCCGCGTGCTGGCGTGCGAGCGGTCCGCCCCGCCCGAGGTCGCCGGTCGCTGGGAGTTCCCCGGCGGCAAGGTCGAGCCCGGCGAGACCGACGAGCAGGCCCTGGCCCGCGAGTGTCTCGAGGAGCTCGGCGTCCGGGTCGCGGTCGGCGCCCGGGTCGGTCCCGACGTGCCGCTGGCGCACGGCCGTGCCGTCCTGCGCGTCTTCGCGGTCGACCTGCTGGAGGGCGACGTGCCGCGCGCGCTCGAGCACACGGCCATGAGGTGGCTGGCCGTCGGCGAGCTGGACACGGTGCCGTGGCTGCCCGCCGACAAGCCCATCGTTGCCGAGCTGCCCGCCCTACTGGGGGCCGGCAGCGCCGATCGTCCGGCGTAGCTCGCGCTTGAGCACCTTGAAGCTCGGCCCCATCGGCAGCTGCTCCACGAAGCGCACCTGCCGCGGATACTTGTGCCGCCCGAGCCGCTCCTTCGACCACTCGATCAGCTCGTCGGCCGTGAGCTCGGCCCGGTCCTTCACCACGACCGCGCAGATCTCCTCGCCGTGCAGCTCGTCGGGCACCCCGATCACGGCCACCTGGACGACCGCGGGGTGCCGGGCCAGCACCTCCTCGATCTCGCGCGGATAGACGTTGAAGCCGCCCCGGATGACCAGGTCCTTCTTGCGGTCGACGATCGAGATGAAGCCGTCGGCGTCCTTGCGTCCCAGGTCACCGGTCCGGAACCAGCCGTCCACCAGCGCCTGCCCGGTGTCGGCCGGCCGGTTCAGATAGCCCGCGAACACGGCGTGGCCCCGGATCACCAGCTCGCCGAGCTCGCCCTGCGGCAGCAGCTCGATCCGCTCCTCGACCTCGGGGCGGGCGATCTCCACCTCCACGCCCCAGACCGGGTGCCCGACCGTGCCCGGGCGCACGCCGAACGACGGCTGGTTGGTGCTCGCCGTCGGCGAGGTCTCGGACAGCCCGTAGCCCTCGAAGATCTGCGCGTGGAAGATCTCGGTGAACTTCTCCAGCACGGCGACCGGGAGCGAGGCGCCGCCGGAGGAGCAGACCCGCAGCTCCGGCAGCTGCTCGGCCTTGGCGGCCGCCTCCAGCAGGGAGATGTACATGGTCGGTACGCCGTGGAAGATGGTCGCCTTCTCCCGGACCATGAGGTCGATGGCGGCCTCGCCGGTGAAGCGCGCCAGCAGGACGAGGGTCGCGCCCAGCCGGAAGGCCGCGTTCATGGCCACCGTCTGCCCGTACGTGTGGAACAGCGGCAGGCACCCCATCAGCACGTCGCCCGCGCGCACCTCGTTCGCGTCGAAGGCGTTGACCGTCGCGTTGAGCACCAGGTTGAGGTGGGTGAGCAGGGCGCCTTTCGGCTCCCCGGTGGTCCCGCTGGTGTAGAAGACGACCGCGACGTCCTCCGCTTCGCGTGACACGTACGACGGCAGGGGCGCGACCGACGCCGCGAGGTCCTCGAGCCGGGGCGTCGTGCTCTTCTCCGCGGGCCCGACACTCGCCAGTCGCACCCCGGCCTTGTGCGCCGCGGTGGTCGCCGTCTGCAGCTGGCTGGAGTGGGCGACGAGGACGTCGGTCCCGCTGTCGCGCAGGACGTACGCCATCTCCTCCGCGGTCAGCAGCAGGTGCACGGGCACGATCCGGGCGCCCACGGCGAGTGCCGCGTAGTAGACCCGGGGGAAGTCGGTGACGTTCGGGATGAGCACCGCGACCGTGTCGTCCGGGCCGACGCCGAGTTCGCGCAGGCCGGCCGCGTACGCCAGGGATTGCTGCCACAGCTCGGAGTAGGTCGTCCGCAGCGGCCCGTCGACGACCGCCACCTTGTCGGGGTATCGCCGCGCGCTCTCCGCGAGGATCGTGGCCAGCGACAGCATCGTCATGCGAGATGACCTCCGATCTTGGTGTACCCGCGCAGCAGGTCGCGCGAGATGATCAGCCGCTGCATCTCGTCGGTGCCCTCGTAGATGCGCATCAGCCGGACCTGCCGGTACCAGCGTTCGAGCGGCAGCTCACGGGTGTAGCCCATGCCGCCGTGGATCTGCAGCACCCGGTCGACCACGTTGTTGACCATGGCGGCGCCGTGCAGCTTGGCCATGGAGGAGGCGTGCCTCGGGTCCCCGCCCTGGTCGACGGTCCACGCGGCGCGCAGGATGAGCCAGCGGGCGGCCTCCAGCTCGACCTCCGAGTCGGCGATCATCCACTGGATGGCCTGGTTCTCGCCGATCTTGCGGCCGAAGGTCTCGCGCGTGTTGGCGTACTCGATCGCCATGCCCAGCGCCCGCTCGGCGATGCCGAGGGCCTGCGACGGGATCAGGTAGCGGCCCTTGCCGATCCACTTCATGCCGAGCTCGAAGCCCTGGCCGATCTCGCCGAGGATGTTGCGCGCCGGCACCCGGACGTCCTCGAAGATCAGCGACGCCGGGCCACCCTCGCCCATGGTCTGGATGAACTCGGAGCGCCAGCCCATCTCCCGGTCGACCAGGAACGCCGTGGTGCCGCCGCCGCGGACGCCCTTCTCCTTGTCGGTGACCGCGACGACGATGACGAAGTCCGCGTCGTTGCCGTTGGTGATGAACGTCTTCTCGCCGTTGAGCACCCAGTCGTCGCCGTCCTGCCGGGCGCTGAGCTTGATGTTCGCGGCGTCGGAGCCGGCGCCGGGCTCGGTGATCGCGAAGCAGGAGATCCGGTCGCCCTCGATCGTGGGGATCAGGAACTCCTGCTTCTGCTGGTCATTGGCGTAGTAGAGGATGTTGTCGGCGTCGCCGCCGAACTTGAACTGCACGAAGGTCCGGCCGATCTCGGTCCAGATCAGCGACTGCAGCACGGCCGGCAGGTTCATGCCGCCGTACTCCTCGGGGGTCGAGAGCCCCCAGAAGCCGAACTTCTTCGCCTTGAGCTGCAGCTCACGCAGCTCACTGCGGTCCAGTCCGGGCTGATGGGCCCGCTCCCGGCGCAGCGCTTCCTGCTCCAGGGGCATGACCTCGCGGGTGATGAACTGGCGGGCGGTGTCACGAACCGCGCGCTCCTCGTCGCTCAGGGAGAAGTCCACGTGATAAAACTAGCGGCGTAAGTTTTCCCGAGTAAAGAGTTTCAGGAGCGTTAAATGGCCCGGCCGCGGCACACCCTGCTGACCCGCGAGCGCATCGTCGA
This sequence comes from Actinoplanes oryzae, assembly GCF_030757795.1. GTDB lineage: Bacteria > Actinomycetota > Actinomycetes > Mycobacteriales > Micromonosporaceae > Actinoplanes. Next base: position 79,421 of record NZ_JAUQWH010000004.1, read on the forward strand.
GGCGGCGAGCGCGCTGGTGGACAGCGAGGGGCTGGAGGCCGTGTCGATGCGCCGGCTGGCCACCGAGCTGGGCGTCGCGGGGCCGTCGCTCTACAACCACTTCCCGACCAAGGGCGACATCCTCGACGCGGTCGCCGACGCCGTGGTCGCCCGCGTCGACGTCTCGTTCTTCGCGACCCACGACTGGGCCGACGCGCTGCGGCTGTGGGCGCACAGCTACCACGCGGAGCTCGCCGCCCACCCCCACATCGTGCCGGTGCTCGCCCACGGCCCGGGCCGGCGTCCCGCCGCGCTCGCGATGGCCGACACCGTCTACGGCGGCCTGATCCGCGCCGGCTGGCCGCCCGCCCGCGCGACCCACATCGGCGCGCTGATGCGCTATCTGGTCACCGGCGCCGCCCTGGGCTCCTTCGCCCGCGGCTTCGACGTCGACCCCGGCCTCTACGCCGGGCGCTACCCCCACCTCTCCGACGCGCACCTGCTGGCCGGGCACCAGCACAGCGTCGACGAGGGGGCCTTCGCGCTCGGCCTCGAAACGACGATCACCGGCCTCAGGGCAATCAAGGAGGGTGTGCTGCGATGAAGCGGGAGAAGTTGTACCTCGGCGGCCGCTGGGCGGAGCCGGACTCGGACGCGACGATCCCGGTGGAGAACCCGGCCACCGAGGAGGTCGTCGCCCACGTGCCGGCCGGCACCGCCGTCGATGTCGACCGCGCGGTGGCCGAGGCCCGGGCCGCCTTCCCCGGCTGGGCGGCCACCCCCCGCGCGGAGCGCGGAGCCGTACTCGGCAAGCTGCACGCGGCCCTCGCCGGCCGCGCGGACGAGATCGCCCGCACGGTCGGCCTCGAGCTGGGCGCGCCCCTCAAGATCGCGAAGGCGGTCCAGGCCGGACTGCCCCTCACGGTCCTCAAGGGGTACGCCGACCTGGCCGCGACGCCCGTGCCGGAGGAGACGATCGGGCACTCCCGCATCGAGCACGAGCCCGTCGGCGTGGTCGGCGCGATCACCCCGTGGAACTACCCGTTGCACCAGGTCGTCGCCAAGGTGGCCGCCGCCCTTGCCGCCGGGTGCACGGTCGTGCTCAAGCCCAGTGAGCTGACGCCCCTGACGGCGTACCTGCTCGTCGACGCGGCCGACGAGGCCGGGCTGCCCGACGGGGTCCTCAACCTCGTGACGGGCACCGGGGCCGAGGTGGGCGCCGCGATCGCCGGGCACCCGGACGTCGACATGGTGTCCTTCACGGGATCCACGGCCACCGGGCGGGCGATCTCGCACGCCGCCGCGGACCGGATCGCCCGGGTCGCCCTGGAGCTGGGCGGCAAGTCGGCGAACGTGGTCCTGGCGGACGCCGACCTCGCCAAGGCGGTGAAGGTGGGCGTCGCGAACGCATTCCTCAACTCCGGGCAGACGTGCACGGCGCTGACCCGGATGCTCGTCGACCGGTCGCTCTATCCGGCCGCCGTCGACCTGGCGGCGCAGGCCGCGGCGGCCTATCGGACGGGCGACCCGTTCGATCCGGCGACGCGGCTGGGACCCCTGGTGTCCGCCGCCCAGCGGGAGCGGGTGCGCGGGTTCATCTCGCGGGCGGACGCGCGCCTGGTGCACACCTCCGAGGAGCTGCCGGAGCGGGGCTATTTCGTCCCGGCCACGGTCTTCGCCGACGTCGACCCGGACAGCGAGCTGGCCCAGGAGGAGATCTTCGGGCCGGTGCTGTCGATCATCCCGGTGGACGGCGAGGACCACGCGGTCGAGATCGCCAACCATTCCCGGTACGGGCTGGCGGGCGCCGTCTGGGGACCACCCGACCGGGCCCTGGCCGTCGCGCGGCGGCTGCGCACCGGAGCGGTCGACGTCAACGGGGCGGCGTTCAACCCGTTCGCGCCGTTCGGCGGCTACAAGCAGTCCGGCGTCGGGCGCGAGCTCGGGGCGTACGGGCTGGCGGAGTTCCAGCAGACGAAGGCGATCCAGCTGTGACGGCGTACGTGCGGGCGCTCGTGGCGCGGGAACCCGGCACCCCGCCGGCGGTCGAGGAGATCCACCTGCCCGAGGTCGGCCCCGGACAGGTGCGGGTACGCATCCGCGCCGCCGGCGTGTGCCACAGCGACCTGTCCATGGTCAACGGCACCCTCGCCCCGCCCCACCCGCTGGTCCTCGGCCACGAGGCCGCCGGCGAGGTCGCCGAGGTGGGCACGGGCGTCACCCGGGTCGCGGTGGGCGACCGCGTCGCGCTCAACTGGGCGCCGCCGTGCCGCGAATGCTGGTTCTGCACGCACGGCGAGCCCTGGCTGTGCCCGACCGCCAACGTGGCGGCGCTCGAGAACGGCGCCACGCTGGACGGCGACCCGGTGTACGTGACGCTGGGGCTGGGCGCGTTCGCCGAGCAGGTCGTCGTGCCGGCCCAGGCGGTGATCCCCGTACCGGCGGCCCTGGACTTCGGCGCGGCAGCGCTGCTCGGATGCTCCGTCCTCACCGGCACGGGCGCCGTCCGCAGCACGGCCCACGTGGCGCCGGAGCAGTCCGTGCTGGTCATCGGCCTGGGCGGCGTCGGCCTGTCCGTGGTCGCCGCCGCCCGGGCCGCCGGCGCCTCCCCGGTGATCGCCGTCGACGTGTCCCCGGCCAAGAAGGACCTCGCCGCCGAGGCCGGCGCGACCGATTTCGTGGTCGCCGGCGAGACCCTGTCCAAGGACGTCCGCGCCCTGACCGGAGGCCGCGGCGCCGACCACGCGTTCGAGTGCGTGGGCCGCGCGGCGACCATCCGCTCGGCGTGGCGGGCCACCCGCCGCGGCGGCCAGGTCACGGTCGTCGGCATGGGCCGCGGCGACGACATGCTGCAGCTGAGCGCGCTGGACATCTTCTCGTCGGCGCGGACGCTGCGATCGTCGGTCTACGGCTCGTCCGACCCGGACGTGGAGCTGCCCGTCCTGGCCCGGGAGGTGGTGGCGGGCGAGCTGCGCCTCGGCCACCTGATCACCGACCGCATCGGTTTGGCGGACATCCCGGCGGCGTTCGACCGCATGTCCCGCGGCGAGGGCGCCCGGTCGGTGGTGCTGTTCGGCTAGCCTTCCGAGGTTCCGTCCCGGCGTGCGAAGATCGTCCGATGTCGCTGAGTGCGCTGCCGGCCCGGCCGCCCCTGCGCCCCGTGGAGCTGGTCGAGGTCGACCGGTCGCACAGGTCGGTGCTCGAGAACCTCGGCCAGCTGTTCCGGCACGATCTGTCCGAGTCGTACGGGCTGCTGCCCAACGACGACGGCACCTTCAACAACCGGCCGCTGGACAAGTTCCTGGCCGGGGAGGACCCGGACCGGCGGGCCTTCCTGATCAAGGTGGCGGGGCGCCTGGGCGGATTCGTCCTGACCATGGCGGCGGAGGGTGGCGGCACGGCGATCGACGGCTTCTTCGTCGTCCGGGCCCTGCGGCGCAGCGGCGTCGGCCGGGAGGCGGCGTTGCGGACGATCGCGCTCTTCCCGGGCCGGTGGTGGATCGGCTTCCAGCGGTACAACCCGGGCGTGGAAGCGTTCTGGTCCGACGTCGCCGCCGCCGCGGCGATCGGCGAGTGGCAGATGCACGATCTCCTGCCGGCGCCGCAGGACCGGCCACCGGACACGGTCGTCGTCTTCCACTCCGCGACACCGCCCCCGCACTGACCCGCGTCATCCCCGCGCCCGGGTCGCTCGCGTGTGGCCGCGCGTCGCCCTCGTGGCCGCGTCGCTTTCCCCGCGCGGGCAATCTCAGCCGTCACGGGTGTCCGCAGCCCGCCGCACCGCTGTTGCGGAGCACCAGCCCTGCGTCGCACGCATCCACGTCCTGCCCACCGAGCCGCGCCGCGCCGCGCGCAACAACTATGCAATAGCAGTGCTCGTGAGCCGAACCTGCCGCGCGACACCTACCGAGCAGCAACTACCCGGCAACAGCAAACCGGCGCGGGTCAGCCCACGCCGGTTCGTGGTCGGCAAGGCGCGAGCCGCCAGCGGCACTCTGCCTGCACGCCGACGGCTCGCGGGTCGACGACCGGGGCCTCACCGAGACCCGGGTCGAGCCGAGATCAGGCCTGGCGCAGCGGCGCGAGGGCCTTGCTCCACGCGACGGTCTGGTCCAGCACCGTGGTGAGCGCGGCGGCCTGGTGGTCACCCGGGGTGAACTGGCTGTAGTTCACGAAGTCGGTGGCCAGCGACAGCGTCACGGCGGCGCGGACGTCCGCCATCATCAGCTCGCCGACGATGAGGCGCAGGGTCTCGATGGCGCGGGCGCCACCGACCGAGCCGTAGCCGACGAAGCCGACGGCCTTGTTGTTCCACTCGGCGAAGAGGAAGTCGATCGCGTTCTTCAGGGCGCCCGAGGTGGCGTGGTTGTACTCCGGGGTGACGAAGATGTAGCCGTCGAACTCGGCGATCTTGGCGGCCCAGGCCTGGGTGTGCGGCTGCGAGTACTGCGCCATCGACGCCGGGATGGCCTCGTCGAGGTGCGGCAGCTTGTAGTCGAGCAGGTCGACCAGCTCGAACTCCGCGTCGGTGCGCTGCGAGGCGAGCTCGTGGACCCACTTGGCAACAGCCTCGCCGTTGCGGCCCGGGCGAGTGCTGCCGATGATGATGCCGATCTTCGTCATGACGCGGAGCTCCAGGGATATGCGGGTTAATTTGCTTCGTCAAGGAAATACTCTGTCGTCGCCTGGTGTCAAGGCCGTAGGATCTTTGTCATGCCCCCCACACCCCTCACCGGTCCCGAGCTCGCGGTCATGCACGCGTTCGGCCGGCTGATGGTGGTCATGCCCAAGATGCTCGACGCCGACCTGCAGCGCACCCAGCGCATGTCGCTGAGTGAGTACCAGACGTTGCGGCACCTCTCCGAGGCGCCGGGCGGCGTCGTGCGCATGAGCGAGCTCGCCCACCGCTGCGACATGTCGCTCAGCGGGATGACGCGCCTGGTCAGCAAGCTGGAGTCGCTCGGCTACCTGACTCGCCGGCGCTGCGAGTCGGACGGGCGTGGTTTCGACGTCGAGCTCACCGAGGCGGGGCTCGCGCGGTTACGGCAGGCGTGGCCTGACCACCTGGAAAGCGTACGGCGGCGCATCTTCGACCACCTCGGCCCGCTGGACCTGGGTGATCTGCTGAAGGCCCTGGAGGGCATGAACGGATCGGGCGGCCAGGCATGTCACAGTGCCCCCTGTGACGAGTGATGCACCTTTTGCCCCCGGCACCCCGATCGTCCGCCGCTTCCTGCACCCGGACGGCCGCATAGCGGCAGCCTCCGCCGCCTACGTCATCGCCGACGACGAGCGCGGCCTGCTGCTCTGGAGCGACATCGGCTCGGCCGTCATGCGCCGCACGACCCTGTCCGGTACGCCGACCCGCGACCTCCCGATCAGCGAAGAGCTCGGGATGACCACGATGCTCTCGCCCACAGTCCGGGAGCACGTCAAGTCGCTGTTGTTCCTGCCTCGCGACGCCGCGCACGCCGTGTCGTGGAGCTGGCGGGCCGACGGCGCCTTCGCCGGCTGGTACGTGAACCTGGAGACGCCCGCCCAGCGCTGGCCCGGCGGCGTCGACTCGTCCGACCAGGTCCTCGACCTGCTGGTGACGCCGGACCGCGAGTGGCACTGGAAGGACGAGGAAGACCTCGTGGCGGCGTACCCCCGCGCGCAAGCGGCCTTGATCCGCGCCGAGGGTGAGCGGGTCACAAAGCTTGTCGACGCCGCGGAGTTCCCCTTCAACGGCGCCTGGCTCGACTTCACCAGCGAGCTCGGCCCGGCTCCCCTGCCTCCCACCTGGGACGTCCCGGCGAACCGTCCTTGACGTATTCCTTTATGGGTATACGATTGTCGCATGGCACGAGCAGCGACGACGACGGACGCGTTCAACGCGGTGGCGGAGCCTCGCCGGCGGCAGATCCTCGACCTTCTGATGGCGGGCGAGCGGCCCGTGGGCGAGCTGGTCGAGTTGCTCGGCCTCGCCCAGCCGCAGGTCAGCAAGCACCTGCGAGTGCTGCGCGAGGTCGACCTCGTGCGGGTGCGCGACGAGGGGCGCCAGCGGCTCTACCGGGTGCACGCCGCGCCCCTGCAACCGCTGCACGCCTGGCTGAGCCGCTACGAAGCGGCCTGGAACGACCGGTTCGATCTCCTGGAAGACGTCCTCGACGACCTGATCACGGGCGACACCACGGACGACCAGCGAAGCACCGAGGGGGAAGCATGACCACGACGACCAAGGGCACGGCGAAGGTCACCACGCCGGCGGCCCACCAGATCCTCATCACCCGCGAGTTCAGCGCGCCCGCCGCCCTCGTCTGGCGGGCCTACACGACACCCGAGCTGATCAAACGCTGGTGGGCGGGGCAGCGCGGCACCGTGACCAGCGCGGACGTCGACCTGCGCGTCGGCGGCCGCTGGCGCTACGTGATGGACGCGGGCGGTCACGAGGTCGCGTTCCGCGGCGAGTACAGGGAGATCGACGAGCCGGCGCGGCTGGTCAACACCGAAATCTACGAGGGCCTCCCGGACCCGGACGACCACGCGTCGGTGGTCACGGTCACCTTCACGGAGCAGGACGGGCAGACCGCCGTCCGGATGCTGTGCGAGTACCGCGACCAGGCCGACCGCGACGCCGTCCTCGAGTCGGGCATGGAAGGCGGCATGCAGGAGTCGCTGGACGCCCTCGACGAGGTCGCCGCCGGCCTTTGAGATCATGGGGCGGTGCTGTGGGACCGTACCGCCCGGATCGTGACCGAGATTCTGGCCCCGGCCGTGCTGGTCGCCACGCTGATGCTGCTGGTGGGCTGGCACGCCGGGGCCGCGCCGGGCGTGTCCCGGTGGTGGGGCCTGCCGGGCGCGCTGTTCGCAGCGGGCCTCCCGATGGTGTACGTCCTCCGGGGCGTCCGCCGCGGCAAACTGACCAACCACCACATCCCCGAGCGCGAGCACCGCATGGTCCCGCTGCTGGTCGGCATCGCCTCGGTGGCGATCGGCCTTGGTGCCTTGCTGGTGCTGGGCGCCCCGCGCGACGTGGTCGCCCTGCTGGCCGCCGGCGGCACGGGGTTGCTGGTCTACACCGCCGTGACCCGCTGGTGGAAGATGTCGATCCACGCCGGCGTCGCCGCCGGGACCAGCGCCACACTGGTCGCCCTGTACGGCCCGCTGTTGCTGCTCACGGTCCCGCTGGTCGTGCTGGCGGGCTGGGCCCGCGTCCGCCTCTCGGCCCACACGACGGCTCAGGTCGTCGCCGGAGCCCTGGTCGGCGCGGTCATCGCGGGCTCGGTGTTCCCCGCCCTACGCTGACGGGCCGTTTGGCCTTTGTTGTTGCAAGCGCGTGGCAACTGCAGTGCTTGCGGTGAGCGCGGCACTTGCTATGCGCGGTACTTGCCGCGGCTCGGCACTTGCCATGCGGCACTCGCCGCGAGCTGGGCACTTACCAGGCGGCACTTGTCGCCAGCTCGGTACTTGCCAGGCGGCGGCTCTTGCGTGAGCGCGGCACTTGCCGTGGGCGCCGCTATTGCAGGACCGGTGTTTCCTGGTCGGCGTCGGCAGGTTGTTGCACACGCATGGCAACTGCCACCAGCGCCACGCTGAGCAGGGCGGTGCAGAGGAACGGTCCGGCTCCCGTCAACAGCCCGGTCACTGCGAGAGTCGCGCTCGTCCCGATCGTCTCGGAGATGCTCTTGGCCGCCGTGTGGAAGCCCTGCTGCCCCGGCTCCGACCAGCCGAGCACGAGCGCGCTGATCCGCGGATACATCGTGCCCATGCCCGCCCCGGCAACGAACCAGCCCACCACAGCCACGGCGAGCGGCAGACGGGCGACCACGGTCAGCAGCACCACGCCCGCGCCGACGGCAAGGAGCACCGCACCGGCCCGTACGGCCAGGCCCGCGTCCAGCCGGTCCCCCAGCCGGCCCTGCATCATCGACGCCCCCGCCCACGCCACCGCACCGACGGTGAGCGTGATGCCGGACAACCACGGCGGCAGCCCGTACCTCTCCTGCAACAACAGCGGCAGGTACACGTCCGTACCGATGAAGACCCCACCGGCAAAGGCGGGAAGCGCCACGGCAGCGGGCAGCCCCCGGCGCAGCCGGAAGGTGCCGCCGGGAACGAGCGGACGCAGCGCAATCAGCGTGACCACGAGCGCGACCGGCATCCAGTACCAGCTGACCGCCCCCATCGCGACGACACTGACGGCCGCCACCGCCGCGGTCGCGAGCCGCCGCCCGTCGAACGGCCCCGGCTCGCCCGTGGTGTGCCCGGCCAGCGCCGGCAGGATCAGCACGGTGGCAACAACCACCAGCGCGACCACGCCGAGAAAGACCCACCGCCACCCCACCGCGTCGGCGACGAGCCCGGCGACGAACGGCCCGATCAGCGACGGCAGCACCCACGCGGTCGAGAACGCCCCGAAGACCTTGAGGTGCAGGTCCGCCGGATAGACGCGCGCCACCAGCACGTACAGGACAACGGTGTGACCGCCCGCGCCGAGCCCCTGCACCAGCCGCCCGGCGATGAACGCGGGCATCGATGTCGCCGTGCCCGCGATGACCAGGCCGAGCGCGAACACCGCGACAGCCGTCAGCAGCGGAACCGCGGGCCCGCGCCGGTCGGACCAGCCGCCGAAGCCCACCATGCCGATCACGCCGGTGGCGAGCGCGGAGGAGAAGGCGAGCGCGTACTGCCCGCGCCCACCCAGCTCCGCGGTCACCTGCGGCATGACCGTGGTGACGGCCAGCGACTCGAAGGCGGCCAGGAAGACGAGGCTCCACGCCCCGGCTGTGGTCAACGTGTACGGCCGCCGCAAGATCATGGCAGCACGCTAAAACCTCGAGCGCACTTGAGGTCAAATCGCTCAGTCGCGCTGGGTCAGTCCGCTCACCAGCGCCGTCGCGCCCGAGATCGCGCCCATCCGGACACCCAGGGCGCGGTAGGGGTGCGGGTGGCCCTTCCGCTCGAGCCGCGCCAGCCACCGGCGCTCCAGGAAGCGGCGGCCGACGATCGCGCCGCCGGAGATCGCGAACGCCAGCCCGGTGGCAACGAGCTTGCGCTTGTCGACGGCGGGCTCGTCGGCGATCTTCAGGTCGGCGGCCGCGCGGGCGTCGGCGAGCTCCTGCCGGGCGGCGTTGCCCCGCAGGCCGGCGTCGGTGTGCAGCACGGCTTCCTGCAGGTCGGCGGCCTCGTCGAGCCAGCCTTCGTCCGGCGAGCGCTCCGCCGCCGGCTTGGCGGCGGTGATGCTGGTCCCGACCAGGGCGGCGGCGGCCAGGCCGGCCACCGCGCCGGCGCGCACCAGCCGGCGCCGGCTCGGCGACAGCCCGCCGGCGCCGACCCAGATCCCGGTCAGCACGCCCTGGGTCACGGCCGTCGAGGCGGTTCGCACGTAGAAGTTCATGCGACGACCCTATTTCAGGCCGGCAGGTGCCCGTCGAAGTCGATCGACGAGTAGAGCTTCAGCTTCTCCAGCCGGTGGTAGGAGTCGATCACCCGGATCGTGCCCGACTTGGACCGCATCACGATCGACTGGGTGTGCGCGCCGCCGGAGCGGTAGCGGACGCCCTTGAGCAGGTCGCCCGAGGTGACGCCGGTGGCGACGAAGAAGCAGTTGTCGCCGGTGACCAGGTCGTCGGTGGTGAGGACGCGGTCGAGGTCGTGGCCGCCGCCGACGGCCTTCTCACGCTCGGCGTCGTCGCGGGGCCAGAGCTTGGCCTGGATCTCGCCGCCGAGGCACTTGATCGCGCAGGCGGCGGTGATGCCCTCCGGGGTGCCGCCGATGCCCATGAGCACGTCGACGTCGGACTCGGGGCGGGCGGCGGAGATGGCCCCGGCGATGTCGCCGTCGGCGATGAACTTGATGTTCGCGCCCGCCGCGCGTACCTCGTCGACCAGGCCGCGGTGCCGCGGCCGGTCCAGGATGCAGACGGTCACGTCGGAGACATCGGAGCGCTTGGCGCGGGCGATGCGGCGCAGGTTCTCGGTGGCGCCGGCGTTGATGTCGATCACATCGGCGCAGTCCGGGCCGACCGCGATCTTCTCCATGTAGAAGACGGCGCTGGGGTCGAACATGGCGCCCCGCTCGGCGACCGCGAGCACGGCGACGGCGCCGGGCATGCCCTTGCTCATCAGGGTGGTGCCGTCGACCGGGTCGACCGCCACGTCCACCTCGGGGCCGGTGCCGTCGCCGACGCGTTCGCCGTTGAAGAGCATGGGCGCCTCGTCCTTCTCGCCCTCGCCGATCACGACGACGCCGCGCATCTGGATCGAGTTGATCAGTTTGCGCATGGCGTCCACCGCGGCGCCGTCGCCTCCGTTCTTGTCGCCGCGGCCGACCCAGCGGCCGGCGGCCATGGCGGCCGCCTCGGTGACGCGGACGAGGTCGAGGGCGATGTTGCGGTCGAGGTCCTGGGGGTTGGCGGAGACGGGCACGGGGGCCTCCTCGCGACGGTGCGGGGCTGGTGGTTGTCCCGATCCTCACATGTCCGACCGGCGAAGTCGCTGGGGAAGCGACATGGGTAACAATGGTGAGGTGTCCAGCACCGAAGCCCCTGCCCTCGGCAAACGGGGCGAGCGCCGCCCGCGCGACATGGCGTTGTCCCTGGCTGTCCTGCTCGTCCCCATCGCGCTGGGCATCTTCATCTACCAGTTCTTCCTCGACGGCAACAAGCCGGTGAGCTATGACGCCCAGCCGACGCTGGAGACGGCCCGCGCGGCGGCGTTGTTCCCGGTCAGCGAGCCGCAGGGGCTGGGCGACGACTGGCACGTGCAGAGCGCGACGTTCAAGCGGGAGGGCACGGCCGGCACGCTGCGCCTCGGCTATTCCGATCCGGACGCCAACCCCGTCCTGCTGGTGGAGAGCAACGTCGCCACGGCGAGCTTGATCCCGGCCGAGCTGGGCGACAACCCCAAAGCCACCGGCACCGTACGGGTGGGAGCGCGCGCGTGGCAGCAGTATGACGGCCGCCCGGGCGAGACGGCGCTGGTGCTCCTGGAAAAGGGGCGCACGATGCTGATCGTGGGCTCGACCAAGTCCGACGAGCTGGAGGAGTTCGCCGCCGCCCTGCCGTGACGGGCACGGGGCAGCGCGCCGCAGGGGTCATCCTCTACGCTCCCGCAGTCTGTTTCGCACTGCGTTCGGAGCACCCCTCATGAATCGTCGGCTCGTCGCCGTCCTCGTTCCCGTCGTCGCCCTCGGGCTGACCGCCTGCACCGGCAACGATCCCAAGACGGAGCTGCAGGAGTCGACCTCCGGGCTCCAGGCCGGCAACTACAGCTTCTCGGTGGCCATGCCCGGCGGCAGCAGCGCCAAGAGCGTCGTGCACAAGCCCAGCCACACCGCTTCGATCGACTACGTGTCGAAGACCGCGGACGGCGACGCCACGGTCAACCTGCGCTTCGTCGAGCCGGACCGGTTCATGAAGCTGACGGCCGACATGGGCGACTCCGCCAAGCAGCTGCAGGCCATGCAGGCCGCGGGCGCCGGCGCCAACCCGGCCGACACCAAGCTGGTCCAGGGCCTGCAGGCGATGGTGGACATGTTCAGCGGGAAGACCTGGATGAAGGTCGACATGAGCAAGGTCACCGAGAACGCGGAGCTGAAGGTCGACTTCGCGAACCCGGACCTGACCGGCGTCTCCGACCTGCTCAAGACGGCGGCCACCGCGGAGCGCAAGGACGACGTCATCACCGGCAAGCTCGACGTCACGGCCGCCGGTGACGACACCCACCTGCTCGGCAAGAGCGCCTTCGCGGGTGTCGACGCGACGGCCGGCAAGTCCGTGCCCTACGAGGCGACGCTCGACGACGACGGCCGCCTCACCAAGCTGGTGCTGGACATGCCGAAGACCAGCGAGGCCGAGGCCGGCAAGTGGACCGTCGAGGTGTCGCAGTACGGCAGCGCCGCGCAGCAGGAGGCACCGCCGGCCGACCAGGTGCAGGAGGCGCCCGACTCGGCGTACGAGATGCTGAACTCCTAGCCGTCGCCGCGGGCGGCGCGTGCGGTCTCGATGCGGTCGCGCGCGCCGTCCAGCCAGGTCTGGCAGACGTCCGCCAGCTTCTCGCCGCGCTCCCACAGCGCGAGGCTCTCCTCCAGCGAGGCCCCGCCCTGCTCGAGCTTCTCGACGACCGTGGCCAGCTCGGCGCGGGCCTGTTCGTAGCTCAGCTTCTCGTCGCTCATCAGCCCTCCCGGACCTCCGTGTGCAGTTCACCTTCGGCCAGCCGCACGCGCAGCTGGTCACCTAGGCCCACTTCCGCGGCGCTGCGGACCACGTGACCGTCCGCGCGCTGCACGATCGCGTAACCGCGCTCGAGAGTGGCCGCGGGGGACAACGCCCGCAGCCGGGCCAGGGTGTGCCGCAACTCGTCGTCGGCACGGCGTACCCGATGGTCGAGGCTGCGGGTCGCCCGGTCCCGCAGCGCACCCACCTCGGCCGACCGCTGGTCGATCAATGTCTCCGGCCGGGCCAGGACCGGGCGGGACCGCCACGCCTCCAGCCGGTGGGTCTCCCGGTCGATGTGCGTGAGCACAGCCCGGTCCAGCCGCCGCCGGGCGTGCTCGATCAGCCGGCTCTCCTCCTCCAGGTCCGGCACGATCCGCTTGGCGGCGTCGGTCGGCGTCGAGGCGCGCAGGTCGGCGACGTAGTCGAGCAGCGGCGCGTCCGTCTCGTGGCCGATCGCGCTGACCACGGGCGTGCGGCAGCCGAAGACAGCCCGGCACAGCGCCTCGTCGGAGAACGGCAGCAGGTCCTCGACGCTGCCCCCGCCGCGCGCGATGACGATGACATCCACGCCCTCGTCGTTGTCGAGCACCTTGAGCGCGTCGATGATCTGCGGCACGGCGGTAGGCCCCTGCACCGGCACATTGATCACGCGGAAGTCGACACCGGGCCAGCGGCGGCGGGTGTTCATCAACACATCGCGCTCGGCCGCGGACGCCCGGCCGGTGATCAGCCCGATCCGCTGCGGCAGGAACGGCAGGCGCCGCTTCCGCTCGCGCGCGAAGAGCCCCTCGGCCGACAGCAGCTTCTTGACCTGCTCCAGCCGGGCCAGCAGCTCGCCGAGGCCCACCTGCCGGATCTCGTCGGCACGCAGGCTCAGCGATCCGCGCGCCGGGTAGTACTCCGGCTTGGCGTGCAAGGTGACCCGCGCGCCCTCCGCCAGGTTCGGCGCGCCCGCGTCGAGCACGTCGCGGTGCGCGGTCACGGTGAGGCTGAGGTCGGCGGAGGGGTCGCGCAAGGTCAGGAAGACCACACTGGCGCCGGGGCGCCGGCTGATCTGCGCCACCTGCCCGTCGACCCAGACCCATCCCAGCCGGGCCACCCAGGCGCCGACCTTCTGGCTGACCACGCGGACGGGCCAGGGCGCGTCGGCGGTCGACTTCGGCTCGGGCTCGGTCACCCGCCTACCCTACGGGCGGCGCCTCAGCGGGTCGGGTGGTGGTGCGCGCCACGCTGCCGCGTGTCCTGCTGGGTCGCGCGCTGCAGCAGCGAGACAGCGAGCAGCGCCACGAGCCCTAGGAAGCCCCAGAACAGCAGGTCGGCGAGGAAATGCTGGCTGTCCACGTGCCACCGGCTGCCCACGTCGCGGGCGACGAGCGTGAACGGGTAGCCGTGCCGCTCGTCGAACGCGCTCATGCAGCAGACGGTGTTGTTGCGCGGCAAGGCGCTGAGCACGACGCCGGCGATGAGCACGGCGGCCCCGGCGGCGTACCCGGGAATGCCGGGTCTGGGGTCGAACCAGCCGAGCGCGACCAGCAGCGCGCCACCCACCAGCAACACCGCGTGAAAGAGCAGGTAGGCGCCGTCCGGCGTCGCGTCGGAGCGGTCGATCTCGACGATCAGGTTGAGGATGCCGATCGCGACGGAGAACCAGCCGACGATGAGCCGCAGCGCCGCGCCGAAGGAGCCCCACAGGCCGGGAGCCTCTTCCTCCTCCTCGTCGAGGGCGGGATCCACGTTGCCGACGGCGCTCATGGCCCGAGTATCACCCGCAACCGCCCCCTTACGGGCCAAAACGCCCTTCTCGTGCCTTCGGCCGGAGGTTGCTGTGGTACAGGTCGCAGCCGGGCGACATGCGGCGCGGGGTGCGTACCATTGCCGGGTGACCTCGAATGCCGCTGCCCCCGTCCGCAAGCGTGTGCTCCTCGCGAAGCCGCGGGGCTACTGTGCCGGCGTCGACCGCGCGGTGCAGACCGTCGAGGAGGCGCTCAAGCTCTACGGCGCCCCGGTCTACGTGCGCAAGCAGATCGTGCACAACAAGCACGTCGTGAGCACGCTCGAGGCCCGCGGCGCGATCTTCGTCGAGGAGAATTTCGAGGTGCCCGAGGGCGCGACCGTGGTCTTCTCGGCCCACGGCGTGGCGCCCGAGGTGCACGAGCAGGCCCGCGAGCGCAACCTCAAGGCGATCGACGCGACCTGCCCGCTGGTCACCAAGGTCCACCACGAGGCGAAGCGGTTCGCCAAGGAGGACTACGACATCCTGCTCATCGGTCACGAGGGCCACGAGGAGGTCATCGGCACGGCGGGCGAGGCCCCGGCGCACATCCAGCTGGTCGACGGCCCCGACGACGTGGACAACGTCGTGGTGCGCGACCCGTCGAAGGTGGTCTGGCTCTCCCAGACGACGCTGTCCGTGGACGAGACCATGGAGACCGTCGCCCGGCTCAAGACCCGCCTGCCGCTGCTGCAGTCGCCGCCCAGCGACGACATCTGCTACGCCACGTCCAACCGGCAGCACGTGGTCAAGGAGATCGCGCCGGAGTGCGACGTGGTCATCGTGGTCGGCTCGGCCAACAGCTCCAATTCCGTACGCCTCGTCGAGGTCGCCCTCGGCGCCGGCGCGCGGGCCGGGCACCTGGTCGACTACGCCGCCGAGATCCGGGACGAGTGGCTCGAGGGCGCGACGACCGTCGGGGTGAGCTCGGGGGCCAGCGTGCCCGACGAGCTGGTCATGGAGGTCCTGGCGCACCTGGCCGACCGCGGCTTCGGCGAGGTCACCGAGTTCACGACCGCCGAGGAGCGGCTGACCTTCTCGCTGCCCCAGGAGCTGCGGCGCGACATGCGGGCCGCGGCGGCCGCGCAGGGCTGACCCTTCTCAGCGGGGGCTCGGTGCCGGCCGGCTCGCCTGCCTCTTTCCGCGGCACCTGGCCGCACCACGTAGCGCGGTCCTGATGGCGCTGCACGTCCCATCGCTACCTCCCCCGTTCGCCTGCCTGCTTTCCTGTACGCGCGGGCGCGCGCCTTCGCTGTCTGCCCGGCGTCGTGGCGGCCCCCGGGCCGGGCTGCCGTCCCGCCTTCCCGCGCGTCCGCGAGTCGTGCGCGCTCCTTCGTTGTCTGCCCGGCGTCGCGGCGGCCCCGGCCGGGCTGCGCTGTCCCGTCTTCCCGCGCGTCCGCGAGTCGTGAGGGTGCCCGCGGGCCGGCCTTGCACGCTGCAGGTTGCCCGCGGGTGCCGGAAGCGTAGCGACCGTACCTGGGGTCCGGCGGGTTATCCACAGTTCGCGGTTGTCCACAGGCCGGGCGCCGCCCGGAGGCCGAAAAACATACGGTTCCCCCGACTCCGAAGAACGGGGGAACCGCTGATGTCCTGCTCTACTCGTGCCCCGGGCGGGCCGGTCGGCTCAGAAGTCGCCGCCGAAATCTCCGCCGCCACCGAAATCTCCGCCGCCGCCCCAGTCGCCGCCGCCGAAGTCGCCGCCACCGCCGCCGAAGTCACCGGCCTGGTTGCCGCCGAAGTCGCCGCCCGGATCCCCGCCGAAGTCGTTGCCGCCGAAGTCACCGGCGGCGTCCTGGAAGCCGTCCTGATAGCCGTCGCCGTAACCCACGTCGCCGAAGGCCGGCGAGAAGAGCGCGTCGAAGAGCAGCATGCCGCCGAGCACGCCGGCGCCCGCGCCGAGCGCCGTCTTCCACACCGGCGTCGAATACCAGCCGGCCGGCACCGGGCGGCCCTGCACGCGCCCACCGGGGTAGTAGTAGGGCATGTCCGGACGCGGCTGCGGCCCGGCCTTGTAGTGCTGGCCCTGGACCGTGACCTCGCGCTCCTTGGTCAGCTGGCCGGCGCCCTGTGCTCCGGTGAGGGCGGGCAGCTCGGGACCCGGGTCCAGGCCCATGGCGGTGCGGGCGGCCCGGATGTAGGCGAGCCCCTCGAGCGCCGACTCGCGGGCCAGCTCGAACTGCCGGACCGTCTTCGCCTGCTGCAGCTGGCCGCCGGCCGCGTTGTAGCGCTCGCCGGCGTCGGCCAGGGCCTGACGGGCCGCGGGGTCGTCGCCGTGCAGGTTCATGACCTGGCCGCCCAGCCGCTCGTACCAGCGCTGGGCGTCGGCCCGGGCGTCGTCGAGGCGCTGCTGCTCGCGCGCCGCGCCGCCGCGACGGGCCACCACCACCATCCCGACGACGGCGACCAGCAGCACGAGGACGACCAGCAGCAGAAACACGCTCATGTATCCGACGGTACCCGCGCCGGGAAAGTCGTACCCCTCTGGCAAGCTCGCAGAGTGACCTTCTCGACGCTGGCGGTCGTGCTCCTCTGTCTGGCGGTCGGCGCCGCCCTGGGCTGGCTCGCGGCGCGGTTGCGCGCCGCCGCCGACATCGCCCGGCTGGAGGCGACGGTGCAGGCGCGGCGCGAGGGTGAGCAGCAGATGGAGCAGTCGCTGCGCGCGCTTTCGTACGAGTCCACGGCCCAGTCGCAGGAGGCGGTCGCGCGGGCCGTGGCGCCGCTGCACGACGCCCTGCGCCGCTACGAGGAGCGGGTCGCCGAGCTGGAGCGCGACCGCGTCGACTCCTACGCGGAGCTGCGCGAGCAGGTGCGCGCCATGGGGCTGGTCTCGGGCGAGCTGCGCACCGAGACCAAACAGCTGGTCGCGGCCCTGCGAGCCCCGCAGGTGCGGGGCCGGTGGGGCGAGCACCAGCTCCGGCGCATCGTCGAGGCGGCGGGCCTGCTGGAGCACTGCGACTTCGCCGAGCAGGTGACGTCGGTCAACGATCGGCAGGTCGTGCGGCCCGACATGGTGGTGCGGCTGCACGGCGGGCGGTCGGTGGTCGTGGACGCGAAGGCGCCCTTCGACGCGTACCTGTCGGCGATGGAGGCCCGTGACGAGCGCACCCGCGACGGGCATCTCGACCAGCACGCCCGGGTCCTGCGCGGGCACGTCGACGCGCTGGCGGCCAAGGCCTACTGGACGGCGTTCGACCAGAGCCCCGAGTTCGTGGTGCTCTTCGTGCCCGCCGACCCGTTCCTCGACGCCGCCCTGCAGCGCGACCCGAGTCTCATGGAGCACGCGTTCACCCGCAACGTCGTGCTCGCCACCCCGGCGACGCTGATCGCGCTGCTGCGCACGGTCGCCTACTCGTGGCGGCAGGAGGCGCTGGCCCGCAACGCGCTGGCGGTGCACGGCCTGGCCCGCGAGCTGTACGGGCGGCTGGCCACGCTGGGCGACCACGTGGGCAAGCTGGGCTCGTCGCTGGGCGGGGCGGTGACGGCGTACAACCGGGCTGTGGGGTCGCTGGAGTCCCGGGTGCTGGTCAGTGCCCGCAAGCTGGCCGAGATGGGCGTCTCCGACGAGGAGCTGGCCGCTCCGGCCCAGGTCGAGATCACCCCGCGCCAGCCGCAGGCGCCCGAGCTGCTCGACGACCCGAAGCTGCCGTTCTAGCCCAGGTGACGCGACAGCTCCCGGCGCAGGGCGCGGGGGCCGGGCCAGACCTGGGTCAGGTCGGCGGTGAAGGCGGTGCTGCCGTCCGGCTCCTGCAGGAGCGCGGGCCAGCCCTCGTCCTCCTCGGAGACGGGGTGGACGCGGTCCAGGTCCACCGGCGTGACGTCGAGCACCATCCGGAAGCCGTCGCGGCGGATGACGGCGTGGTCGATGTCCTGCCAGGCGAGCAGGACCGGGTCGCTGCCCTGCGCGGCCAGCTCCAGGCCGGCCGACGACGAGCGCACCCAGGTCCGCAGCGACGAGCGGGCGGTCACGCCGTAGATGCCGGAGGTGATCACGGCGATCGCCAGCCCCTCCAGCACTGTCTCCCACCACGACTCGGCGGGAGCCCCCAGCAACCAGGCCACAAGCGGCGATACAGCGACGTAGGAGACCAGGAGGGCGGCGAAGATGACCGCGCACGTCCGCAACGGGTGCGAGCGGAACAGCACGGCGTCCTGCGCGGGCGCCTCGACCTCCTCCGGCGGGATGGACATGGCTCCTATGCTGCCGTGTCCGCGGGCCGCGCAGGTCCTTCTTGGCGAAGGTAGGCGCGGTAGCGGCGCACCTGGTTCCACTGATAGGCGGCGAAGAGCGTGAACAGGACAGCGGAGACCAGCCGGAAGACGAGCCCGTCCCAGTCCCTGTCGGCTATGTCCTCGGCGGCCAGGTACACGTCGAGGGCGGCCACGAGGGCGAAGACCGCCGTCAGCCAGCGGGTCCGGATGACGCGGGCGGCGCTCTGCCGGATGATCGCGTCGACGCGGGGGTCGTCCGTGCGCCCGTTCCGCAGCGCGCGGGCCACCTCACGCTGGGACGACCGGTCGAGGCCGGACACCAGTTCGGGATTGGCGAGACGCCTCCGGACGACCAGCATCATGGCTGCCGCGCCGGCGGCGATCAGCACCAGGCCGACGCCGATGAAGATCCATCCCCGGGTGCCGGCCGAACCGTCCATGGCCACGCCGAAGGCGAGAACGACCGTTGCCGCGGCGATCGCCGGTACCAGCAGCAGGAGGCGGATGCGCTTCGCCGCGCGCTCGCGTAGCTCGGCTCTGTCCGGGATCGGGTCGGTGCCGGTCATGGGGAGCCCCCGTCCACGTGCGGCAAGCGGTGCCCGGGACGTACCCCGGGCACCGCTCGGCTACACATTGGACGGTTCAGAAGCCGCAGACGATGACCAGCTCGGGGGTGCGGTCGGGCAGCATGTCGAGCTTCCCGATGCGGCCGGCCGCCTTGACGTCGCCTTCCACCGAGGCGAGCCGGTCGAGCAGCACCGCCGGGCCGAGCGCCTCGGCCAGCGGCACCTCCGCCTTCATCGACAGCTTGCGGTCCGACTTGGCCTTGCGGATCTGGCGCAGCGCCTCGCCCGCCAGGTCGAGCAGCGTGGCGTCACCGTCGGGGGCGACGCGGGTGAGCTCGTAGCGGGTCGGCCACGTCGACTGGTGCACCGAGCCGTAACGCCACCACGACCAGATCTCCTCGGTGGCGAAGGGCAGGAACGGCGCGAAGAGCCGCAGCAGCACCGACAACCCCGCCGCGAGCGAGGCGCGGGCCGAGTCGCCCGCCGGGCCCGGGGCGTAGGCACGATCCTTGACCAGCTCGATGTAGTCGTCGCAGAACGTCCAGAAGAACGACTCCGTGGCGGCGAGGGCGGTCGTGTGGTCGTAGGCGTCGAAGGCCTGCGTCGCCTCCTCGACCACGGTGGCCAGCCGGGCCAGCATCGCCCTGTCCAGCGCCGCGGTCACCGGCTTGCGCAGGGCGTCCGCCGCGCCGAGGCCCAGCGCGAAGCGGGACGCGTTGAGCAGCTTGGTGGCGAGCCGCCGGCCGACCTTGATCTGCGACGGGTCGAAGGCCAGGTCGGCGCCGGGGCGGCCGTTCGCCGCCCAGTAGCGGACCGCGTCCGAACCGCTCTGCTCCAGCAGCGCGGTCGGGGTGACGACGTTGCCCTTGGACTTGGACATCTTCTTGTGGTCCGGGTCCAGGATCCAGCCGGACTGCACGGTGGTGCGCCACGGCAGCGTGTCGTGCTCGAAGTTCGAGCGGACCACCGTGTAGAAGAGCCAGGTCCGGATGATCTCCTGGCCCTGCGGGCGCAGGTCCATGGGGAAGACGCGCCGGAACAGGTCCTCGTCCTCGCCCCAGCCGCCGACGATCTGCGGGGTCAGCGACGACGTCGCCCACGTGTCCATGACGTCCGGGTCGGCGGTGAAGCCACCGGGCACGTCACGCTGCGACTCGTCGAAGCCGGGCGGACACTCCGACGCCGGATCGACCGGCAGCTCCGAAACGTCCGGTATGAGAAGCTGGCCGTAGTCCGGCTCGCCAGCGTCGTCGAGCCGGTACCAGACCGGGAACGGCACGCCGAAGAAGCGCTGCCGGCTGATCAGCCAGTCGCCGGTCAGGCCGCCGACCCAGTGCTCGTAGCGGTGCCGCATGTGCTCGGGCACCCATTGCAGGGCCCGGCCGCGCCTGAGCAGCTCCTCGCGCAGCGCGGTGTCGCGCCCGCCGTTGCGCAGGAACCACTGCCGGCTGGTGACGATCTCCAGCGGCGAGTCGCCCCGCTCGTAGAACTTCACCGGGTGGTTGATCGGCCGCGGCTTGCCGAGCAGGTCGCCCGTCTCGGTCAGGATGCGGACGATCTCGCGCCGGGCGGCGTTGACCGTCAGGCCCGCGAACTGCTGGTAGGCGGCCTCGGGGACGCCGGCCGGCCGGTCGGGCAGGAAGCGGCCGTCGCGCCCGAGCACCACGCGCGTGTCCAGCTGCAGGTCACGCCACCACACCACGTCGGTCAGGTCGCCGAAGGTGCAGACCATGGCGATGCCGGTGCCCTTGTCGGGGTCGGCGAGCGGGTGGGCGTACACGGGAACTTCGACGTCGAAGAAGGGCGTGCGGACGGTAGTGCCCACCAGCGGGTTGTCCTCGGCGCAGACCAGCGCGACGCAGGCCGGGAGCAGCTCGGGCCGGGTCGTGTCGACCTCGACCGGCCCGTCCGGGCCATGAAAGCGCAGCCGGTGGTACGCGCCCGGCCGCTCGCGATCCTCGATCTCGGCCTGCGCGACGGCCGTGCGGAAGCCGACGTCCCAGAGCGTCGGCGCCTCCGACTGGTACGCCTCCCCGCGCGCGAGATTGTCCAGAAAGGCGCGCTGCGACACGGCCTGCGCCCGCCGCCCGATGGTCGTGTAGGTCATGCGCCAGTCGACGGACAGCCCGAGCCGCCGCCACACCGCCTCGAACGCCTTCTCGTCCTCGGCGGTCAGCCGGTTGCACAGCTCGACGAAGTTGCGCCGCGACAGGCCGACCGCCGGCTTGGGCGGCTTCGCCGGCGGCTGCCACTGCGGGTCGTAGGGCAGGGACGGGTCACAGTAGACGCCGTAGACGTTCTGGACCCGGCGCTCGGTAGGCAGGCCGTTGTCGTCCCAGCCCATGGGGTAGAAGACGGCCTTGCCCCGCATCCGCTGGAAGCGCGCGACGGTGTCGGTGTGGGTGTACGAGTAGACGTGCCCGATGTGCAGCTCCCCCGATACGGTGGGCGGAGGCGTGTCGATCGCGTACACGTCCGCGCGCTCCTTCGAGCGGTCGAACGCATACGTTCCTTCCTCCTGCCAGTGGCGCGCCCACTTCTCCTCGAGCCCGTCCAGGGACGGCCGCTCGGGGAGACCGCGCGCGAACTTCTCCGTGTCGGTCATCCCGCGACAGTAGAGCCCCGCAAGGCCCGTTGCCAGGAACTTTCAGGCGCGTTCGTGATTGAGGAGCCACGTCTTGACGCCGAGCCCCCACCGGTAGCCCCGCAGGGTGCCGTCGGTGCCGAGGACCCGATGGCACGGGACGAAGAGCGCCACGGCGTTGCGGGCACAGGCGGCAGCGGCGGCCCGGATCGCGGCGGGGCGCCCGGCCAGCTCGGCGAAGCCGCGATAGGTGACCGGCGCGCCGGGCTTGATGTCACGCATGACGCGCCAGGCGTGCGCGGTGAAGGGGCCGGTGGTGTGCTGCTCGACCACGACGTCGTCGAGGGCCGTGAGGTCGCCTGCCAGATATGCGCGTACCGCCTCGCCCGCCGCGCCCGGTGCGGGTGCGGGCCGGACGTCGTCCCGCAGGCTCGCGTGGACCAGCGGCAGCAGGGCGTCCGCCGACGTCGTGAAGCCGGCTGCCCGGACTGCGCCCGATTCGCTGGTCAGATAGGTGAACGGGCCGGCCGGGGTGTCCAGGGTGGCGCTGCGGATCATGCTGACCTCCAGAGTCGCATCAGGGCGTACGAGCGCCAGGGCCGCCAGGCGGTCGCCCGGGAGGCGAGCGCGGCGGGTGAGTCCGGCAGGCCGAGCGCGCGGGCGCCGCGCCGGGCTGCGAGATCGGTGGAGAGGAAGACGTCCGGGTCGCCGATCGCGCGCATCGCAACGTATCCGGCGGTCCAGGAGCCGACGCCGGGCAGACCCTGCAGCTGTGCGAGAGCCTCGTCACGGTCGGCGCCCGGGTCGAGTGACAGCTTGCCGTCGGCTACTGCCTCGGCCAAGGACCGCAGGGTCGCGCGGCGGGCGGCCGGCATGCGGAACGCGGCGTCGGGCAGGTTCGCGATGACGGCGGCTTCCGGAAAGGGCCTGAGCGTGGAACCGCCGGTCGGGGGGCGGGGCGTCGTTCCGTCGTCCGCTGCTTCGGGCGGCGAGGCTGCGGCCAGGAGGCGGGCCAGCGTGGTGCGGGCGCCGGCGACGGAGACCTGCTGCCCGACGACCGCTCGGACGGCCAGCTCGAAGCCGTCGGTCGCACGGGGGACTCGTACGCCGGGCTCGGCCCGCACCGACGAGGCGAGCGCGGGATCCGCGGCGAGCGTGTCGTCGACGGCGACCGGGTCGGCGTCCAGGTCGAGCAGCCGCCGGCAGCGGGCCACCGCGGGCGCCAGATCCCGTACGTCCTCCAGCCGCAGGGTCGCGGAGACGAACCGCTCGGCGGGGGTCAGCGTGACGACGCCCGTGGCGTGCGGCAGATGCAGCGCCTTGCTGAACGATGTCGCGCCCACTTCCTCGATGCCCGGCAGTGCCCGCGCCCGCAAGAAGCCGAGCAGTGCCTCGGCGTGCAATGGCGCCCGGTACGCGAGGCGGACCGTGATCGTGCCGGCCTCGGCCGGCCGGTTCGGGCGGTGGGTGCGCAGCTGGGTGGGCGAGCGGGCGTACACCTCCTGGATCGTGTCGTTGAACTGGCGGACGCTGCCGAAGCCGGCCGCAAACGCGATGTCGGCGAAGCTCAAGGACGTCGTCTCGACGAGGATCCGGGCGGTCTGTGCGCGCTGGGCCCGGGCGAGGGCGAGCGGGCCGGCGCCGAGCTCGTCCGAGAGCATGCGGTGGAGGTGACGTTCGGTGTAGCCGAGCCGGGCGGCTAGGCCCGGCACACCCTCGCGGTCCACCACGCCGTCGCCGATGAGCCGGACGGCGCGGCCGACCACGTCCGCGCGCACGTCCCACTCGGGCGAGCCGGGCGCGGCGTCGGGGCGGCACCGGCGGCAGGCTCGATAGCCGGCCCGCTGGGCTGCCGCGGCGCCCGGGAAGAATTCGACGTTCTCGCGCTTGGGCGTGACCGCGGGGCAGGAGGGGCGGCAATAGATGCCGGTCGTTCGGACAGCCGTGCAGAACCACCCGTCGAAGCGCGGGTCACGGCTGTCGACCGCCCGGTAGCACCGCTCGAAGTCCAGTTCCATGCCGTCGAGTCTGCCGCGGGCACCCCTGCCAGGGCTGGCGGGATTCGGACATGAGCGTGCCGTTCCGCGCCTGGCCGGCAGCCCGTGCACCCGGCGGCCGTAGACTGGTTTCCCGTGAGCCTCACCATCGGGATCGTCGGCCTGCCCAACGTCGGCAAGAGCACCCTCTTCAACGCCCTGACCAAGAACGACGTGCTCGCCGCGAACTACCCGTTCGCGACGATCGAGCCCAACGTCGGCGTGGTCGGCCTGCCCGACGAGCGGCTCAACCAGCTGGCCGAGATGTTCGGCAGCGAGAAGATCCTCCCGGCGCCGGTCTCGTTCGTCGACATCGCCGGCCTGGTGCGCGGTGCGTCCAAGGGCCAGGGCCGCGGTAACGCGTTCCTCGCCAACATCCGGGACGCGTCAGCCATCTGCATGGTCGTCCGCGCGTTCTCCGACCCCAACGTCCTGCACGTGGACAGCAAGGTCGCCCCCGCCGACGACATCGAGACGATCAACACCGAGCTGATCCTCGCCGACCTGCAGACGGTCGAGAAGGCCCTGCCGCGCCTGCAGAAGGAGGCCAAGCTCAAGAAGGACCGCGCGCCCGCCGTCGCCGCGGCGGAGGCCGCGTTCAAGCTGCTCAACGACGGCACGACGCTCTACTCGGGCGCGCAGGCCGCCGGCATCGACCTGGACCAGCTTGCCGAGCTGCACCTGCTCACCACCAAGCCGTTCCTCTACGTCTTCAACGTCGACGAGGCCGAGCTCAACAACGCCGCCTTCCTCGACGAGATGCGTGCCCTGGTCGCCCCGGCCGAGGCCGTCTTCATGGACGCGAAGATCGAGTCCGAGCTCATCGACCTCCCCGAGGACGAGGCCAAGGAGCTCCTCGAGTCCACCGGCCAGACCGAGCCGGGCCTCGACCAGCTCATCCGCGTCGGCTTCAACACCCTCGGCCTGCAGACCTACCTCACGGCCGGCCCGAAGGAGGCCCGCGCCTGGGTCATCCCCGTCGGCGCCACCGCCCCGGAGGCCGCGGGCGTCATCCACTCCGACTTCCAGCGCGGCTTCATCAAGGCGGAGATCGTCAGCTTCGACGACCTCATGGCCGCCGGCTCCATGTCCGCCGCCAAGTCCGCGGGCAAGGTCCGCATGGAGGGCAAGGACTACATCATGAAGGACGGCGACGTCGTGGAGTTCCGCTTCAACGTCTGACGAGTTCTTTGGACGGAACCGCTGCTCAACCGCTTGGCCGGGGCCGGTGGTCAGGGACGCCGGGCAGAACAGCCATCGCGCCCGACCCTGGCCCCGCCCGGCAACAACGTCGCGGCCCGGTGGTCGGAGACAGTCACCGCGCCCGACCTTGGACCCGCCCGGCGACAACGTCGCGGCACCAGTGATCGGAGACAGTGATGGCGCCCGGCCCTGACCCCGGCCCGGCAGCAACGTCGCGGCCCGGTGGTCGGAGACAACCATCGTGCCCCACCCTGAGCGCGGCCCGGCAGCACTGGCGCGGCACCGGTGGTCGGAGCTGGATGGCCGGTTCAGCTACGGCGACCGGCCATCAGCTTGTCCAGGACGAGCTCGATCGGGAACGGGGTCTTCGTGCATATCGCGCGCCGGTGGACTCCGGAGGGCGCGTACGACCGGGTGGGCTCGTCGAGTTCGTAGGCGTGGACCACCGGCAGTCCGGCGTCGTCCTCCTCGACGCGCCAATAGTGCGCGATGCCGGCTTCCGCGTACTTGCGCAGCTTGACCGTCCGGTCGCGGTGCGCTGATTCCGGGGAGGCGACCTCGATCGCCAACAGCACCTGGTCAGGCACGTAGAACCTGCGGTCCGGGCCGTGCCGGGCCGGCCGCGCGGCGAGGAGGTCGGGTTCGACGCGGGTGCGTTCGTCGAGGCGGATCGTCCTCTCCCGCTCGACCTCGATCCCCGCGGGTGCCTGCGCGGCAAGAGCGAGCAGCAGCGCGGAAACAACCCGGCCGTGCCATGCCTCTTCCCGCGACAGTCTGAGCACGAGCACCCCGTCGATCAGTTCGGTGTGCCGGGGCGCCTGGGAAAGCTGATCGAGGTCGTCGGCGTACCAGCCATCGGGACGGGGCGGGCACATCCACTCGGGCACCGCAGTCATGTCGTCACCGTAGCGTCCGGCAACTGCCGTTCAGCTGCTTCGATCATGGCTGATGGCGATGCTTCGGCACCTGCCGATGACCGGTCCTCATCATGCAAATGCCGCGTTCCGGCCTGCTCAGCGATGACTCTGCCCGGCACAAGGCGATGGCCACCAAGCGCGAGGGGCTAACTGCCCAACACGAGCAGACGGCCGCCCAACACGGGCAGACGGCCGCCCGGCACGAGCAGACGGCCGCCCGGCACGAGGCGACTGCCGAGCACGAGCAGACGGCCGCCCAGCACGAGAGGACGGCCGCCGCGCACGAGGAGATGGCTGCGCGGTGCCGGAAGTGCCCCGGCCGCGGCGGAAGCTGCCAGAAGCGACGGAAGCGGTCAGAAGTCGGTGAGGGTGGGGGCGTCGCCGCCGTAGAGGGCGGGGGCCGGGCGGGGGCGCCGGCGGCGGAAGGCGATTGCCGCGGCGACGCCGCCGAGGAGGCCCAGGAGGTGGCCCTGCCAGGAGATGGGCTGGTCGGTGGGGAGGATGTTGTAGATCTGGTACCAGTAGAGGAGGCCGATGAAGGCGGCCACTCCCAGGTTCCACCAGCTGCGCTCGACGAAGCCCCGGGCGAAGAGCAGGCCCAGGTAGCCGAAGACGACGCCGCTGGCGCCGACGACGACGCTGCCGGGATCGCCGATGAACCAGACGCCGATGCCGCTGACCAGGATGATGACCAGGGTCGACCAGAGGAAGCGGCGGGTGCCGCCGGCCAGGGCGAAGGTGCCGACCAGGATCAGCGGGACGCTGTTGCCGTAGAGGTGGTCCCAGCCCGCGTGCAGGAACGGGCTGAAGATGATGCCGTCGAGGCCCTCCGCGTGGCGCGGGATGATGCCGCCGGCGACGTCGAGGTGGCCGGCGCCGAGGCCGACGTCGATGGCCTCGATGAGGAAGAGGACCGGGACGACGGCGCACATCGCGACGAAGGCGCGCCCGATGGACGCGAAGAACGCCTCGCTGCCGAACCGGGTGGCGGATTCCTCGGTGGCATAGCTCATGCCTCGATGGTTACCGACGGAAGCCACCCCCGCCAAATCTGTGAGGTGCCGATCAGCTCAGCTTGCGCGTAGCCGCCCGGATGTCTGCACGGAACGTCGCCACCTGCGTGTAGACGCCGGGGAAGTTGCGGCGGGCGCAGCCGAGACCCCAGCTGACGATGCCGACCTGGACCCAGGCGCTGCCCGAGCGGCCGACCAGGGGACCGCCGGAGTCGCCCTGGCAGGTGTCGACGCCCTTGCCGCTGGCGCAGAGCTGTTCGGCTGGCACGACCGAGATCTGGATCCGCCGGTACGCCGTCGCGCACGTGCGGTCGGGCACGGTGCGCACCGTCCCGTACCGGAGGGTCTTCTCCTGCCTGGTGGAGTGTTCGCTGGTCTGACCCCAGCCGAGGATGGTCAGCGGTCCCTTGAGCTCGCCTCCCACCAGGCCGAGCGTGGGCAGTCCGAGGGCATGGTCGAGCTTGACCAGCGCCCAGTCGTCGCCGTGGGTCTCGTCGCGGAAGCCGGTGGCGCGGATCACCTCGACCGAGTGGGCCGTACGGGCATGCGGGTCGCCGAGGCGGGTGACGCCGGCGACGACTCTGATGGTCTCGTCCTTGCCGGTGCCGGTGACGCAGTGGCCGGCGGTGAGGACCACCCGCGGTGCGGTCAGGGCGCCGCCGCAGCCCATCGACAGGCGCACCATCCACGGGAACTGGCCGGCCCCGGCGACGTCACCGCCGACCACCTCGCGCAGATGACCGCGCTGGACGGTGGCGGAGGCGGGCGCGGCGGTCAGTAGAACGGCGGCAATCAGGAGCACCGACGCGACTTTCCGGACCATGCGGACATTTCACCACCATGAACGCCGAAAAGAGGGGTACGCGCCGAAGCACGCACCCCTCTCCGAAGGAAAAGACTCAGTACCAGCCGACGCTCTCCGAGTGCGACCACGCGCCGCACGGGCTGTCGTAACGGCCCTCGATGTAGCCGAGGCCCCACTTGATCTGGGTCGCCGCGTTGGTGCGCCAGTCCGAGGCCACCGACGCCATCTTGCTGCCGGGCAGGGCCTGCGGGATGCCGTACGCCCCGGAGCTCGGGTTGGAGGCGCCCTCGTCCCAGCCGCTCTCCCTGTTCCACAGCTTGTTGAGGCACGGGAACTGGTCGATGCCGAAGCCGGCGTCGAGCATCAGGGCGCAGCCCGTGGCCCGGTTGCCGCTGAACTCGCTGCACGAGTCGGGGATCGGCCCGACCTCCACCGTGCTGCCGCCCGACGAGGACTCCTCGGACTTCTTCTTCGCCGCCTCGGCGGCGGCCTTGGCCTCCGCGGCCTTCTTGGCGGCCTCGGCGGCGATGACCTTCTTCTCGGCCGCCCGCGCCTTGCTCGCGGCGGCCGACGCCGCGGTGGCGGCCTCGACGGCGGCCTCGCTGCTCACCTGGTTCCGGTACGCCCGGTCGGCGGCGTGCTGACTCTGCCGCTCCCGCAGCAGCGAGCTCTCGTCGACAGTCGTCTGGAACACCAGCTGCGCCTGCTGCTTCGGTTGCTGGACTTCCCGGTCCTTCGCGACGTAGACGCCGCCGACCACGCCCAGGACGAGCAGGCCGACAGATGCCGCGCGGATGCTGACCCGGCCCCAGAGCCGATTCACGAGTGTCCTCTCGTTGGGGGCAAAGACGCGGCGCACCACCGCCGGCTCGAGGCCGGCGGCTCCGCGCACCGCGAGCACCGGCGGCCCCGGAGGACCGCACTTCATGGGCCGCAGTCGATCTCCGACCGCCCCGGCCACGCGAATGATGCTCGTCAGCCACCATGGCTCACCGTGAAGGGGATGTGAAACGACAACGCCAAGCTGTGAACCTAATCACAGGATGTTTGCGCATCAAACTGGACAAAGGCGCGGCTTCTCGCTCACCCGTACGGTATAAGTCGCCTCACCTAGCGTAGTCACCCAAGAGCATTAAGTAAGGCGGGGATCCCGGAGGATCCCCGCCTCGATGGTCACGCAGCGTCAGACCGGGATCTCCTCGAGGAGATCGGTGACGACCTCTGCGATCGGCGAGCGCTCCGACCTCGTCAGGGTGACATGGGCGAAGATCGGGTGGCCCTTCAGCGCCTCGATCACCGCGGTCACGCCGTCGTGCCGGCCGACGCGCAGGTTGTCCCGCTGGGCGACATCGTGGGTGAGGACCACCCGCGAGCCCTGGCCGATGCGGGAGAGCACGGTCAGCAGGACGTTGCGCTCCAGCGACTGCGCCTCGTCGACGATCACGAACGCGTCGTGCAGGCTGCGGCCGCGGATGTGGGTCAGCGGCAGCACCTCCAGCATCCCGCGCGCCATGACCTCCTCGACCACGTCGGCGTGCGCCACCGCGCCGAGGGTGTCGAAGACCGCCTGTGCCCAGGGCGACATCTTCTCGGCCTCGCTGCCCGGCAGGTAGCCGAGCTCCTGGCCACCGACGGCGTACAGGGGGCGGAAGACGATCACCTTCTTGTGCCGCTGCCGCTCCATCGTCGCCTCGAGGCCGGCGCAGAGGGCGAGCGCCGACTTGCCGGTGCCGGCCCGGCCGCCCAGCGAGACGATGCCGATGGACTCGTCCATGAGCAGGTCCAGCGCCACCCGCTGCTCGGCCGAGCGGCCGCGCACACCGAAGGCCTCACGATCACCGCGTACGAGCTTGACGGTCTTGTCGGCGGTGACCCGCCCGAGCGCCGAGCCCTTCGCGGAGTGGATGACGAGGCCGGTGTGGCAGGGGAGGTTCTCCGTCTCCACCAGCTCCAGCTCCTCGCCGGCGTACAGGCCGCTGACCTCCGTCTCGCCGAGCTGGAGGTCGGCCATGCCGGTCCACGTGGGATCGCTGGCCTGGCCGTGCCGGTACTCGTCGGCGGCGATGCCCACCGACGCCGCCTTGACCCGCAGCGGCATGTCCTTGCTCACCAGCGTCACGTCGCGGCCCTCGGCGGCCAGCCCGAGGGCGACCGAGAGGATGCGCGTGTCGTTGGAGTCGTTGCGGAAACCGTGCGGCAGGACGCTCTGGTCGGCGTGGTTCAGCTCGACCCGCAGCGTGCCGCCCTCGTCGTTGCAGAGCACGGGCTGGTCCAGCCGGCCGTGCTTGATCCGCAGCTCGTCGAGCATCCGCAGGGACTGCCGGGCGAACCAGCCGAGGTCGGGGTGGTGCCGCTTGCCCTCCAGTTCGGAGATGACCACGAGGGGGACGACCACCTCGTGATCGGCGAACCGGCGGAACGCCGCCGGGTCGGACAGCAGGACCGAGGTGTCGAGCACGAAGACCTTGCCTGCTGGGGCGGGCTCCGCATCGAGGTGACGGTCGCGGGTCTTGCGGCGTGCCGAGGAGGCGCGAGTGCTGGTCGTCTCGGCCCCGGCGTCAGTACGGCGAGATGTCACAGGCCTGCTCCAGCGGGCGTGCAACCCGGTACGCCCGCGGTCCGCCAATGTCCGGCGCCCGTCACATGACACGGGGTCGGGATGCGGGCCCCGTGGCGCACTTGTCGCAGGTCCGGGCCGGCCGGCTGGCCCAGGATGACCCTGTGCCATGACTAGAACGCTAGCGGTCATCAGCCACCCGCGGTAGTACCGGCTTCGCCACATCCGCAAGGACAATCCGGCCGGGAGTCGGGAATCCGACGCGGAGGGAAACGGCGGGCAACCTGTGGATTCGCGAGGATGCATCGGGCCGGATGCCGGGTAGTCTGGGGAACGTGCCAGAGTCCCCGCGTCCCGCGCATCCCCTCAGCGCCGCAGAGGCCCTGCAGCTGACTGCCTCGCGAGCCAAGGACACCACGTTCTTCTTCGACTTCGACGGGGTGCTCTCCCCCGTCACCGACGACCCCGACGCCTCCCAGCCGGTCCCCTCCGTGCTGGGCGTGCTCGAGGAGCTGGCCACCAGGGTGGCCCGCGTCGCGATCGTTTCCGCCCGGCCGGTCAGCTTCCTGCGCTCGCGCTTCGAGTCCCTGGAGCACGTCGACCTCTACGGGCTCTACGGCCTGGAGGTCTGGCATGACGGCGCGGTGGTCACCGAGCCGGCCGCCGAGCCGTGGGTGCCCGCGATGGCCGAGCTGGCCGACCGCGCCCGCGCCGAGCTGCCCGAGGGCGCCTTCGTGGAATACAAGCGGCTGTCCGTCGCCCTGCACTACCGCACGGCGCCGCAGCTCGGCCCCGAGATCGAGCGGTGGGCCCACGAGCAGGCCGAGAGCATCGGGCTGCGCATCCAGGGCGGCCGCATGGTGGTCGAGCTCAAGCCCCCGGTCGACCAGGACAAGGGCATGGTCATCAGCGCCGGGGTGCTCGACGCCGGCTGCGCCTGGTATTTCGGCGACGACATGTCCGACATCAAGGCGTTCGACGCGCTGCGCGCCCGGGAGGCGGTCGACCCCGCCTTCATCGGCGTGTGCGTGGCGGTCGCCAACCCGGAGACCGGCGCCGACGTCTCCAACGCCGCGGACCTGACGTTGGAGTCCCCCGAGGCCGTCGCCGCCTTCCTGACCGAGGCCCTGCCGACCTTCGCCCGCTGACCGAGGGCCGGGCCGCCACGACCCCGGGGCCAGGCCGGGCCGCCACGATCCGGGGGCCAGGCCGCGCCGCCACGATCCGGGGGCCAGGCCGCGCCGCCACGACCCCTGGGCTGGGCCGGGCCGCCACGACCCCTGGGCCGGGCCGCGACCTCAGGCCCGGCCTCCACGACGCGCCGCCACGCGCCGCCCCGCGCCGCGCACCGAGCGGAGCCGGTCGGCATGCGGCCACGCCAGCCACCGAGCCGAACGGCCGGCGCCGCCACGGGCTCGGGGGCCCCGAGGGCCGAGCCGCGCAGAGCCTCAGCCACGAGCCGGAGCCGAGAAGCTGACCCGGCTGCACGACGCGGCGCTGCGTCCGGGACGCACAGAGCCGTAGCCACGCCACGCCCGGGCCGAGACCCGCGCGGGGCCGTCATCGACGCCCGCCGCCCGCGGCTCGCCCACCCACCTCGGCGCACGCCAACGATCCGAGCCGTGGACCACGCCGGGCCGGAGAGCGCGCCGACCGCGCGCCTCGCGTACACACCGGCACGCCGGAAAGCGCGGACAAAGCGCGGCCAAGAGCACGGGCGACCGGGTCAGAAGCGCGCCAGGGCGAGAAGCTCGTTCAGCCAGGCGGGTGGGTCGTCTTGCCACCAGGCCAGCTGTACGGAGATCGGCGGCGCCTGGCGCAGCGCCCGGTAAGCGACACCGGGCCGCGGGTACTGGTGCGCCGTGGACGACGCGGTGATGCCCACGGCTTGACCCGCGGCGATGAGCGTCAGCCACTCGTCGATCGCTCCCGTCTCCCGGACCGTCGCCGGCCGCGCGCCCGCCGGAAACAGGTCAAGCGTCGTCGTGCCCACCCGCGGGACCAGCGCCACGGTGTAGCGGGCCAGGTCGTCGAGCCGCAACGTCCGGCGCCGGGCCAGGGCGCTGTCCGTGGCGACGGCGGCGTAGCGCGGTTCCTGCCCGATCTCGGCCGTGGCGAAGCGCGGGTCGTCGAGCGGCCGGCGGATCACGGCAACGTCGGCGGAACCGTCGGCCAGGCCCGCGGACGGCTCGTTGACCTGCACGAACACCAGCGGCCGGGCGGGGTGGGCCGCCGCCCACGCCTTCTGCAGGCGGCGGGTGTGCCGGCCGAGGGCGGCCCAGGCGTAGCCGACGCGGATCTCGCCGCGGTCGGCCACGAGCGCCGCCAGGTGGGCCACCTCGTCGAGCACACGGCGGGCCTGGGCGGCGACCCGGGCGCCGGCGGCGGTGAGTTCGACCTGCCGGGTGGTGCGCCGGACGAGGAGGACGCCGAGGTGCCGTTCCAGGGCGGCGACGGCCCGGGAGACCGACGCCTGGGAGATGCCGAGCCGGGCCGACGCGTCGGTGAACGTGCCGGCGTCGGCCACTGCCACCAGCGCGCGGAGCTGACCGAGCCGGACATCCATACGTGCAGCGTATAAGTGCGGCGCCGGGCGCATTTCTCTTCGGCCGCGCCGCCGCGTTGGCTGCAGGGCATGAGAGGGATCGCCGTCATGCTCGGCAGCGCGACAGCCAACCAGGTCGGGGCGGCCGCCGGCGCGCATGCTTTCGCCGCCGTCGGGCCCGCGGGTGTGGTGGCCGTCCGGCAACTGGTCGCGGCCGCCGTCCTGCTGCCCGTCGCCCGCCCGGACCCGCGCCGCTTCACGCGGGCGCAGTGGTGGCCGGTGCTGCTGCTGGCGGGGGTGTTCGCGGTGATGAACCTGAGCGTCTACACGGCGATCGACCGGATCGGGCTGGGGCTGACCGTCACGCTGGAGGTGCTCGGGCCGCTGGCCGTGGCGCTGCTCGGCTCGCGGACCCGCGTCGACCTCGCCTGTGCGGTGGCCGCGGCGGCGGGGGTCTACGTGCTGGTGTCACCGGGCCCGGCGAGCGACTGGGCGGGCATCGCCGTGGCGCTGGTGGCGGCGGGGTGCTGGGCGGCGTACATCCTGCTCAACCGGCTGATCGGGGCCCGGCTGCCCGGGGTGGAGGGGCTGGCCGTGGCGACGTCGCTGTCGGCGCTCGGCTATCTGCCGCTCGCCGTGCTGCTGGCCGTCGGCGGCCGATGGAGTGCCGGCGCGCTGCTGTGGGCGGCGGTGGCCGGGGTGCTCAGCGCCGTCCCGTACGCCGGGGATCTGATCGCTCTTCGCCATGTCCCCGCGCGCGTCTTCGGCATGTTCATGAGCGTGCATCCGGTGCTGGCGGCGCTGAGCGGGCTGATCCTGCTCGGTCAGGCGCTGCGGCCGCACGAGTGGGCCGGCATCGTGATCGTGATCGCCGTCCTGACCGCCACCAACTTGCGACGAACCGAAAGCCGCGCAACACGGACAACCCGGGAAAGGCAGGAAGGAATGAGGAGCCGGAAGGATCAGGCGCCGTAGCGACGCTGCCGGCCGGCATAGGACCGCAGCGCCCGCAGGAAGTCGGTCCGCCGGAAATCGGGCCAGTTGGCGTCGTGGAAGTAGAACTCCGAGTGCGCCGACTGCCACAGCAGGAAGCCCGACAGCCGCTGCTCCCCGCTCGTGCGGATGACCAGGTCGGGATCCGGCTGCCCGGCCGTGTAGAGGTGCTCGGCGATGTGCTCGACGTCGAGGATCTCGGCCAGCTCCTCGAGCGTGCGGCCGGCCGCGGCGTGCTCGTAGAGCAGCGAGCGCACGGCGTCGGTGATCTCGCGCCGCCCGCCGTAGCCCACGGCCATGTTGACCTCGACGCCCTCGGTGCGGTCGCGGGTCTTCTCCTGGGCGGCCTTGAGGGCGACCGCGGTGTGCGCGGGCAGCACGTCGAGCGCGCCGACGATGCGCAGCCGCCAGGGGTTGCCCTCCTCGGCCAGCTCGGTGGCGAGGTCCTCGATGATGGTGAGCAGCGGGTCGAGCTCGGCGGCCGGGCGCTGCAGGTTGTCGGTGGCGAGCAGGTAGAGCGTCACGTGCCCGATGCCGGCGTGGTCGCACCAGCCCAGCAGCTCCTTGACCCGGGTCGCGCCGACCCGGTGCCCGTCGTTGGGGTCGACATAGCCCATCTCGCGGGCCCAGCGCCGGTTGCCGTCGCACATGACGCCGACGTGCTGGGGCACCGGCTTGCCCGCCAGCCGGCCGGCGAGCCGCCGCTCGTAGAGGGAGTAGACCAGTGACCGCACACTCATCGCGCTCAAGCCTATCGGCAGCCCGCGCGGGCTCAAGAGGGCGGAGGGACGATCGGGAGCATCTCGGCCCCGATGCGCCCGATAGTGCGAAGATCGAAAACTCCGTCACCGAGCCCCAGATCCACCATACGGTGGAATATCCGCTCGTCCCGGCGGGCGGCCCGGACCGCGGCGTCAACCACGCGCGGCTGTTTGGTCAGCAGCGTCGCGAAGCCGGAGTGACGAAGATGACGTCCGAGCCGGGCCCGCAGGGCGCGGGTGTAGAGCCGGCCCGCGGTGTCCGGTCCGGTCGCCGCGGCCGCCCCGGCGAGGGCTCCCGACAGCACCGCGTAGAAGATGCCCTCGCCGGTGAACGGGTTGATCAGCGACAGCGCGTCGCCGGCGAGCAGCACCGGTCCGCGGGCGGGCGCCGGGCGGTGGGTGGACAAGGGCAGGTGGTGCGCGCGCAGGCTCTCCGGTTCGCCGCCGGGCAGGAGCTGCCCCAGCCGCTTGATCAGGTACGCCTTCGTGAGCGGCGCCCCGCGTAACACCTCGCCGTACCCGACGTTGGCCGTGCCGTCGCCGATCGGGAACTCCCACGCGTACGCGGGCCAGCGCGCCGGCGTGGTCGTGATCAGCTGCTCGGCGCCCGTCGCCGGCCGGTAGCCCCGGATCGCCAGGGCGAGATGGCCGCTCGGGTTGACCCGGTCGCCCCGATGACGGCGTACCGTCGAAGTGGCGCCGTCGGCACCCACCAGGACGCGCGCCCGCAGGCTCCCGTCGACGGTGATCGCGCCGGGTCCGGCCGTGATCTCGTGGACGGTGTGCCGGCGCAGCTCGGCGCCCCGGGCCGTCGCCGCGGCGACCAGGCGCGCGTCGAAGACCTTGCGCGGCACGGTGTGCACCGGGCGCGGCAGCCGGCGGGCGACCTCCCCGCCGCCGGGGGCGACCAGGCGCAGCCGCTCGACCGGCGGATAGCCGTCCGTCACTCCGGTCACGCCGAGATCGGTCAGCACGTCGAGCGTCTCGGCGGCGATACCGTCCCCGCACGGCTTGTCGCGCGGAAACGACGATCGGTCGAGGAGCAGCACGGAGGCACCGGCGCGGCGGGCGGCGATCGCGGCAGCGCATCCGGCGGGCCCGGCGCCGACGATCGCCACGTCCCAGGTCATCCCGCCATTCTCAGCCGGCGCACGCGCCACAGCGAGAAGAGGACGAGCAACGCGGCGGCCACCAGCGGCGCACCGTCGCGGACCAGGCCGTCGACGCCGAGCAGGAGGTAGCAGAGCGGCAGGTCGACGACGAGCACGCCCACGGTGATCCACACCAGGAACCCGGACGCCCACGTCTTGCCGCGCATCAGGAAGGCCGTGGCGAGCAACACGGCGTAGCTCGCCGCGAACCCGGCGCCGAACCAGAAGACGACCGCGAGCAGCCACTCCGGACGGTGACGCAGTTCACTGACCGAGATGAGCGCGGGCACCAGCATCAGCGGGCTGTAGGTGAAGGCCGCCACCCGCGCGGTGATCGCCCACCCGGCCAGCGGCGGGCGCTTCGGCGTGGCCTCCTGCCAGCGCAGGCCCTCCCGGGTGACGACCAGCTTGTTCGGGTGGCGGACCAGATGGGTCTGCACGCCCGGATGCCGGTAGAGCAGGACGACGACCAGCACGCACAGGGCGACAAGGGCGGCGAAGCCGAGCACGCCGGGCAGCGGGGGCGTGCCGCTGCGGGGCACCACGAGCCGGCCGACCGCGAAGATCGTGGTGACGGCGAGGATCAGCCCGAGGGGACGCGCGGCGGCACGCCCCCGGCGGACGTGCCAGATCAAGATCAACCAGCCGACGGTACGCAGGAGCGCCCAGCCCGTGCGCACCGCGAGCCCGAAGCCGTGCTCCGGCGCGTACCAGTAATTGAGCAGCTCGACCACCGCGGTCGCCGCCGCCGTCGCGACCAGGAGCAGGGTCAGCACCCGGACGACGCGCGGGCGCCCGTAGTCGGCGGTCACGGGCGCCCCGACGGTGGTCATGGCGGGAAGATGCCCGAGCTAGCCGTCCTTCAACCGCGCCCGGAGGGAGTCGAGTTCGGACCAGAGGACCGCCGGCAGCTTCCCGCCGAACCTCGCGAACCACTCCTCGACCTGCGGCAGCTCGGCACGCCACTCGTCCGGGTCGACGGCCAGGGCGGCTGCCACGTCGGCCGGGTCGATGTCCAGGCCGGTCAGGTCGAGCGCCCCGGGCGGGGGCACGTGCCCGATCGGGGTCTCGACGGCGGGCGCCGAGCCGTCGAGGCGCTCGGCGATCCACTTGAGGACGCGGATGTTCTCGCCGAAGCCCGGCCACAGGAAGCGCCCGTCGTCCCCCCGGCGGAACCAGTTGACGTAGAACACCTTCGGCAGCTTGCCGGCATCGCCGGAGGCCGCCTTGCCCAGCTCGATCCAGTGGTTGAAGTAGTCGCCGGCGTGATAGCCGATGAACGGCAGCATCGCCATCGGGTCCCGGCGCACCACGCCCACCCGGCCGGCGGCCGCCGCGGTCGTCTCCGAGGAGAGGGTCGCCCCGAGGTAGACCCCGTGGATCCAGTCGCGGGCCTCCGTGACGAGCGGCACGGTGGTGCGGCGCCGGCCGCCGAAGAGGATCGCGTCGATGGGGACGCCACGCGGGTCGTCGTACTCGGGGGCCAGCACGGGGCACTGGTCGATGGGCGTACAGAAGCGGCTGTTGGGGTGGCTCGACGGGGTGCCCGACTCCGGGGTCCAGTCGGCGCCGCGCCAGTCGGTCAGGTGCGCGGGCGGCTCCCCCATGCCCTCCCACCAGACGTCGCCGTCGTCGGTGCGGGCGACGTTCGTGAAGATGGAGTTGCCGCGGGCCAGGGTGCGCATCGCGTTCGGGTTCGTGTGCTCGTCGGTGCCCGGGGCGACGCCGAAGAGGCCGTACTCGGGATTGGTCGCCCACAGCCGCCCGTCGGAGCCGAAGCGCATCCACGCGATGTCGTCGCCGACCGTCTCGACCTTCCACCCGGGCAGCGTGGGCTCGAGCATCGCGAGGTTGGTCTTGCCGCAGGCCGACGGGAACGCCCCGGCGACGTAGCGGACCTGCCCGGCCGGGGAGGTCAGCTTCATGATCAGCATGTGCTCGGCGAGCCAGCCCTCGTCCCGGGCGGCCACGCTGGCGATGCGCAGGGCGAAGCACTTCTTGCCGAGCAGGGAGTTGCCGCCGTAGCCGGAGCCGTAGGACCAGATCTCGCGCGTCTCCGGGAAGTGCGAGATGTACTTCGTCTCGTTGCACGGCCACGCGGCCGTCGACAGCGGCGCGCCCACCGAGTGCAGGGCCGGCACGAAGTCGGCGTCGGCGCCCATGGCCTCGAGCACCGGCGCGCCCATCCGGGTCATGATCCGCATGCTGGCGACGACGTACGCGCTGTCGGTCAGCTCGACGCCGAACATCGGGTCCGGGGCGTCGAGCGGGCCCATGCAGAACGGGACGACGTACATGGTGCGGCCCCGCATGCTGCCCCGGTAGAGCTCAGTCATCGTGGCCTTCATCTCCGCCGGCGCCATCCAGTTGTTGGTGGGACCGGCGTCGGCGGGATCGGCCGAGCAGATGAAGGTGCGCTCCTCAACCCGGGCGACGTCGCCGGGGTCGGTGCGCGCCCAGAAGGAGTTGGGGCGGCGGGCGGGGTCGAGGCGCACGAGCGTGCCGGCGGCGACCAGCTCGTCGGTCAGGCGGGTCCACTCGGCGTCGGAGCCGTCGCACCAGTGCACCCGGTCGGGGAGGGTGAGGGCGGCCACTTCGCGGACCCAGTCGAGGAGGCGGGCGTGATCGGTCATGAGCGATTCCCTTCGCCGGAAGTCCCGTCAGCCTAGGGCCGTCGACCGTCATTTCATCGGCCGTGGCGATGCATTACCCCACATTCTTCGGTCGGCCTGCTCGCTGACGATCGATTCTTCGCGGTTTGGCGCAGGACCGCGCAGGGAGCGCTCCCACTTTCACAAAATGGACAAAACGCCTTAAGCTGGTCTTTGCTCCCACTCCTCGCGCCAGGAGGCGGAATGACCTCAGACAGTGACACCGCGTTGCTCGCGGCCGTGCGGGCCGGGGACACCGCCGCCTACGGCGTTCTCTACGAACGGCACAGGGCCGCCGCCCGCACGCTGGCCCGCGCCCTCGTCCACGACCCCGCGGACGCCGACGACCTGGTCGCCGAGACGTTCGCCAAGGTCTTCGCCACCCTGCGTGCCGGGCGGGGGCCGCTCGTGGCGTTCCGTGCCTACGTGAACACGACCCTTCGCCACGTCTCCTACCATCGCGCCCGGCGCGACCGGCGGCTCGAGTTCACCGACGACCTGACCAGGTACGACTCGGGGCAGCCCTTCCTCGACCCGGCCCTGGACCGGCTCGAGCGCACCTACGCCGCCCAGGCCTTCCGGGCCCTGCCGGACAGGTGGCGCGACGTGCTGTGGCGCACCGAGGTGGAGGGCGCCAGCCCCGCGGAGGTCGCCCCGCAGCTGGGCCTGACCCCGAA
The DNA here is from genome assembly GCF_030757795.1 of Actinoplanes oryzae. GTDB lineage: Bacteria > Actinomycetota > Actinomycetes > Mycobacteriales > Micromonosporaceae > Actinoplanes. The sequence continues at coordinate 118,039 of NZ_JAUQWH010000004.1, forward strand.
CGCGGTCGCCGTCCTCGCCCACCGGGCGCGCGAGGGGCTGCGCCGGCTCTATCTCCAGCAGCACGTCGCGGCGGCGGACACGCCCGAGTGCCGCTGGGCCGGCGAGCACCTCGGCGGCCGGGTGCGCGGACGGCTCGCGCAGCGGGATTCCGTACGCCTGGAGTCGCACCTGTCGTGGTGCGCCGCCTGCCGCACCCAGCTCGCCGAGGTGACTGAGATCGACCAGGGGAGTCACCGTGCGTACCGGCAGCGGCAGCCCGCGAGCCCCGCAGATTAAGAGTCGCGAACGAAAACAGCGGTACGTGACCCACCCCGGTACGCTCGGGGACGTGCCTGCTGCCACGATCATGCCCGCGCTGCGGGCACGCTTCGGGGCCCTGGTGCGCGAGGTCGGCAAGTTCGGCACCGTCGGCGGCATCGCGTTCGCCATCGACCTCGTGCTCTTCAACGTGTTCCTGCAGGCCGGGGCGGAGTCCCTGCTCGCCAAGACCGGATCCACCCTGATCGCCACCACGGTGGCCTTCGCGGGCAACAGGTTCTGGACCTGGCGGCACCGCTCGCACAGCAACATGGCCCGGCAATACACGTTGTTCTTCCTGCTCAACGGCGTCGGTCTCGGCATCGGGCTGGCCTGCCTCGCGATCAGTCACTACGGGCTCGGGTCGATCTGGCCGGAGTTCCAGACCCCGCTCGCGGACAACATCTCCGGCCAGCTGGTCGGCACCGCGATGGGCACCCTCTTCCGTTTCTGGTCCTACCGCCGCTTCGTGTTCGGCGAGCACCCGGGCGCCGAGCCGGCACCGCCGGCCGCACCCGAGGACCCGGCCCCGCCGGCCGGTGAGGCGGCACCGCAGCAGCCCCCGCACGCGTCAGCGCCCCGGGCTGTCCCGCGCATGTGACGTCGATCGCGCCCCCCGGCTCGATTCCTCGTCCGCGCCCTTCCCCCCGTAAGGTTGCCCAATGCCCTCAGCCCGCCCGCTGTCGGAACGTCTGCGCCGCCTGGCTCCCGAAGCCCTCGCGTTCGGCGCGATCGGCGCCGCCAACACGCTGCTCTACATGGCGATCACCTGGGCCCTGCTGCCCATCGGTGCCGTCAAGGCCAGCATCGTGGCGACGGTCGTGACCACCACGCTGGCCTACCTCGCCAACCGCTACTGGACGTACCGCAATCACACCCGCAGCGCGCTCCGCCGGGAGTACACGCTGTTCTTCGGCTTCAACCTGGTCGGCATGGTCATCCAGTCGGGTGCCGTGACGATCGGCAAGTACGGCTTCGGGCTCTCCGAGGAGAAGGACGCCGTCCTGTTCATGGGCGTCACCCTGGTCGGCATCGTGGTCGCCACGGTCTTCCGGTTCTGGGCCTACCGGACGTTCGTCTTCCTCAAGCCCCCGGTCGACGGGCACGAGGCCGCGGTCGCGGAGATGGACGTCGCCGCCGGGCTGGCCGAGCTCAGCGCCGAGGCGGACGACCACCTGGACGCGGAGATCGCGAAGGAGATCGACGCGCAGCGCCGCGCTGTCTGACCCGCACCTCGGGCTCGGGCTCCGGGTCCTCATCGTCGTCGTCCGGCCGCAGCTCGCGGTCGGTCTCGATGAGCTCGTAAAGCGTCGTCTGCACCTGGTGCACGTGCGGCACCGACGCCAGCACCGCCGACTGCTCACCGATCGAGTCGACGGTGAGGGTGCCGCAACCCAGCGCCCGGTCCAGCAGCGACTGGTGGGTGACGTGATCGTTGACCCGGTTGAGCGGCAGGTCCCGCCGCTCCCTGGCCACCACGCCGTCCTGCAGCAGGATCCGCTCGTCCGTGAAGACGTAGTGCGTGGTCCGCCACACCAGCAGCGGCCAGACGCCGCGGCGCACGGCCACCCAGAACGTGATCGCGCCGACCACGCAGACCCCGATGAGGCCGCCGGTCGTCCGGGGCAGCATCACCCAGGCCAGGATGAAGACGGCCAGGGTCGCGAGCAGCACGGTGCTCGGCCACACCGCCGCCTTGGCGTGCGGGTGGAGGTGGAGGACGACCTCCTCCTCGTCGGTCAGGACGTCCTCGGGGAAGGGCACGCCGTCAGCGTACGTGCAGGACGTCACCCGCGGAGACGCGACGCTCAGAGCCTTCATCGGTACGGATGACCAGCTGCCCCTCACGGTCCACATCGGTGACCTCGCCGGTCAGTTCGCCGCCCGCGGGCAACAGCACACGCACGTGCCGGCCCAGCGTGGCGCAGTCCCGCCGGTACGCCGTGAGCAGCCCGCACATCTCCGCGTCGCCGCCCGCCTCGCGCCAGCCGCCGTACCACCGGTCGAAGCTCCGCAGCAGCGCGCGCAGCAGCGGGTCCCGGTCGATGCTCGTGGCACCGGACTCGAAGAGCGAGGTGGCGGGGAGGCCGTTGGTCGGCGGCAGCTCGCCCGCCTTGGTGGACACGTTGAGGCCGATGCCGACGACGACCGCCTCGCCGCTGACCTCGGCGAGGATGCCGGCGGTCTTGCCGTACCCGCCCTGTCCGGACTCGTCCGCAGGGCGCACCAGCAGGTCGTTGGGCCACTTCAGGGCGGCCTCGACCTCGGCGATGCGGCGCACGGCCTCCAGCAGGGCGACCCCGGCCAGCAGGGGCAGCCAGCCCCAGGCCCGCTGCGGCACGGCCGGCCAGTCGCGCTCCGGGTCCGCGACCCCGGGGCGCAGCAGCACGCTCAGCGTCAGACCGGCCCGCGGCGGCGACAGCCACTGCCTGTCCCGCCGGCCGCGCCCGGCCACCTGCTGCTCGGCGACCACGACCAGGCCCTCGCCGGCGCCCCCGCGCGCGGCCTCGGCCACGTCGGCGTTGGTCGAGCCGGTCTCGCCCACGACGTCGAGCCGCCGCCAGAAGCCGCCCGGCACGACCAGCGCACGCTGGAGCGAGCGGGCTGCCAGCGGCGGCCGGGTGAGATCCGTGTACGGCGAGGACGACATCACCACACCCTAGCTGGGCATTTCCCAGGCCGGCTCGGCCGCGGGGGCGGCCTCTCAGGTCGGCTCGGCCGCGTGGCGGCTGCGGTAGACCGTGCTGCGCGGGTCGGCCGGGTCCGCCGGGTCGGCGCCGGGGCGCGGGCGGGGGCTCGGGCGCGGCCGGGGGCGCTCCTGCTTCGCCGGCGCCGGGCGGGGCTCCCCCGCGCGCTGGCGGCGCATGGTGAGCTGGCGGCGCGGGTTCTCGTCCCGGTGCGGCGCCCAGCTCAGGTCGGGCAGGGCGGCCTCGGGCAGGTCGGGCACCGTCCAGATCGGCCCCTCCACGCTCTCCGCGCGGCCGGCCACCGGGCCCATCTCGGGCGGCGGCTGGGCCGGTGTGCGTACGGGGAGCGGCGACATCGGCTCGGTCGGACGGGGACGCCATTCCGAGGCGCCGGGCGCCGGCCGCTGCGGCAGCGGGGGCCACTGCGGCACGATCGCGGTCGGTTCCGACTCGGCCTCTGCGCGCGCCGGGGCGACGGGCGGGGGGACCTGCGGGAGGCGTTCCACGGGGACGGGCCAGCCGTAGCCCGCGTCCGGTGCGGGCATCCAGTAGTCACCGGTCGCCGGCTCGTCGCGGTACTCGGGGCGGACCCAGCCGTCGACGCGGTCGCCGTACCGGGCGGGCTGGTCCTGCTTCGGCGCGGCCTGACCCTCCTCGGGGCGCCAGGGGCGGCCGGCCGCCGCACTGTCCGCTTCGGAGCGGGTGTTCAGCAGCGGCCAGCGCTCCCGGCTCTCGGCGGTGCGCTCGACCCGGCTGCCGGTGCTGCGCTCGACGTTGAGGCGCTCGCGGACGATGCGGCCCGGGGCGTGCAGCGTGTCGAGGTCCGGCAGGCGTGCGGGGGCGGCGTCGAGCGGGCGCATCTGCTTGTTCACCTCGGCCATCCTGGTGACCTGGGGCGGGGTTGCCCCCCGCACCGTCGGCGCCGACGCGGCGGGCTTGGCCGGCGGCGGCAGTGCGCGTTCCGGCGACGCTGACGCGGCGCGCTCGGGCGGCGGTGGCAGTGCGCGTTCCGCCGACGCTGAAGCGGCGCGCTCGGGCGGCGGCGGGGTGGCGCTGTCGCGGCGGGAGCGGGTGGCGCCGCGGCGGCGGCTACGCGGGCCCGGGTCGGCCGGGGCCCGGCGGCTGTCGCGGCGCTGCCGGCCACGCTCGGTGGTGCCGCGACGGCGCTCGGGGCCGGACGCCTCGAACAGGAACCTGCGGAAAACGATGAGCGTGGTGATGCCACCGACGATCAAGGCCACGCCGACGGGGGTCATCCATGTCGTCACGGGGGATGTAACGAATGGTGCAATAGGAACGAAACGTTCGGCCCCTTGCGCTCCGGGGCGCATCGGTGCCCGCCGCTCGATACGATCATCCGGTGAGCGCAGGGGAGCACCTTCACACCACGGCCGGCAAACTGGCCGATCTCGATCGGCGCATCGAGGAGGCCGTGCACGCCGGTTCCGAGCGGGCCGTGGAGAAGCAGCACGCCCGCGGCAAGAGAACGGCGCGCGAGCGGATCGAGATGCTGCTCGACGAGGGCTCCTTCGTGGAGCTCGACGGGCTGGCGCGGCACCGGTCGACCAATTTCGGGCTCGAGCGCAACCGGCCGTACGGGGACGGGGTCGTCACCGGCCACGGCACGATCGACGGCCGTCAGGTGTGCGTGTTCTCGCAGGACTTCACGGTGTTCGGCGGGTCGCTGGGCGAGGTCTTCGGCGAGAAGATCGTCAAGGTGCTCGACCTCGCCATGAAGATCGGCTGCCCGATCATCGGCATCAACGACTCCGGCGGCGCGCGCATCCAGGAGGGCGTGGTCGCGCTGGGGCTCTACGCCGACATCTTCTTCCGCAACGTACGCGCCAGCGGCGTCATCCCGCAGATCTCACTGATCATGGGCCCGTGCGCGGGCGGCGCCGTCTACTCGCCGGCCATCACCGACTTCACGGTCATGGTCGACCAGACGTCGCACATGTTCATCACCGGTCCCGACGTCATCCGCACGGTCACCGGCGAGGACGTCGGGATGGAGGAGCTGGGCGGCGCCCGCACGCACAACACCCGCAGCGGCAACGCGCACTACCTGGCGTCGGACGAGGAGGACGCCATCGACTACGTGCGCGCGCTCCTCACGTACCTGCCGAGCAACAACCTCGACGAGCCCGACGGCTCCTCCTTCGCCGCGGACCTCGAGCCCGGCGACACGGATCTCGCCCTCGACACCCTGATCCCGGACTCCGCGAACCAGCCGTACGACATCCACACGGTCGTCGAGGCCGTGGTCGACGACTTCCTGGAGGTCCAGCCCCTCTACGCCCCGAACATCGTGATCGGTTTCGGACGCGTCGAGGGCCGGCCGGTCGGGGTCGTCGCCAACCAGCCGATGCACTTCGCGGGCACCCTGGACATCGCCGCGTCCGAGAAGGCAGCGCGGTTCGTCCGCACCTGCGACGCCTTCAACATTCCGGTGCTGACCTTCGTCGACGTGCCCGGCTTCCTGCCCGGCACCGGCCAGGAATGGGACGGGATCATCCGGCGCGGGGCCAAGCTCATCTACGCGTACGCCGAAGCGACCGTGCCCAAGGTGACGGTGATCACGCGGAAGGCGTACGGGGGTGCCTATGACGTGATGGGCTCCAAGCACCTGGGCGCGGACATGAACTTCGCGTGGCCCACCGCGCAGATCGCGGTCATGGGCGCCCAGGGCGCGGTCAACATCCTCTACCGGGGCGAGCTGGCCGCAGCCGACGACCCGGCGGCGCTGCGCACCTCACTGATCCAGGAGTACGAAGACACGCTCGCGAATCCGTACATCGCCGCCGAACGTGGCTACGTCGACGCGGTGATCGCCCCGTCCCAGACGCGGGCGCAGGTGACCCGGGCGCTGCGGACGTTGCGGACCAAGCGGGAGACGCTGCCGCCGAAGAAGCACGGCAACATTCCGCTCTGACCCTCCCGTTGCCTCCGGGTCTTCGGCTTGCCCGTCACGTGGTGCCGAGCTGCCGGAAGCCATTGGCATACCCCCGGGTTTCGGCTTACCCGTCACGTGGTGCCGAGCTCCGGGAGCCATTGGCCGGCCTCCGGGCCTTCGGCCTGCCCGTCACGTGGTGCCGAGCTCCGGGAGCCATTGGCCGGCCTCCGGGTTTCGGCCTGCCCGTCACGTGGCGCTGAGCTCCGGAAGCCATTGGCCGGCGAGCAGGAAGGCGCCCACGACCAGGGCGGCGAGGTCGACGACGAGGAAGACGCCGACCCAGAAGAGCGCGGGCACCCGGGTCACGCCGGCCAGCTGATCGGCGTCCGACTCGGGCATCCGGCCGCGGCTGCGCAGCTTCTGCAGCTCGAAGACCGGGCGCACGCCGCCGAAGAGCAAGAACCACACCGAGGCGTACGCGAAGATCGCCTGCACCTGCGGCGACGCGTACCAGGAGACGGCGAGCACGATCGCCCCCGTGACCACCAGCGACAGCACCCCGAACAGGTTGCGGATGTTGATGAGCATCAGCAGCAGCAACACGACGGCGAGCCAGAGCAGCAGCGTGATCCTGTTCCCGCCGAGCAGCCACGCCCCGCCGAGCCCCACCAGCGACGGCGCGATGTAGCCCGCGAGCAGCGTGAACATCATCCCGGGCCCGGTCGGCCGTCCCGCCGACAGCGTCAGCCCGGACGTGTCGAACTCGAGCCGGATGCCCCGCAGCTTCCGCCCGGTCAGCAGCGCCACCAGGGCATGCCCGCCCTCGTGCGCGATGGTCACGGCGTTGCGCGCGATCCGCCACACCGGCCGGAAGGCGACCGCCACGAACCCGATCACGGCCGTGACCAGCACGAGCACACCGGGCGGATCGGGCTGGGCGCTCATCAGCGTGTCCCAGAGGTCAGGCAGCGAGTCGATCGACACAGCCCGGGAGCGTAGCCGATGAGCATGTGCACCGGCTGTTTCCGCCGCTTCGGCCCGCGCGCGTCACTGCTTCCAGAGCTGGGCCACGCTCACCCCGAACGTCCGCAACAAGCGCCGCAGCAGCGGCAGCGAAAGCCCCACCACATTGCCGTGATCCCCCTCGATCCGCTCGACGAAGGCCCCGCCCAGTCCGTCGATGGTGAACGACCCGGCCACATGAAGCGGCTCCCCCGAAGCCACATAAGCCGCGATCTCCTCATCGCTGACGTCGGCGAAATGCACAACAGTCCCGGCGCTCTCCCCGACCGCCCGCCCCGTCGCCAGGTCGCCTTGGACCGCCCTGCCCGTCCCTGCGCTCGTGCCCGCGACCAGGCTGCCGGCCGCCGGGGCCGGCGCCAACTCGATCAGGTGATGCCCCGTGTGGAGCACGCCCGACCGGCCCCGCATCGCCCGCCACCGCCGAACCGCCTCGTCGGCGTCACGCGGCTTCCCGAGGATCTCGCCGTCGAAGGCCAGCACCGAGTCGCACCCCAGCACCAGCACGCCCGCCTCCACCGGCAGGCTCGCCGCGACGGCCTCCGCCTTCATCCGCGCCAGCGTGAGACTCAACTCGGCCGGGTCGGACGTCACCACCACCGACTCGTCGACCCCGCTGACCTGCACGGCAGGATCAAACCCCGCCGCCCGCAGCAGGCCCAGCCGCGCCGGGCTGGCAGAAGCGAGAACGAGCCGGTAGCCGGAAGCATGCGTCACAGCCGCCTACGCTAGCCCGATCACCGGCCCGGGGTCGAAGGGCCCGGCCACCGGCGGCCGAATGACAGCCGGCCCTCCCTCCCGAACCGCCCACACCTCCTCACCAGGCCTCCACCCCGCCGGCCGCCGAAGCTCCTCCGCCCGAGTCCCCGCCGCGGGCCGTCCTTGGGCCAGCAACGGCACATGCTCCGCCCCGCCACTCCCCGAACTCCCCCCGACGACATACCCGGAAGGCAGCACCGACCGCCCCGGCACCGCCCTCCCCGGCCCGCCCGGCTCCCGCGGCGTCCCCGCGCCCGGCCCACCCGGCTCCCGCGGCGTCCCAGCGCCCGGCCCACCCGGCGTGCCCACGCCCGGCCCCCGGCTGACCGGGGTGTCCGGCACTCCCGGCAGCCCCGCGCCCGGCCCCCGGCCGCCCGGCATCCCCGGCCCCGGCAGCCCAGGCTGACCGAACGCCCCTGCCCCGCCGCGCCGCCCGAGCGATCCCGACATGCCGGGCTGCCCGGGTAGCCCTGTCCCGCCCGGCCAGAAAGCTCCCAGCTGACCAGACGGTCGGGACGCCCCAGGCCGGGCGATCGGGCTCGCCGCCGCCCCCGCCGCTCCCGGCAATGTCCCGCCCTGCCCGACGCCGGTCCCACCCGCGCCGGGCCACCCATCCGAGCCACCAGCCACACCCGGACTCCCAGCGCCCGGCGCCGCACTGCCCGCCAAGCCCGCGGCTCCGAGCCCGAAGTCACCGCCGCCCCGCCCCGAAGCATCTGCAGCAACCGGAACAGCCGCGCCCGCCCCACCACCGGCGGACTCGGCGTCGCCCAGGGACACGTCGGCCGACGGCACCCGCAGCTGGGCCTCGGCGCTGATCAGAGTGGTGCTCAGCCCGTACATGACGGTGCGGGCCTGCCTGTTGAGCCGCTCCCGCTCCGCCGCAACCGAAGCCGCAGCCGCCGCGGCGACCGACCCGAGGCCCCCGCCCAGGCCCACGGCCCCAGGCTGCGTGCTCGGCGCCCCGATAACGCTCGGAACAGCCCTGCCGGCCGAACCGCCCCCGGACCCCGGGCCTGCCCCGGCGCCCAGCCCACTCACGGACGCCGCGTCTGCCGGATCGGGTGAGCCCGTCGCCGGCGACCGGGTCACCGCTGGTCCGGGCGCGGGGACAGCCCCGGCCGCCTGCACCCACTGCCGATACAGCGGCTCGATCTTCGCCCGCGCCTCGGCCAGCGCCGACACGCCGGCGTGGAAAGCGGAGTAGTTGGCCACGGCGGCCTCATGGGTTTCGCGAAGGTCGGCGATCAACCGATCGAGCCGCTGGAGATAGGCGGCCGCTGCCGGACTTCGGGTGGGCGGCCACACGTCGGCCAACCGATCCCGGTACGTCCTGACCCGCCGAAGATGCGTCGCCACGAGATCGGCCGTGTCGCGCCAGCCGGCCACCACGCCGAAGTGCGGATCGGTCTGCTGGTCACGCAGCACCGACCAGACGTCCCCGAGATCTCGGGACTGCCAGTCGGTCCCGCCGTAGCTCATCTCCTCGTCGAGCCGCATCAGCGCCCCAACGCCCCGTCGCCACGCCCGTCCTCCGCGAACGCCTCCGCCAACCGCGCCCCGTCGCCACGCCCGTCCTCCGCGAACGCCTCCGCCAACCGCGGCCCATCGCCATGCCCGCCCTCCGCGAACGCCTCCGCCAACCGCGGCCCATCGCCATGCCCGTCCTGCGTCAACACTTCCGCCGCCCGCGCACTCTCGCCGCGCCCATCGTCGGCGAAAACCCCTGCAGGCCCTGCTCCCGCCCCACGCCCATCGTCAGCGAACGCCCCCGCCGACCGCACACCATCGCGACGCCCGTCGTCGGCGAACGCTGCTGCCAGTCGCGCCGCGCTCGCCAGGGCGGAGGACCCGCCGCCCGCCACGGCGCCCGACGCGTCCTCAAAAGCAGCGGCGATGTCACCGACACGCGCGCTCGCGAAGGCGTCGGCGCCCCGATATTGCTCGCTGACCTCGCGTGCCGCCCAGGCCGCGCGTACGGTCGCCGGGGCGAAGCCCGCCGCGTTGGCAACCGTGCGCACCTGAGCCGCCCCGTGCCGCCGCAGGAAACTGCGCAGCTCGGGAAACGCCTCGTCGCCCGCGGGCAGCGGAGTGCTCATCGCCGCGGTCACGTGGTCGAGGTGGGGGCCGAAGCCCTTCCCGACCTCCGCCGCCAGCGCCCGGGCGATGTCCTCCATCGCCTCGATGTCGACCTCGACAGACCCCTGGTCGAGGCCGAGCGGGGCAGGACCGGTCCCGAGGGAGGCATGGTCGCGCACCCACACGGGCGCAAGACCCTCTGACGGTGTCATTGCCGCACCTCCCGCCGCTGCCCGGGCGGCCGGATGACCGCCGTGGCTCGAGGCTAGCGAGAAAGAGGAGATCCTTTCGACTCCCGGTGCGGAGCCTGTGGATAACTAGTGCGGGAGACCCGACGCGCGCCAGGAGGACGGCGACGCGCCCGGGCGTCCGCTCGTTGTCCATGGCGTGGCGGCCGGTTGCGGGGCGGGCCGGGACTGCCGGCCGGACAGGGCGATGACCAGGGCTGCCAGCTCTTCCGGGGCGGGCTCGCCGCGAACCACGCTGACCAGCGGTTCCTCATCCATCGATCAAGCGTACGGCCTTACTCAGCGTGACGCGGTGACACGCATCCCACACAGGGCTGATCGATTCGCAGCCGCTCGACAGGACCGGGTATTTTCTGCGTGATGTCTACTTCCCCCCCGCTCGTTGTCGCTGACCGCTACCGGCTCGTCGCGCCGCTCGGTCAGGGCGGGATGGGTCGTGTCTGGCGGGCGACCGACGTCGTCCTGCATCGCGACGTCGCGATCAAGGAGCTCGTGCCCCCGCCCGGCCTGACGCCGGACGAGCGCCAGGAGATGCGCGAGCGCTCCCTGCGCGAGGCGCGGGCGATCGCCCGGCTCAACAACATCAACGTGGTGCGCGTCTTCGACGTCCTGCGCACGGACGCCGACCCCTGGATCGTGATGGAGTACGTCCCCTCGCGCTCCCTTCAGGACATCCTGGCCGCCGACGGGCCGTTCAACCCGGTTCGCGCCGCCGAGATCGGCCTGGGCGTGCTCGGGGCCCTCGGGGCGGCCCACCGCGCCGGCGTGGTCCACCGCGACGTCAAGCCGGGCAACGTGCTCATCGGCGAGGACGGCCGCGTCGTGCTCACCGACTTCGGCCTGGCGACCGTGCCCGGCGACCCCAATGTCACCCGCACGGGTCTGGTGCTGGGCTCCCCGGCCTACATCGCGCCGGAGCGCGCCCGTGACGGCACGGCCGGCCCCGGCGCGGACCTCTGGTCCCTCGGCGCCACCCTCTATGCCGCGGTGGAAGGCGCCTCGCCCTTCGCCCGCCCGTCCGCGATCGCGACCCTGGCCGCCCTCGCCACGGAGAACCCGCCGCCCGCCCGCAACGCCGGGCCGCTCAAGCCCGTCCTCAACGGCCTGCTGCGCAAGGACCCCGCGCACCGCATCAACGCCGAAGAGGCCGAGCGGTTGCTGCTCCGCGCCGCCGGCCGCCGTTCGAAGCTCAGCTTCCCGATGAGCCCGACCATGCGCCGCCCGGGCGTGGGCCGCGAGCGTCCGCCGATCGTCCCCGGCATCTCGGCGAGCGCCCCGGTCGTCCCCGGCCCGCGCCCGCCCGTCACCCAGGGCCGCCCGCCCGCCGACCAGGGTCACCCGCCCGCAGCCCAGGGGCGCCAGCCCGGCCAGCAGCTCCCCCCGGCCGCGCAGAGCCGCCCACCCGCCGTGCAGGGCCGCACCCCCATTCCGGGTACGCAGCCCGGGGCCCCCGGCACGACGCCGCCCGGCCGCCCCGGTGCCACGCCCGCGGGTCGATCCCCGGTGACTCCCGGCACGGCTCCGGGCCGCCCGGCCAACCCGCTCCAGGGCCGTGCCGCCACGCCCGCCAACCCGGCCCAGCAGCGCCCGGGCACCCCCGGCGCGCAGCCCGCCCCGAACCGCCCGGGCACCCCCGGCGCGAACCCCCCGGTCACCCCCGGGGCGAACCGTCCGGGGACCCCCGGCGCCAATCCCGCACAGGGCCGGGCCGGCACGCCGCAGCCGGCGCCGGGCCACCCGCAGGATCGTCCGGTCTTCGCGCCCGGCAAGGCCGCGGTGGGCCGCACGCCCCGCCCGGCCGACACGCCGACCCGCATCGACGGCCCCAAGCCCCCGCTCGACGCCACCCGCCTCGACTCGCCGCCGGTCCCCCCGATCGGCCCCGAGAGGACGAAGCGCCCCTCCGCCGACACCCCGCACAACCCCGCCCTCGACGCGACCATGCGCGGGGCGGGCGGCGGCCTGGGCTCGTTCACCGCCGACGAGGTGGCAGCGGCCCTGCGCCAGCGGACCGGAGCGCACTTCCCGGTGCCCGGCGCCCCGGCCACCCCCGCAACCGACGCGGCAGCCGAGACCCGCGTCCACCCCAACCCGGCGGCCGAGACCCGCGTCCAGTCCGCCCCGGCGGCGGAGACCCGCGTTCAGCCCAACCCGGCGGCGGAGACCCGCGTTCAGCCCAACCCGGCAGCCGAGACCCGCATCCAGCCCGGCCCGGCAGCCGAGACGCGGGTGCAGCCGGCTTCCCGCAAGCCCGCCGCGGCCACCACGACCGACCTGACCTCCGCGAAGTCGAAGAAGCCGCCGGCCGCCGAAGCAGCGGCACCCGTCGCCGAGCCGGCCCCCACGCCTGCGACGCCCGCCCCCACGGCGGCCCCCGAGGTCTCTGCCCCTCCGACGGCCCCCGCGACCTCGGCGACGGCCACGGAAAACGCCCCGGAGAACTCGGCGGCCCCGGCGACGGCCACAGAAAACGCTCCGGCGGAGACTGCCGACGCAGCAGAGGATGCTGCGGCGGAAAACGACGCCAAGGGCGCAATCCCGGCGCAGCCGAACCAGAAGGACGACAGCCCAAGCACTCCCGCCGAAGCCGATGTCGCGGCGGGTGCTGCTTCCTCGATTGCCGAGTCGACGTCCGCCACCGCGGCGACGGCCGAGAAGGCAACGGCCGAGAAAGCGACGGCCGAGAAGGCGACGGCCGAGAAGGCGACGGCTTCGAGCGTTCCGGAGAAGTCGGCCGGAGTCGGGGCGGAAGCCACGCCCGCAGCCGAGGCCGGCGACGCAAGCGGCGGGACCACGGCAAACAGCGCGGGAGCTACGACCGGCGAGTCCTCCGAGACCGCGGATGCACCGGATGTCGCCGCGGGCGCGAGCGACAAGGGCACGCCCGCTGCCGCCGAGGTGCCTGCCTCCGATGCTGAAGCCGGCAGCGGGCCCGAGGACATCTCCTCGGCCGGCGCGGCTACGGCGGACGGTGAGCCCGGAAGCGTCGCAAGTCCGGCGTCCACCGACAGCAGTCAGACCAGCGACACGCGCGAAGACAGCGGATCGGTCGACACCTCGGCAGCTGCGAAGAGCACGCCCGACAACAAGATGGGCGACTCCGCATCCGCAGACGCCGGGACCAGCGCGGCCGCTACGGACGACAAGCAGGCAAGCGACACGCCGACCGATGCCGAGCAGGCCGGCCGCCCGTCGGCGACGGCCACTGCGGCGGAAAGCACGCCGACAAGCAGCACGCCCGCCGACGCCGAGCCCAGCACCGGCACGTCCACCGACGCCGTGCAGGCCGGCGACACGCCCGCGGTCACCAAGCCGACGAGCGGCGAGCCGGCGGACACCGGGTCCACGAGCAGCGAGTCCGCGACCACCAAGCCCGCGAGCATCGAGCCCCCGAGCAAGTCCGCGAGCATCGAGCCCACGAGCAGCAAGCCGGCGGCCGCCGTTGCCGCGAGTTCCACGCTCCCGGACGCGGAGCCCGTAAGCAGCAAGCCGGCGGGCGCCATCGCCACGAGCCTTGAGCCCGCGGCCGCGGCCGCCAAGCCCACCAGCACCGAGCCCAGCCCCGGCAAGCCCACCGGCACTGGCACTGGCACGCCCACCGGCACTGGCACTGGCACTGGCACGCCCACCAGTCTCGAGTCCGGGATCGACTCGAAGCCCGCGAGCCCCGGGTCAGGATCCGGCGGCAAGCCCACCGGCACCAGCACCGGGCCGGGAAGCAGCGCCAAGGCCGCCGGCACCGAGCCCGGGGCCGACACCGCCAAGGCCACCGGCATTGAGGCCGAGGCCGACACCGCCGCCAAGACCCCCGGGGCGGACGCCGGCAAGGCCACCGATTCCGGCGCCAAGACGACCAAGATCGCCGGGACGCGGCCGCCGCGGCGGAACATCGCGGCGGCGGGGCTGGGTGCGGGCGGGTTCGGCGGGCGGGATGATGCGCCCAATGCGACCAGCAAGCTGCCGAACGCCACCCGGCCGATCTCGGGGGCGCCGGGGCTGGCGCCGCCGAACAGGCCGGCCTGGCAGCCGATGAATCTGCGCGAGCCGTCGGCCGGGCGGCGCGGGTTGACGGTTTTCGGGGTCACGCTGACGCGTCGGCAGACGGCGATCGGGATCGGGATTCTGGCCGTACTCCTGCTGCTTCTGGTTCTTGTCATCCCCCAGCTCTTCGGGGACGACGACGACAACGCCGCCGGTACGGGTGCCAAGGCGCCCGTCTCCAGCGCCGCCCCGCAACAGCAGCAGCCGGCCGCGGGCGGGCAGAAGAGCAGCAGCTCCGCGCCCGCGTCGAGTGCGGCAGCCGCAGCGCCCGTGAGCAGCGCGCCCGCCAGCAGCCCTGCGCCGGCGGGATTCAAGCTGCCGGCGGGCTGGCAGATGTACGGGGGCGCGAGCACCGGCTTCTCCGTGCCGCTCCCGAAGGGCGTCAGCGGGGACCCGCGCGGCGGTGGCGAAATCTACTTCCAGTACGACAACCGGCTCCTGATCATCGCGCAGACGGACAATCCGAAGCCGGACGCGCTCAAGGACTGGCAGGAGCAGGAGCGGCACAAGGACTACAGCCAGTATCAGCTGGTCAAGCTTGCCGCGGTGAAGTACCCGATCGCCACGTCGGCGGCCGACTGGGAGTTTTTCTACACGACGTCGACCGGGAACCGGCAGCACGCGGTCAAGCGCAACTTCATCACCGGGCCGAAGCGGGCGTTCAGCATCAACTGGTACGTGTCGCCCGACGACTGGGACGCCGCGAAGAAGGATCTTCAGGTCATCTACGACGGGTTCAAACCGATGTGATCCTCCTTCCGCATGGGGTGACCGTCCACGGGGTATTGATCGGTCACCACGGATGGAGGTGCCCCATGATCCGCCGACCCGGACGCAAGCCGACCCTGGCCCTGTGGATGCTCGTCGCCCTCGCCGACGTGGCACTCCTCGTGGCCGCCCGCCCGGCGCCGGCCCTGCTCGCCCTGGCCGTTGCCGCCCTGACCGCGGCCGCCGTCGCCCTCGTGGCCCGCCGCGCACAGACCACCCGCGTAGCCCTCGCCGGCAGCCCCGCCCCATCGGACGCCCAGCGCACTCCGTAAGGAGAGGAAACCAGCGCACTCCGTAGAGGAGGGAATCGGCGCACTCGGCGAGAGCACGGAATCAGCGCACACTGCGAGCGAACAACCGAGCAGCCCACACCACAGCCGCCACCGCCAGCACAGCCATGATCAGCAAGCCCTGCCACACCGCCGGCGCCCCGAGATCGCCCCGGAACAACGCCCGCACCCCGTCGACCGCCCACGAGAACGGGTTCCAGTCCGCGATCCCCTGCAGCCAGCCGGGCGCGAAGGTCAGCGGCAACAGGATCCCGGACAACAGCAGCACAGGCTGGGCGACCGTGTTCATCAGCGGCGCCAGGACGTCCTCGGTCTTGACGGCCAGCGCCACCCCGTACGACACGGCCGACGTCATGAGCGAGATCAGCGCCAGCATCAGGTACGCCAGCAGCAGATTGCCCAGGAACACCCGCAGGTCGAACACCAACGCCAGCAGCGTGATGATGACCGCTTGGGCGAGCAGTGACACCGTGTCCCGCAGCGACCGCCCCAGCAACAGCGCGAGGCGGCTCACCGGTGTGACGCGGGACCGCTCGATGACGCCGGCGCGCAGTTCGGCGATGAGCCCGAAGCCCTGGAACAGTCCGCCGAAGATGGCGAGGAGCACGAGCAGGCCCGGGACGAAGATCTCGTACGCCTCGGCATTGGTCCGCACCCCGAGGGCGGGCTTGAGCAGCGGCGCGAAGAGCAGCAGATACATCACCGGCTGGAAGACGCCGACGGCTATCCACACCGGGTTGCGCAGCAGGGCGCGCAGCTGGTGCCAGAAGATCAGATGGGTGTCGCGCAGCAGTTTCACGGCTCAGCTCTCCCGCAGCGATCGACCGGTCTTGATCAGGAACACGTCGTCCAGGCTCGGGCGGTGCAGCTCCACCTTGCTGAGTTCGACCCCGGCGGCGTCGAGCGACCGGAGCACCTGCGGGATCGCGGTCGCGGCGTCGTCGACGTACAGGCGGATGCCGTCGTCCTGAGTCTCCAGCTTGCGCACGAAGCCGGCCGAGCCCAGGGCCTCGGCGGCGCGCGCGGGCGACGGCGCTCCGATGGTGACCACGTCGCCGGAGATCTCCCGTTTGAGGGCGGCCGGCGTACCGGAGGCGACCAGGTCTCCATGATCCATGATGGAGACGCGGTCGCAGAGCGCGTCGGCCTCCTCCAGATAGTGCGTGGTGATGAACACCGTCATGCCGTCGGCGCGCAGGCGGCGGATCTCCTCCCACATGTGGGCGCGGCTCTGCGGGTCGAGGCCGGTGGTCGGCTCGTCGAGGAAGACCACCCGCGGCTCGTGGATGATGCCCAGCGCGATGTCGACCCGCCGTCGCTGGCCGCCGGAGTAGGTCTTGCACTTGCGGTCGGCGAATTCGGTCAATTGAAAGGCTTCCAGCGTACGGGCGGTGCGCTCGACCGCCTCCGCCTTCGACGCGCCGTAGAGCCGCGCCTGGAGCACCAGCTCCTCCCGCGCGATGGACTCGTCCTGGGTGCTGCCGCCCTGGGCCACGTACCCGATGCGGCGCCGCACCTCGCCGGGGTCCCTGCGCAGGTCGATGCCCGCGATGACGGCGTCACCCCCGTCCGGCTCGATGAGCGTGGCGAGCATCCGCAGCGTCGTGGTCTTGCCGGCGCCGTTGGGGCCCAGGAAGCCGAAGATCTCGCCCTCGTCGACGGTGAGATCGACGCCGCGTACGGCCTCGACGGTCTTCTTCTCCCGGCCCTGTCTCGTGCTGAACGTCTTGCGCAGTCCTCTTGTCTCGATCATGTCGCTCCCCGTAGTCGGCGCGCTCGTGCGCAGCATAGGTCGTCCGCGCGCTTTTGTCGGGGGGTGCCGTTAAGCTCAGGCCGTGCGCAAGGTATTGATCGCCAACCGTGGTGAGATCGCCGTCCGCGTCATCCGGGCCTGCCGGGACGCGGGGCTGACCAGCGTCGCCGTCTATGCCGACAGCGACCGTGACGCGCCGCCCGCGCGTCTGGCCGACGAGGCGTGGGCGCTCGACGGCGAGACGGCCGCCGACACCTATCTGCGCATCGACAAGCTGCTCGACGTCGCGGCCCGCAGCGGCGCCGACGCCGTCCACCCCGGATACGGCTTCCTCAGTGAGAATGCCGACTTCGCCCAGGCCGTGCTCGACGCCGGCCTGACCTGGATCGGCCCGACGCCGGCGGCGATCCGCGACCTCGGCGACAAGGTCACGGCCCGGCACATCGCCCAGCGCGCCGGGGCGCCCCTGGTCCCGGGCACGGCCGAGCCGGCCGCCGACGCGGACGAGATCGTCGCCTTCGCGCGGGAGCACGGCCTCCCTGTGGCGATCAAGGCGGCCTTCGGTGGCGGCGGCCGCGGCCTCAAGGTCGCCCGCACGCTCGAGGAGATCCCCGCCCTGTTCGAGTCGGCCACGCGCGAGGCGGTCGCGGCGTTCGGGCGCGGCGAGTGCTTCGTGGAGCGTTATCTCGACCGCCCGCGCCACGTCGAGGCGCAGGTCCTGGCCGACACCCACGGCAACGTCATCGTGGTCGGCACCCGCGACTGTTCCCTGCAGCGCCGCCACCAGAAGCTCGTCGAGGAGGCCCCCGCGCCCTTCCTGACCGACGAGCAGCGCGCCCGCATCCACGAGAGCGCCAAGGCCATCTGCCGCGGCGCCGGCTATCACGGCGCCGGCACGGTCGAATATCTCGTCGGCCAGGACGGCACGATCTCGTTCCTCGAGGTGAACACGCGCCTGCAGGTGGAGCATCCGGTCAGCGAGGAGACCGCCGGCCTCGACCTGGTGCGCGAGCAGTTCCGCATCGCCGCGGGCGAGCCCCTCGCCCTGACCGAGGACCCGCAGCCCCGCGGTCACGCCATCGAGTTCCGCATCAACGGCGAGGACGCCGGCCGCAACTTCCTCCCGGCACCCGGCACGGTCACGGCGCTGACCTGGCCTTCCGGCCCCGGCGTCCGGGTCGACGCGGGCGTGGAGACGGGCAGCGTCGTCGGCGGCAACTTCGACTCGATGCTGGCCAAGATCATTGTCACCGGCGCCACCCGCGCCGAGGCCCTCGAGCGGGCGCGCCGCGTCCTCGACGAGACGATCATCGAGGGCATCGCCACCGTCCTGCCCTTCCACCGCCTCGTCGTGCGCGACCCGGCCTTCACCGCTGAGCCGTTCACCGTCCACACGCGCTGGATCGAGACCGAGTGGGAGGGCGGCGTCCCCGCCTTCACCGCGGCGGCCACCCCGGCGCCCGAGGCCCCCGAGCGCGAGACGGTGGTGGTCGAGGTCGGCGGCAAGCGCCTGGAGGTGCGCCTCCCGGCCGGCCTGACCTCCGGGAGTGGACCGGCCGGCGCCCCCGCCCGACCCAAGTCCCGCCGCACGGGCACCAAGGCAGCCGCCGCCTCGACCGCGAGCGCCGCCGCCCTCACCGCCCCGATGCAGGGCACCATCGTCAAGGTGGCCGCCGCCGACGGCGACACCGTGGCCGAGGGCGACGTCATCGTGGTCGTCGAAGCCATGAAAATGGAGCAGCCCCTCCACGCCCACCGCGCCGGCGTCGTCCACGGCCTGTCCGCCGAGGTGGGCGCGACCATCACCGCCGGCACCACCATCTGCACCATCGACGACTGAACCGCACCGCACCGCACCGCACCGCACCGCACCGCACCGCACCG
>NZ_JAUQWH010000040.1 GCF_030757795.1 Actinoplanes oryzae
CGCGCGACGGGTGCCCGGCCGGCATCGCGGCCATCGCGTTGAGCAGGTCGGAGGCGCTGTCCGCGGGCGCCTCGCCGATCCTCGTCGAGGAGTCGGTCGACGTGGTCGTGGCGGTCGACTGGGTGACAGTCATTCCGTGGTCCTCCCTGGCACCTGTCCGGAGAGCCGGTCCGGCGGCAGCCGGACCCGAGTCGGGCGGGGTGTCAACTATCGGCTTCCCGGTCGACGGCGATCGATGGGACCACCGTCATCCGGGCACGCTTGGCCGTTCGGTTACGACGACCTTATCCGAGCGGTCGAGCCATGACTAGCCGAAAGTATGAGTCACGTTATGTAGCGGTGCGAATACATCGCATTATCACGTGTTTTGCCCCGGTTTGACCGCGAGTGGTCCCCGCACGGACGGGTGACCTGTGGTGATCACCACGGCTCAGTCGTCCTTCTCCTTGTCCTCCTTCTTCTTCTCCTCGCGGTCCAGGGCGAGGTCCAGGGCCAGCACGCTGCCGATGATGAGCAGCGGCTCCACGTTCGCCGTGACCTGGACGGCATAGGTGTCGCGGATCGACAGCCAGCGCTTCGACACCGCGGCCACCTCCTCGCCGCCCAGCTCGATGACGTACTCGTGGTCGAGCAGGTCGCCCTTCATCGTCAGGTCGTCGGGCCCGGGGACGTCGATGGTGAACTTGTCCCGGAACGGCGTGAGGAGCTTCTTGCGCACCTCGGCCGCCTTCTCGCCGCCGATCCGGATCTCGTAGGTCGGGCGCAGCGCCACCAGCTGCCGGTGGACGCTGGCGACCTCGTTGCCGGCCGCGTCCTCGATGACGACCCGGTTGCGGACGCTGAAGACCTTGCCGTCCACCCGGTAGAGCTTGGTGCCGTTCTCGTCGAGCACGTCGAAGTCGTCGCCGATGGAGAAGAACTTCTCACGGATCACAAACATGGCGCCCAGTGTGCCCCCGGCGGGCGAGCCGTAAGCGCCGCCCGCCGAAGAACCTGATCACGGCTTGAGGACCACCTTGATGCAGCCGTCCTCCTTGTTCTTGAACATGTCGTACGCCTGCGGCGCCTCCTCGAGCGGCACCCGGTGCGTGACCAGGTCGTCCACCCCGAGCGGGTCGCCGTCGCCGGTGAGCAGGGGCATGATGTCGTCCACCCAGTGCTTGACGTGCGCCTGGCCCATGCGCATGGTGATGCCCTTGTCGAAGAGGTCCATCATCGGCATCGGGTCGGCCTGGCCGCCGTACACGCCGATGATCGAGACCGTGCCGGCGCGCCGGACCGCGGCGAAGCACGTGCGCAGCGCGGCCATCCGGTCGATGCCGGCCTTGTCGATCGCCTTGCGCGCCACCGCGTCGGGCAGCAGCCCGGCCGCCCGCTGGGCGAACTCCTGGAACGGCGTGCCGTGCGCCTCCATGCCGACCGCCTCGACCACGCTGTCCGCGCCCCGGCCGTTCGTCAGGTCCAGCACCGCGCCGACCACGTCGTCGACCTCGTCGAAGTTGAGCGTCTCGACGCCGTGCCGCTGCGCCATGGCGAGGCGCTCGGGCACGTTGTCGACGGCGATGACCCGCTCCGCGCCGAGGTGCCGCGCGATGCGGGCCGTCATCTGCCCGATCGGGCCCAGGCCCGTCACGAAGACCGTGCCGCCCGGCTCGATGTCGGCCCACTTCGCGGCCTGCCACGAGGTGGTCAGCACGTCGGAGAGGAAGAGGAACCGCTCGTCCGGCAGGCCGTTCGGCACCCGGATCGGCCCGAAGTGCGCCTGCGGCACGCGCAGGTACTCCGCCTGGCCGCCGGGCACCTGCCCGTACAGCTTGGTGTAGCCGAAGAGCGAGGCGCCCTTCTGCTGATCCTTGTTCTGCGTGGTCTCGCACTGGGCGTAGTAGCCCTTGCGGCAGTAGAAGCAGTGCCCGCAGGAGATGTTGAAGGGGATGACCACCCGGTCGCCCGGGCGGATGTGGGTGACCTCGGGCCCGACCTCCTCGACGATGCCCATCGGCTCGTGGCCGAGCACGTCGCCCTTGTCCAGGTACGCGCCGAGCACGTCGTAGAGGTGCAGGTCGGAACCGCAGATCGCGGTCGACGTGATCTTGATGATCGCGTCCGTCGGCTCCTCGATCTTGGGGTCCGGGACGTCCTCCACGGACACCTTCGAGGTGCCCTGCCAGGTCAGTGCGCGCATGGTTTCCTCCGGTCGTCGTCAGTCGATCTGGTGCCCGGCGCGCGACCACATATGCCTTGCCGAGCGTGATTAGCGGGCAGCCTTCGGGGCACCCCGGGGGCATGACAACGACACCCACCGGACGCGAGCTCGCCGTGGTCACCGGTGCCTCCAGCGGCATCGGCTACGAGCTGGCCCGTCAGTTCGTTGAGAACGGATACGACCTGCTCATCGCGGCCGAGGACGACGGCATCGACCAGGCCGCGGTGGACCTGCGGCGCGACGGCCAGAACCAGGTGACCGCGGTCCGGACGGACCTGGCCACCTTCGACGGCGTGGAGCACCTGTACGCCGAGATCAAGGCGACCGGCCGGCCCGTCGCCGCGATCGCCATCAACGCCGGCCGGGGCATCGGCGGCGACTTCGCCCGCGACACCAACCTCGAGGACGAGCTGAACGTCATCGACGTCAACGTCACCTCGACCGTGCACCTCGCCAAGCGGGTGCTGCCCGACCTCATCGAGCAGGGCGGCGGCAAGGTGCTCTTCACCTCGTCGATCGCCTCGATGATGCCCGGCACCTACCAGGCGGTCTACAACGCGTCGAAGTCGTTCGTGCAGTCCTTCGCCGAGGGCGTACGCGCCGAGCTCAAGGACACCGGCGTCACGGTGACCGCGCTGATGCCCGGGCCCACGGACACCAACTTCTTCCACCGCGCGGACATGGACGACACCAACGTCGGCGCGGGCAAGAAGGACGACCCGGCGGTCGTGGCGAAGCAGGGCTTCGAGGCGCTGATGAAGGGCGAGGAGAAGGTCGTCGCCGGCTCGGTGAAGACCAAGGTCCAGGGCGCGGCCTCCAAGGTCATGCCGGACGCTCTCAAGGCCAAGATGCACGAGAAGATGGCCGAGCCCGGCTCCGCCAAATGAGTCAGATCCGCTGGTCCCCGATGACCGAGAGCAGCTGCAGCTTCTCGTAGCTCTCGGTCCCGGGGGCGGCGGTGAAGACCAGCAGCACCTGCGCCGAGCCCGGGTCGATCATCGTCTGGCAGTTGACGTGGAGGATGCCGAGCTCCGGGTGGGCGATCCGCTTGGCGTCGAGGTGCGCCTCGCTGACCTCGTGACGGGCCCATTCCGTACGGAAATCGGCGCTGGCGGCCAGCAGGGACTCCACGATCTCGGCCGCCCGGGAGGTCTTGCCGTCGCGGGCGTAGGCGATCCGCAGCTGCGCCGTGAAGGTGCGCCCGTGCAGGCCGTGATCCTCCTCGGGATAGATGACCCGGGACGTCGGATCCGTGTACCAGCGGTGCACCATCGCCCTGTCGAGGCCGGTCCAGCGCAGGTCGTCGCCGAGCAGCCCGACCGCGGGCCGGGTCTGCAGCAGCGTCTCGCCGAGCCCGCTCAGCACCTGCGCCGGGGTGTCGGCCAGCCGGTCCAGGATGCGCATGAGGCCGGGCCCGACGTGCTCGGTGTGCACCGTGCGGCGCGGCGTCGCGTGCCCGGCGAGCCGGAACAAGTGGTCCCGCTCGTCGAGGGAGAGCCGCAGGCCCCGGGAGATCGCGGCCAGCATCTGCTCGGACGGCAGCGGGCCGCGCTGCTGCTCGATGCGGCCGTAGTAGTCGGCCGACATGCCGCTGAGTGCGGCGACCTCCTCACGCCGCAGGCCCCCGGTGCGCCGGCGTGGGCCGCGCGGCAGGCCGACGTCTTCCGGCTGCAGCACTTCCCTTCGCGTACGCAGGAAGTCGGCGAGCTGGGCGCGATCGGTCATGGCTCCAGGGTGACTCGCGGGACCGCCCCGCAGGAAGTGTTCACATATCCGGGGACAGGTGGTCCCTGGACATGGCGGAGCGCCGGCCATGGGGACGCTGGCCGGCGCTCCGTGGGAACGGACCGGGGGACGGTGCAGCCAGTCTCTTCGATGCATCTGTTAACAAGCAAGTAATCCTGGTTCCGGAACCAAGTCGCGGGAAAGTTGGCAGTCGTGCGCGCCGGCGACCCGTTCGCCCGGCGGCGCCGCACCGCCCGAGCATGCTTCTCCCACCTGTGAGGTAGAGAATAATTCTGCCGGACCGTTGACGGAAAAATTCGGCCGGTTCTACCTTCGTCACGTGCCCGTAACCGAAGGCGTCCATGCGCTGGTCAGGCGCGCTCACGAGGAGCGTGTCCTGTCCCTGCTGCGCGAGCGCGGCGCGCTGAGCCGGGCCCAGATCGCCACGCACGTCGGACTGTCCCGCACCACGCTGTCGGAGATCACCGGCGAGCTGCTCGCCCGGGGCGCGATAGTCAAGGTCAACACCGATGCCGGGGTACGCACCGGCAGCGGCCGCCCCGCCGAGCTGCTCGCCCTCGACCCGCACTCCGGCCAGTTCCTCGGCGTCGACCTCGGGCACAACCGGGTCCGGGTCGCCGTGGCCGACGCCGCGCACGAGATCATCGCCCAGGGCCACAGCTCGTACGCCGCCGAGACGCCCTGGTCCGACCGCCTGGCCGCCGCCTTCGCCCTGATCGACCGGGTGAGCCGGGAGTCCGGCGTCACGTTCCGCGCGCTGCAGGGCGTCGGGGTGGGCGTCGCCGGTCCCCGGCCCGCCACCGAGGTGCGCGAGGAGGTGCTCGCCTCCTTCGGCGCCCGCTTCTCCGCCCCGGTGACCGTGGACAACAACACCCGCTTCGCGGCGCTCGCCGAGGCGATGACCGAGGGCGACGAGGCCCGCGACCTGCTCTACGTCCGGCTCTCCGACGGCATCGGCGGCGGCCTGGTGGTCGGCGGGCGGCTGGTGGCCGGCCGGCACGGCGGCGCCGGCGAGTTCGGCCACCTCCTCACCGACAGCGCCGGCGACGTCTGCCGCTGCGGCCGGCGCGGCTGCCTGGAGACGGTCGCCTCGGTCCCGGCGGTGCTGCGCGCGGCCCGGCTCGCCGCGATCGAGGACCTGGCCGTGGCCCTGGACGCGGGCGAGCCCGTCGCCGCCGCGGCGATCGAGCGCGCGGCCGAGGCGGTGAGCCGGGCCCTGGCCGGGGCGGCGCTGCTGCTGGACCCCGAGGAGATCGTCATCGGCGGCCGGCTCGTCGCCGCGGCGCCGGGCATCGTCACCCGTACCCGTGAGCTGATCGAGGCTGACCTGGCCGCCGGACCGCGCATCCGGGCGGCCCGGCTGGGCGACGATGACGGTGCCCGCGGCGCGATCGCCGCCCTCTACCGGCAGTCCCCGCTGCTCGCGGGCTACCCCGACCCCGCAGGGAGCAAGGCATGACACTGGTCGAGAACCCCGCTCCGGCGCGGACGCAGGACCCGCCCCGGGCCCGGCGAGGGGGCCGCGGCGGCCGCATGCTGCTGCTCAACGCCGTCTCCGTGGTGCTGGGCATCGGCGTCTGGTGGGCGCTGTCGCTGGCCGGCTTCGACATCCCGGCGCCGCCCGAGGTGCTGAAGCGCTACGGCGAGCTGATCGCCGACGGGACGCTCATCACCGACATCGGCGCGAGCCTGCGCCGCGTACTCGTCGGGTTCGTCCTGGGGGTCGCCCTGGCGATCCCGGTCGGCTTCGGCATGGGCTGGTACGGCTGGGTGCGCGGCCTGGTCGAGCCGTGGGTGCAGTTCTTCCGCACGATCCCGCCGCTCGCGATCATCCCGCTGGCCGTGGTCCTGATGGGCATCGAGGAGACCCCGAAGATCTTCGTCATCTTCCTGGCCTCCTTCCTGGCCTGCGTGATCTCGACCTTCCAGGGCGTGGT
Source organism: Actinoplanes oryzae (assembly GCF_030757795.1). Taxonomy (GTDB): domain Bacteria; phylum Actinomycetota; class Actinomycetes; order Mycobacteriales; family Micromonosporaceae; genus Actinoplanes. The sequence continues at coordinate 5,887 of NZ_JAUQWH010000040.1, forward strand.
CAACGTCGACCGGACCCTCATCAACGCCGCCCGCGTGCTCGGCGCGAACGACCGGGTCATCTTCGCCCGGGTCGTCGTGCCCGCCTCCACGCCCTTCATCCTCGTCGGCATGCGGGTGGGCCTGGGCTCCTCGTGGGCCACCCTGGTCGCCGCCGAGCTGATCGCCGCCCAGGAGGGCCTCGGCTACCGGATGCAGAGCGCCCAGCTCTACTACGACCTCCCGACCATCTTCGTCGGGCTGATCACCATCGGCATCCTCGGCCTGCTGATGGACCGGATCCTCCTGTTCGCCGAGGCGAAGCTCACCGGATGGCAGGAACGCCGATGATCACCATCGACCGGGTCCACAAGACCTTCCCGCTCCAGGGCGAGACGTTCACCGCCCTCGGCGACGTGTCGCTGGAGCTGGCGGACAACGAGTTCGTCACCGTCGTCGGCCCGTCCGGCTGCGGCAAGACCACGCTCATGAACATCCTCGCCGGCCTCGAGGAGCCGACCAGCGGCCGGGCCCTGCTCGACGGCAAGGCCATCAAGGGTCCCGGCCCGGAGCGCGGCGTCATCTTCCAGCAGTACGCGCTCTTCCCCTGGCTGACCGTCCGCAAGAACGTGGAGTTCGGCCTCAGGACCAAGGGCGTGGGGCGCGACGAGCGGCGCCGCATCGCCGACCACTTCATCGACCTCGTGGGGCTGACGCAGTTCGCCGACGCCCTGCCCAAGACGCTCTCCGGCGGCATGAAGCAGCGCGTCGCCATCGCCCGCGCGTACGCCGTGAACCCCTCGATCCTGCTCATGGACGAGCCGTTCGGCGCGGTCGACGCCCTCACCCGCGTCCGGCTGCAGGACCAGCTCCTCGCCACGTGGAGCCAGGAGAAGCGCACGGTCGTCTTCATCACCCACGACGTCGACGAGGCCGTCTTCCTGGCCAACCGGGTCGTCGTGATGGCGGCCCGCCCCGGCCGCATCGTCGAGATCATCGACGTCGATCTGCCCTACCCCCGCAACGACGAGCTGCGGCTCAGCCCCGCCTTCACGGCCCTGCGCAACCGCGTGTGGAATGCCGTCTACCACCAGGAGACCCCCGCATGAAGCGACGTTCTTTGATTTTCGGTGCCGCGGCCGCGCTGACGCTGGCGGCCTGCGGCAACGACGACTCCGCTGCCTCCGGCGGCGGAGGCACGACGAAGGTCAACTTCGGCTACATCGGCGACTACAACGGCACGAGCCTGCTCGCCGTGGCGAACGACCAGAAGCTGTGGGAGAAGCACGGCCTCGAGGTCAGCACCAAGGTGTTCACCAACGGCCCGCTGCAGGTCACCGCGCTCAACGCGGGCGACCTCGACTTCGGCTACATCGGCCCGGGCGCGGTGTGGCTGCCCGCCTCCGGCAAGGCGAAGATCGTGTCGCTCAACTCGCTGGGCAACGCCGACCGGGTGATCGCGCAGGCCGGCATCACCGACCTGGCACAGCTCAAGGGCAAGAAGGTCGGCGTCCCCGAGGGCACCTCCGGCGACATGATCCTCACGCTGGCGCTGCAGAAGGCCGGGCTCACCAACGACGACATCCAGCGCGTGCCGATGGAGGCCGCGACCATCGTCACGGCCTTCGGCTCGGGCCAGATCGACGCCGCCGGCATCTGGTACCCGCTGCTCAACACCATCAAGGCCAAGAAGCCCGACCTGGTCGAGCTGGCCAAGGACGCCGACTTCGCGGACACCGTGTCGTTCCCGACCGCGTTCGTCTCGTCCAACGACGCCGCCAAGGACACCGACAAGACCACCAAGGTGCTCAAGGTGCTGCGCGAGGCGATGGACTACCGCAAGGCCAACAGCGACGCCACGGTCAAGCTGGTCGCGGCGATGCTCAAGCAGGACGAGGCCGCGGTCGAGGCGGACGCCGCCAACAGCGAGATGCTCGACTCGAAGACGCTCGACGGCTACACGTCCGACGGCACGATCGACAAGTGGCTCAAGGGGATGGGCGATTACTTTGTCGGTGCCAAGAAGCTGACCGAGAACCCCGATCCGAAGTCCTACTACTTGGGTGACCTCTTTACCAAGGCTGCCGCATGAATGTGCTGTTCCTCATGACCGACCAGCATCGGGCGGACACCCTGGGGGCGTACGGGAATCCGCTCGCCCGCACCCCGCACCTGGACGAGCTGGCGGCCACCGGCACCCGCTTCGACCGCTGGTACACGCCGACCGCGATCTGCACTCCCTCGCGGGCGAGCCTGCTCACCGGGCAGGCACCCTTCCGGCACAAGGTCCTGGCCAACCACGAGCGGAACGTCGGCTACCAGGAGGACCTGCCGGACGGGACGTTCACCTTCCCCGAGGCGCTGCGGGAGCGGGGCTGGAACACCGGGCTCGTCGGCAAGTGGCACGCCGGCACTCGTAAGTCCCACGCGGACTACGGGTTCGACGGGCCGGAGCTGCCGGGATGGCACAACCCGGTGGACGCCCCGGACTATCTGGCCTATCTGAAGGACAATGACCTCCCGCCGTACGAGATCAGTGACCGCATCCGCGGCACGCTGCCGAACGGCGGGCCGGGCAACCTGCTCGCTGCCCGGCTGCACCAGCCGGTCGAGGCGACCTTCGAGTACTACCTGGCCACCCGGACCATCGAGCTGATGCGGAAGTACGCCGCCGAGGGCAAGCCGTTCTACCTGTCCACGCACTTCTTCGGCCCGCACCTGCCCTACATCGTGCCGGACGAGTACTTCGACATGGTCGATCCGTCGACCGTGCCGCTGCCCAAGTCGATCGCCGAGACGTTCGAGGGCAAGCCGCCCGTGCAGCGCAACTACAGCGCGCACTGGACCTTCGACACCATGCCGATCGAGACGACGCGCAAGCTCATCGCGGTCTACTGGGGCTACGTGACGCTGATCGACGAGCAGATCGGCCGGATCCTCGCCGCCCTCGACGAGCTCGGCCTGCGCGAGGAGACGTCGGTCTTCTTCACGTGCGACCACGGCGAGTTCACCGGCTCCCACCGGCTGCACGACAAGGGCCCGGCCATGTACGAGGACATCTACCGTACGCCCGGCATCGTCCGCATCCCCGGCGCGCAGCCGCAGGTGCGCCGCGAGTTCGTGAGCCTGCTCGACTGCACGGCCACGATCCTCGACCTCGCGGGGCTCCCCACCGAGCAGGCCGTCGACTCGCGCAGCCTCGTGCCGCTGGTCCGGGGCGAGCACCCGGAGTGGCAGCAGGACATCGTCGGCGAGTTCCACGGGCACCACTTCCCGTACCCGCAGCGCATGCTCCGCGAGGACCGCTACAAGCTCGTGGTCAACCCCGACTCGACCAACGAGCTGTACGACCTGGAGAACGACCCGGACGAGCTGATCAACATCTACCGGCACCCCGAGATGGCTTCCGTTCGGGGGCGGATGCTCAAGCGCTTGTACGGGCTGCTGGTCGAGCGGGACGACCGGTTCTACCACTGGATGACCTCGATGTACGAGATCGGCGAGGTCGACCACGATCCCACGCAGAGCGGCCTCGACGAGGCGTCCTACAAGTGAGCGCACAGCGGCGGCCCAACATCGCGATGATCCTCACGGACGATCACGCGGCGCACGCGATTTCGGCGTACGGGTCGGTGGTGAATTCGACTCCGCGGATCGACGAGATCGCGGCGCTGGGCCGCCGCTTCGACAACTGTTTCGCGACCAACTCGCTGTGTTCGCCCAGCCGGGCCAGCATCCTGACCGGAACGTACAGCCACGTCAACGGCGTGACCACGCTCGTGACGCCGATCGACGCGGCGCAGCCCACGTTCGTGTCGCTGCTGAAGCGGGCCGGCTATCGGACGGCGATGGTCGGCAAGTGGCACATGGGCGAGGGGCCGGGGCACGACCCGCAGCACTTCGACTACTGGGACGTGTTGATCGACCAGGGCGAGTACAACGATCCGCAGCTGCTGTCGAAGGACGGCCTGCGGATCGAGCCGGGCTACACGACCGACGTGCTGACCGACCTGGCCCTGCGATGGCTCTCGTCGCTGGAGGGCGACGATCCGTGGTGCCTGCTGCTCTACCACAAGGCCCCGCACCGGCCCTGGGTCCCGCACCCCCGGCACGCGCACCTGTTCGACCACGACATCCCGGTGCCGTCGACCTTCGACGACGACTACGCGACGCGGAGCTCCTCGGCACGCCGCGCCGCCATGCGCATCGCCGAGCACCTCACCCGGGAGGATCTCAAGGAGGATCCGCCGCCCGGCCTGTCGTACGAGGACGAGGCGCTCTGGAAGTACCAGCGCTTCATGCAGGACTACCTGCGCTGCGTGGCCGCCGTCGACGAGAGTGTCGGCCGCGTCACCGACCGCCTCCGCGAGCGCGGCGAGTTCGCCGACACGCTCCTCATGTACGCCTCCGACCAGGGCTTCTTCCTCGGCGACCACGGCTGGTTCGACAAGCGGTTCATGTACGAGGAATCGCTGCGCATGCCGCTCGTCCTCAGCTACCCGCGCGTGGTCGAACCGGGCGAGCCGTTCACCGACATCGTCACCAATGTGGACTGGGCGCAGACGATCCTGGCGGCGGCCGGTGTCGAGCCGCACCCTCGCATGCAGGGCCGCAGCTTCTGGCCCGACCTGCTCGGCACGCCCGCGGATCCGCCGGTGGACGGCATGTACTACCGCTATTGGGAGCACGACGACGTCTTCCACAAGGCGCCGGCGCACTACGGCTACCGCACCGACCGTTACAAGCTGATCTACTTCTACAACGACGGGCTCGGCCTGGCCGGCACCGGATCGTTCACCTACCCCGGCGAGTGGGAGCTCTACGACCTCGCCGAGGACCCGCGCGAGCTGCGCAACGTCTACCACGACCCGGCGTACGCGCCGATCCGCGACGACCTCGCCCGGCGCCTGGCGCGGGAACAGGCCCGCCTGCTCGACAAGCCGCACCCGGGGCAGCGATGAGCGCCTGCTGCTCTCCCTCGGCGGACCGCCCCGCGCTGCCCGTGCCGGCCCTGCCGACCGGGGGCCGCCACGGCATCTGTCAAGCGGCGGTCCCCGGACAGACCTTCGTGATGGGCGACGCCCAGGGCGACGGCGCGCGCCCCGACGGCGAGACGCCGCTGCATCCCGTACGGCTGCGGGGCTTCTCCATCGATGTCACCACCGTGACCGTCGAAGACTTCCGGGCCTTCGTCGAAGCGACGGGTTACCGCACCGAGGCCGAGCGCTTCGGCTGGTCCGCCGTCTTCCACCTCGCCGTGTCCGATCCCGATCGTGTGGCCGGGCGGCTGGCCGGCACGCCCTGGTGGCTCGGCGTCGAGGGCGCCGACTGGGCACACCCCGACGGCCCCTCGTCGGCGGCCCGCGACGACCACCCCGTCGTGCACGTCAGCTGGAACGACGCCCAGGCCTACTGCACGTGGGCCGGCCGGCGCCTGCCCACCGAGGCGGAATGGGAATGCGCGGCCCGCGGCGGCCTCGCCGGAAAGCGCTATCCGTGGGGCGACGAACTGCCGGCCGACTGGGCCTGCAACATCTGGCAGGGCGATTTCCCGGTGGACAACACGGCCGAGGACGGCTGGCTCACCACCGCGCCCGTCCGCTCGTACGCCCCCAACGGTCTCGGTCTTTTCCAGCCCGTCGGCAACGTCTGGGAATGGTGCGCCGACTGGTTCTCCCCGCATTACTACAGCAGGTCTCCCGTGGACGATCCACGAGGCCCGTCCCTGGGCGCCGCCCGCGTGATCCGCGGCGGCTCCTATCTGTGCCACGACTCGTACTGCAACCGCTACCGCAATGCGGCCCGCTCGTCGAACACCCCCGATTCCTCAACAGGCAACACGGGATTCCGCACGGTTTCGCTATAGCTGTGGAGGACACGCACGGATGCGTAAAACCCCCGCTCTCCTGTCCCTGCTCCTCGTGACGGCCGGCCTCACGGCCGCCACCCCGTCCCGCCCCGTCGCGGCCGCACCGAAGGCCGCGACCTACACCAACCCGGTCAGCGCCGGGACCGTCGACACCTTCCCCGACCCGGCGACGATCAAGGCCAAGGACGGGAAGTGGTACGCCTACGGCACCACGAACCCGATCTTCTACAGCTCGGGGGAGCGGGGTGAGCACATTCTGCCGATCCTCAGCTCCACGGATCTGACCCATTGGACGTACGAGGGGGATGTCTTCGCCCTGACCGCCAAGCCGGCGTGGTGGCCCGCCGCCGCCCGCCAATGGGCGCCGGACATCCGCTATCTCGACGGCGAGTACCACCTCACCTATTCGCTGTCGGTCGGCGGCATCGGGCTCGCCACCAGCCCGAACCCCGACGGCCCGTGGACCGACCGCGGTCAGGTCGTGCCGAACGGTGGCGGCTGCCCCAGCGGCACCATCGACCAGGCGATGTTCACCGACACCGACGGGTCGCACTATCTCTACTGGGGCAGTTACGACACGATCTGCGTGGCGCGGATGAACGCGGACGCCACGGCCGTCACCGGCGCCGTCACGACAATCGCGCGCGGGCGCCGGGCCGAGGGCGGCTTCGTCGTGCACCGCGGCGGCTATTACTACCTTTTCTATTCCGACGGCGGCTGCTGCGACGGTGCCTTCAGCGGGTACGTGACCAAGGTCGGCCGGGCCACCTCGCCGACCGGCCCGTTCCTCAGCCCCGGCGGCGTGAACCTGCTCGACGACACCAGCAAGGACGGCATCGTCGTCGCGGCCAGCGGCAACGGCTGGGTGGGCCCCGGGCACAACTCGATCACCACCGACCTGGCCGGGCAGGACTGGCTCGTCTACCACGGCATCGCCGAGACGGCCCCGGACTTCGGCCCGATCACCGGCGCGAACGGCGCCACCCTCAACCTCACCCGGCGGCCGCTGCTGATCGACCGCCTCGACTGGATCGGCGGCTGGCCCGTCGTGAACGCGGGAGCCGGCCCCTCGGCGGCCCCGCAGACAGCCCCGGTCACCACCTGGACGGTCGGCAGCACCTTCGCCTCGGCCGCCGGCTTCGGCCGGAACTGGCCGCTCGTGGACGGTCACCTGGCCACGTCGAAGCCTTCGACCGTGCTGAGCGACGCTGCCGTCGCCGGGGACGTGCGGGTCGAGGGTGACGTGCGCGGTACCGCCGCCGGCATCGTGCTCGCGTACCAGTCGTCGTCGAAGCAGATCGCCGCCTGGCTGGACAGTTCGACGCGGCGGCTGGTCGTGTCGGTGGGCGGCAAGCAGACGACGGCGGCGCTGCCCGCGACCTTCGACTACGCCTCGTGGCACACGGTGGCCGCCGAGAAGCGGGGCCGGGAGCTGCACGTCGAAGTGTCGGCGGACCGGCTGCACGACGCCGTGGCGAGCGTGGACGTGACGGTGCCGGCGGGCTACTCGACCGGCCGGATCGGGGCGGTTTCCCAATCCGGTGCGGCAGACGTGGACAACCTGGGGGCCGCGCCGCTCTACCGCCCGGTCACGCAGAAGGTGACGGATCCTCGCCTGGGCGCGCAGCTCACCGCGTACTCGGACGAGTTCGACGGCTCCGCGCTCGGCGCCGGCTGGACCTGGGTGCGCGGTGACCCCGGGGTCTCCCTGGCCGGCGGCTCGCTGGTGTGGCCGACGCAGGCCAAGGAGCTCTACCTCGGCGACAACTCGGCGTCCGTGCTGACCCGCGACGTGCCGCCCACCGACTTCGTGGTCGAAACCAAACTGACCTTCGACGGTACGCGCGGCAACCAGCAGGCCGGCCTGGTGCTCTACGAGACGGACGACAAGTTCGTGAAGCTGGTGCACTCGGTCCTGCCGCTGACCACGTACGGGCCGGCCGCCGTCCAGCAGACCACCGAGTTCACGAAGGAGCACACCCGGGTCTCGACCGGGGCGACGTTCGCCGGCCCGATGTTCGGCGGCCCGGCGACGCCCACCGAGTGGCTCCGGCTGGCCTACCACTACGACGCGGCGACGAACAGCAACGACGTGCGCATGGCTTCCAGCACTGACGGCGTCACGTGGGAGTGGGGCGGCGCCTGGTCGTTCCCGCGCGGCGGGCCGCTGAAGCTCGGGCTGGTGTCGATGAACACAGCGGGGGCGACGGGGACGTTCGACTACGTTCGTACGTATGCCGCGGAGAATCCGGTGACCGGCTGCTGATCGCCGGTGCGCCGGGGCCGGTCCGGGCCGTTCCGCCTTGTGGCGGGCCTGCCCGGTCCGGCTTCCGTGCTTCGCGGGGCGGCGCTTCGCGCTTTGCGGGGCGAGCTGGCGCCGGCGTTTCGCGGCTCGCGGGGCGAGCTGGCGCCGGCGTTCCGCGGCTTGCGGGGCGGGCCGGCGCCGGCGTTTCGCGGCTCGTGCGGCGGGCCGGCTCGGCGTCTCGCCGATTTGACAGGCTTTGGGCGTAGAGCGAAAGCTTTGCGGGGCATCCGCACCCCTCGGAGGTCCCTCTTGCTGCCGCTGTCGCGCCGCCAACTGCTCACGCTGGCCGGGCTGAGCAGCGCTTTCGTCGCCCTCCCCGGGGTGCCCGCGCAAGCCGCCGCCACGCCGCTCGGCCCGGTGGCCGCGATCTATCGCCGGGTGCTGCTCCTGCACACGCGCTGGGTCGAGGAGCAGTGGGATCCCTCGATCAGGGCATACAGCGGCGCCGATTTCCGCTTCGTCTCGGTGCTCGGCAACGCGGTCGTGCTCGGCATGGAGGAATACGACCCCGCGCTCGCCGGCGTGGAGAAGACGATCCTGCGCGCGCACACGGTCGCCACGATCCGGCACTATGCCGCCACGAACAGGCTGGCCGGCGGTTCCGGGTGGGGGCGGCAGCTCTTCTGGGACTCGACGTTCGAGCTCTACTTCGTCCTCGCCGCCCGCCTGCTCTGGGACAAGCTCGACGCGGCGACCCAGGCCGCGGTGCAGGCGATCGCCGTCGGTCAGGCCGCCTATGCGTACGGGCTGGGCGCGGGCGACGACCCGATGAGCGGCGACTGGTCGCCGAACGGCACCGCCGGCGGCTACCGCGACGACACCAAGCTCGAGGAGATGGGCGTCTACGCGCAGGCGCTCGCCCCGGGCCTCGCGTGGGCCGGGGCCGGCGACCCGGCGCAGGAGTGGCGCCGGCGCTTCGTCCAGTGGGCGGCCAACGCCAGCGGGTTGCCCGCCGCCGACCTGGCCAACCCCGCGGTCGTCGACGGCGAGCGCCTCGACCGCCTCATGACCGCGCACAACCTGCACGACTCGTTCGTCGTGGAGAACCACGACGCGGTCAACCCGCATTACCAGGCGGAGCTGTGGCGCACGGCCGGGCGCGCCGCGATCCACTTCCTCGTCGCCGGGCGCCCGCTGCCCGAGGTGCTCACCCACCAGCCCAGCGGCGCCCAGCTCTGGCGCACCCTGCGGCTGCTGGCCAGCGACGCCGGCGAGCCGGTCATGCCGATGGTCACCGACCGCTACCACCTCTACGGCCGGGACGTCCTGCCGCTCGCCTTCCTCGCCCAGGTCCAGGGCGACCGCGACGCGGCGCGCGCCGAGGCGGACCTGGCGGCCCGGCTGGAGCCCTACACGCGCTACGCCCCCGAGTTCCGGCTCACGAAGTTCAGCGGCGAGGAGAAGTACGAGCCGGAGGCGCGCGCCGAGGTCGCCATCGCGTACCTCTTCCATCAGCTGCGCGCGAAGCCGGTCGAGCCGGTCACCTCGCAGCAGTTCTTCGCCGCGGCCAGTGGCACCCGCGACTTCGGCGCCCGGACCGGCCTGGCGGTGCACCAGTCGGCGAACGCCTTCGCCGCGGCGTCCGCCAAGGAGGAGTTCACGCGGTTCGTGTGGCAGCCGGGGCACGACAACTGGCTCGTCGACGTGCGGCAGCCGGTGTTCCTGCCGCCGGGCGTGACGCCGACCGAGAGCACGCGCCGGGCGTACAGGATGTGCCGGGACGGGGTCGACGCGACCGCGACCGTGCTCGCGGTGAGCGAGGGCTATGCGGGCTTCACCACGCTGCCCACCGGCACCGTCGTCTATGCGAGCACCGGGCTGCCCGGCGAGGGCGGGCTGACGCTCTTCAACATGACCATGCCGGGCGTGCCCGGGCTGACCGGCAAGCGCGCGTTCACGTGGGCGGGCGGCCGCGCCGAGCTGCGCGACGAGATCACCGGCGACCTGCCGTTCCCGCCCCGCGAGGCCCGCTACGTGCGGATGCTGGGCCGCGAGCCCGCCACCGAGTACGGCTACTCCATCTGGACCTTCGCGGTGCTCGACACCGAGGGCGCCGACCTGGCCCAGGGCGCGATGCCCGTCGCCTCCTCGGAGAACATGTGGTACCCGGCGCGCCACGCGACCGACGGCAACCCGGACACCCGCTGGGCCGTCGCGACCGAGGAGCGTGGCCGGGGCGACAGCTGGCTCGCGGTCGACCTCGGCTCGCCCGTCCGGGTCGCCGGGGTGCGCATCACGTGGGAGGCCGCGTACGGCAAGAGCTTCGTCATCCAGACCTCGACCGACGCCGTGACCTGGACCGACGCGGTGGCCGTCCCGACCGCGCGCACCGCCTCGCGCTGGGTCGGCATCGACGGCCGGGCGGGCGTGGTCACGCACGGCGGCCCCGGCACCATCACCGTCACGGCGACCGGGATCACCGCCCCCGCGCCCCTGATCGAGGGCTATGCGGACACGCGCACGGACCTCGCCCGGGCGGCCGCCCGCCCGATGCCGGCCGCCAAGGGGCTCACCGTGAGTGACGCCGACGGCTACCTCAGCGTCTTCAACCTCACGCCCGACCCGGTCGAGGACGTCCCGGTGGTGCTGCCCTCGCGCCGGCGGCTCTATCGCGGCCGGCAGGCGGTGACGACCCGTGGCCTGGAGCTGCCGGTGAGTGTGGGCGGCGGGTCCGCCCTGGTCGAGCCGCCGCGCTTCGAGGTCGAGGGCGAGCCGCCGACCGGCACGTCCTTCACCGTCGCCGACTCGCACCGGGTCGTCGTGACGGCGCCCGCCGCGCGGCCCGTGGCGGTCCGGCTCCGGGCGGGCAGCTGGTCACGCCAGGTGCGGGTGCCCGCCGGGGCCGAGCGCACCGTCACTGTCCCCGGGGTGCCGATCACGCCGACGGCCGACCTGGCCCGCGGACGTGTGACCTTCCCGACCTCGCCCCTGCCCGCCGGCATGACCTCGCCGGACCGCGCGGTGGACGGCGACCCGGCGACGTCGTGGCGCCCCGGGCCGGCCGGGCGCATGGTCGTCGACCTCGAGCGCGAGGAGACCGTGCAGAAAACCGTGCTGACCTGGGGAAAGGGGCGCCGCCCGGCGCACCGGATCGAGGTGTCGCGCGACGGCCGCCACTACATTCCGCTCCCCGCCGCCGGTACCCCCGCCCGGTATGTGGCCGTCGTGGTCGACGGCTGGCGCCCCGGCGACGCCGAACTGGTGGAGTTTGCCGTGCTTTGACGATTTGCCTCAGTTGTCCCGCTCCGGGCGCGATTATTTCTGCGTACCGTCAAGTGGAGGCATCGTGCCCAAGTCGCAGCTGAACGGCCCCGTTCAGGTCACCGTCCGTCGTAACCCGCTCCTCGGCTGGCTCGCCGATCGGAAACTTGCCGCCAAGACCGGCATGGCCGCCGCCGCGATGGGGATCGTCGCCCTGCTGGTTGGCCTGCTCGCCCTCGTGCGGGTCAGCGACCTGAGCGCCGACCTGGACATGATGAAGGCCGACCACGTCGACAGCCTGCAGGAGGTCGCGGACATTCGCGCGGGCCTGGGCGCCATGTACAGGGGCGAGGTCGTCTACTACATCGCCGCCAACGACACGGACAAGAAGAACGCCGTCGCTGCCACGAAGGCGGGCGACGCTCAGGTCGGAGCGGGTGTCGAGGGATACCGGACGATCGCCGCCGAGTCACCGGACCGGCTGCAGATCCTCAGCACCTTCGAGGGCGCCTACGACCACTACAAGGCGCTGCGGAACACCATCCTCTTCGGCGAGGCTCTGGCGGCGGGCTACACGCTGCCCAGCGGCGACGCGGTCGGCACGGAGTTCGACAGCATCGAGAGCGACATGAACGCGGCGATCGCCGAGCTCCAGAAGGCCGAGGACACCGCGGCCGACGCCCTCGCCGCCAAGGCCGCGGCGGAGGCCGCCGAGTCCCGCACCTTCATCATCGTGGCGCTGATCTGCGGCATCATCCTCGCCTCGGCGCTGACCGTCTTCGTCATCGAGGTCATCAAGCGCCAGCTCGCCACGGTCTCCACCGCCCTCGGCGCGGTCGCCGAGAACGATCTCACCGTCGCCGCCGACGTCCGCTCTCGCGACGAGCTGGGCAGCATGGCCGTGGCCGTCAACCGCGCCCGCGAGGGCCTGCGCGGCACCGTCGCCCAGCTCACCAGCGGCGCCCAGGACCTCGGCGCCAGCACCAACCGGCTCACCGGCGTCACCGCCCGCATCGGCGAGAGCGCCCGCGAGGCCGCCGCCCAGGCCGGCCTGGTCGCCGCGGCCGCCGGCGACGTCTCCGGCTCGGTCCAGTCCGTCGCCGCGGGCAGCGACCAGATGGGCGCCTCCATCCGCGAGATCGCCCAGAACGCCAACGACGCCGCCCAGGTCGCCTCCAGCGCCGTCGGCGTCGCCCAGAGCACCAACGAGACCGTCGCCAAGCTGGGCACCTCGTCCGCCGAGATCGGCGACGTGGTCAAGGTCATCACCGCCATCGCCGAGCAGACCAACCTGCTGGCCCTGAACGCCACCATCGAGGCCGCCCGCGCCGGCGAGGCGGGCAAGGGCTTCGCCGTGGTCGCCTCCGAGGTCAAGGACCTCGCCCAGGAGACCGCCAAGGCCACCGAGGACATCTCCCGCCGCGTCGAGACCATCCAGGCCGACACGAGCAGCGCCGTCGAGGCCATCGGCGAGATCTCGCAGATCATCCAGCGCATCAACGACTACCAGGTCACCATCGCCTCCGCCGTCGAGGAGCAGACCGCCACCACCGGCGAGATGAGCCGCAGCATCGGCGAGGCCGCCGGCAGCAGCTCCACCATCGCCGCCAACATCAACGGCGTCGCCCAGAGCGCCGAGGCCACCAGCAGCACCCTGATCGAAGCCGACGACGCGGTCGGCCAGCTCAACCGGGTGGCCACCGAGCTCCGCACGGTCGCGGAACGCTTCCGCGTCTGAGAATCTCCGACAAACGGCGCCGGGCTCCCCAGCCCGGCGCCGTTTGTCGTTCACCGCGTCAGCAGGCGGTAGAGGGTGAGCCACTGTTCGGGCCAGACGCGGCCGACGGGGAGGTCCCGGCTCAGGCGGGTGGCCTGGAAGGCGGCATCCGTGCGGCGGGCACCGAAGCGGGGCCGCAGCGTGGCGTGCAGGGAGCCGCCCGTACCGGTGAAGCCGAGGTCCACGAAGGCCCGCCAGCGGGACGGGTCCGGGACCAGGGGCGCCGGGCGGTTCTCCAGGCGCAGGATGCCGCCGTCGACGGCCGGGACCGGGCGGAACGCGGTGCGGGGGACCGTGCCCGCGAGGCGCCAGCTGGTGCGGGGCCAGGTGCGGACGGTGAGGCGGGACCAGCGGCCGTAGTCGCCGGTGCGCTTGCGGGCGTACTCCAGCTGGGTCAGCAGGGTCGCCGTGGTGAGCGCGGGCGCGTCGAGGCACCATTCGACCACGGCCGACGTGAGGGCGTAGGGGACGTTGCCCACGACGGCGAAGGGCTCGGACGGTGCAGCCGTGGCCAGGAAGTCCTCCGGGCGCACCGTGAGCCCCGGCCTGCGCGGCAGGGCCGCCGCCATCGCGGGATCGACCTCGAAGGCGACCACGCGCCGCGCCTGCCGCACCAGCCCGGCGGTCAAGCTGCCCCGCCCGGCGCCCACCTCCAGCACCAGCTCGTCGCGCCGGACGCCGGCCGCCGCGAGAAAGGCCCGGACCGCCCGGGGATCAGCGAGAAAATTCTGCCCGTACGCCCGGCGGGCGCGCACGTGTTCGGAAAAAGCCATAACGGGAGTCCTGTCAGCCGCGCGTGGGCACGGACAGGCGTCAGCGCGGCCCGTCCGTGTCGAGGGACACGTGGGCCCTGGCAGCAGCGCGGCCGGAAACCGTCAGGCGGCGCGACAGCCCAGGGCAAGACGCCCCGGTCGCACCCGCACCGAGAAGAACGCCGGCGCGAACATCCCCACCATCATGGCCGCGACCCTATGCAGCCCGTCTCCAGCCTGTCACGCCGTTTTCCCCGGGAAGTGCAAGGAACGGTCAACCTTACTTACGCTTCCTCGTGGAAGTGTAAGTAAGGTGGTCGTGTGGTTACCGAAGACACGGTTGCGGTCCCCGTTCCTGCCGCGACCTACGAGGACCAGGTGTGGACACCGTCCGAGAACGGGCACTTCTCCCGGGCGGAGACGCGCCGGCAGCGAGGCACGTATCAGTCGATCGTCACAGCGTCGCTGGCCGATTGGCAACCTCGGTTGCCCACCTCTGTCGCGGCGGATGTCGAGGATGGTGCTCGTGCGCTGGTCGACTTCGACTCACACGCATTGCGGACGCTCGGTGCCGGCAGCCCCGCACTCGGGCCGATGTCCGCGATCCTGCTCCGCACGGAGAGCGCCTCGAGTTCGCAGATCGAGAATCTGACCACGAGCGCCCGGCAACTGGCGCTTGCCGAGATCGGGCAGAGTGACAAACCGAACGCTCAGGTCGTCGTCGGCAACGTTCGAGCCATGGAGGCGGCACTGGCTCTTGCCGACAACGTCGACGAGACGGCGATCCTCACGATGCACCGGGAGCTGATGCGGCACCAACCGGGCTTCGAGCACCACGCCGGCCGATTCCGGAGCGAAGCCGTGTGGATCGGGCGCGACAACGCGGGACCGATCGGCGCCGACTTCGTCGCCCCGGATCACGGCCGGATTCTGGCAGCCGTCCGGGACACGGTCGCCTTTGCCGAACGCGACGACATTCCCGTGCTTGTGCAGGTCGCGGCCGCTCATGCGCAGTTCGAGACGATCCACCCGTTCGTCGACGGCAACGGCCGGACGGGGCGGGCGCTGGCTCAGTCGATGCTGCGGGGGAAGGGCTTGGTACGGCATGTGACCGTGCCCATCTCGGCAGGCCTGCTGACCGACGTCGGCACCTATTTCGCCGCGCTCACGGCCTTTCGTGCGGGCGATGCGGGCCCCGTCGTGCATCGCTTCTCCGACGCGGCCCGATTCGCCGCGGCTTCGGGCCGGATCCTGGTGGATGCCCTCGCGAACCAGTTGGCGGAGGCGCGGGAGAAGCTGGCGGGAGTCCGCCCGCATGCTGCGGCCTGGGGGGTCCTGTCCAAGCTGGTGGGCCAGCCCGTGGTCAACACCAGATACCTGACGTCCGAGCTGGGCATGAACGACGTCACGGCCAAGCGGACCCTTGACCTGTTGGTGGACCGCGAGGTGCTGGTGGAGCGCACCGGCCTGCGCCGGAATCGGATCTGGCAGCACTCGGGCATTCTCGGTGTGCTCGACGACTACGCCGCCATGATCCGTCGCGGGCTGCCCTGAACCCGGCGGGTGCGGCGGCTGCCGATCATCGATGTGACCTGCGGCCGGGACGCCGGTATGCTTGCCCGCAGGCCGTGACTGGCGTGATCGGATGGACCAACCATCGGGGAGCGGCCGCACCCCCTTCGGGGTGACCTGCCGCGCGCCTGGGCCTCATCACCTGTGATAGGGAGGTCCGATGTCCGATCTCAACGCCGAATCGACCGCATTCCGCGCCGCGCTCGACGCCGTGCGTGCCGTCGAGCCGCGCATCGCCGACGCGATCGCGAAGGAGCTGCACGACCAGCGCGAGTCGCTCAAGCTGATCGCGTCCGAGAATTATGCGTCTCCCGCCGTGCTGCTCGCGATGGGCAACTGGTTCTCCGACAAGTATGCGGAGGGCACGATCGGCCGCCGGTTCTACGCCGGCTGCCAGAATGTCGACACCGTCGAGTCGGTCGCCGTCGAGCACGCCAAGGCGCTGTTCGGGGCGGAGTACGCGTACGTGCAGCCGCACTCCGGCATCGACGCCAACCTCGTGGCCTACTGGGCGATCCTGGCCGACCGGGTCGAGGTGCCCTATCTCAAGAAGTTCGAGAAGCGCCAGATCAACGACCTGTCCGACGCCGAGTGGGCCGAGCTGCGCGCCGCCTTCGGCAACCAGCGCATGCTGGGCATGAGCCTCGACGCCGGCGGTCACCTGACGCACGGGTTCCGGCCCAACATCTCCGGCAAGATGTTCGACCAGCGCTCCTACGGCGTCGACCCGGCCACCGGCCAGATCGACTACGCGGCGCTGCGCGAGACCGCCAGGGAATTCAAGCCGGCCGTGATCGTGGGCGGCTACTCGGCGTACCCCCGCAAGGTGAACTTCGCCACGATGCGCGAGATCGCCGACGAGGTCGGCGCGACGTTCATGGTCGACATGGCGCACTTCGCCGGCCTGGTGGCGGGCAAGGTGTTCACGGGCGACTTCAACCCGATCGAGCACGCCCACATCGTGACGACCACCACCCACAAGAGCCTGCGTGGCCCGCGCGGTGGCGCGGTGTTCGCCGGCCCCGAGCTCGCCGACCAGGTCGACCGCGGCTGCCCGATGGTGCTCGGCGGCCCGCTCGCGCACGTCATGGCCGCCAAGGCGATCGCGTTCGCGGAGGCCCGGCGCCCCGAGTTCGCCGACTACGCGCAGCGCATCGTCGCCAACAGCCAGGCGCTCGCCGAGGGCCTCAAGCGGCGCGGCGCCACGCTGGTCAGCGGCGGCACCGACAACCACCTGGTGCTGCTCGACGTCGACAAGTACGGCCTGACCGGCCGCCAGGCGGAGCAGGCGCTGCTCGACAGCGGCATCGTCACCAACCGCAACGCGATCCCGTCCGACCCGAACGGCGCGTGGTACACCTCCGGCATCCGGGTCGGCACGCCCGCCCTCACGACCCGCGGGCT
Organism: Actinoplanes oryzae; assembly: GCF_030757795.1. GTDB lineage: Bacteria > Actinomycetota > Actinomycetes > Mycobacteriales > Micromonosporaceae > Actinoplanes. The sequence goes on from NZ_JAUQWH010000040.1 coordinate 22,744, forward strand.
CGGCGTGGCGGAGATGGACCAGATCGCGGAGCTCATGCACACCGTGCTCAGCCAGACGAAGGCCGGCGCGAGCAAGGCGAAGTTCGACCTCGACCCCGCTGTCAGCGACGGCGTGAGCAAGGCGGCGAACGAGCTGCTCGGCGGCTTCCCGCTCTACCCGAGCGTGGACCTGGGCGCCTGACACCCTCGTGACACCGCGGATGCCGTCCGGCCCGGAAGGGGCCGGGCGGCATCCGGCGTTCGGCCGGACAACTTCGGCCCGGGGAGTGCCGGGCGGCATCCGGCGTCCGGCGGGACAAGTCGGGCCGGGGGGGAATGATCATCCTTCCCGCGGCCGGACCAGCGGCAGGAAGATGTCGTCGACGATCTCCACGATGGCCTGCTCGGGGAGCGGCTGGAGCGTCACCATGATGTCGTGCCGGTAGAGGTCGAACGGCAGGTTCGCGATCCGCGGCGTGAGCCGGGCCGGATCCAGCTCGCCCCGCGCCGCCGCCCGGTCGTAGACCTCCTGCGCGGTCGGCCCCGGCTCCTCCCGCACGATGCTGCTGCGCAGGTCGGCGATGGTCCGGCCGGTCTCCGCGTAGAACGCACCCAGATGCACGCTGAGCAGCGCGGCGAACCGTGACCGCGTCTCGTTGAAGTCGAGCAGCATGGCGATGAGGTCGCCCCGCAGGCTGCCGGTGTCCGGGACGACCCGGACCACGGCGCGGACGGCGTGCGTGATCGCCGCCTGGGCCAGCTCGTCCCGGGTCTGCCAGCGCCGATAGAGCACCGCACGACTTGTCTCCGCCCGCTGCGCCACCGCGTCGATGGTGAACGCGCCGTAGCCGTGGGCGTTGAGCTCCTCCCATGCCGCGTCGAGCAGCGCGTTCTCGAGTTCCTGCCCGCGCCGGCGCCCGGGCTTGCCATCCATAGGAGTCACGGGTGTATCTTATCGCTCAGCCTATAAGAAACACTCGTGTATCTAAGGAGTCGCCGTGGACAAGCTCGACCCCGGGGTCAGACGGACCGCGATCGCCCTCGTCACCGGGGCGCTCGCGGTCGTCTTCGACAGCACGATCGTCAGCGTGGCGTTGCAGGCGCTCGCCGAGGACCTCGACGCGAGCGTGGCGACGATCCAGTGGGTGAGCACGGCGTACCTGCTGGCGCTCTTCGTCACGATCCCGGTCGCCGGCTGGGCGCAGCACAGCTTCGGCGGCAAGCGGCTCTGGCTGGCGAGCCTCGGCATCTTCCTGGCGGGCTCGGTGCTGTGCAGCCTGGCCTGGGACGCGCCGAGCCTGATCGCCTTCCGCGTGGTGCAGGGCCTCGGCGGCGGCCTGATGCTGCCGCTGATGACGACGATGCTCATGCAGGCCGCCGCCGGGCGCGCCCTCGGCCGGCTGATGGCCGTGATCAGCCTGCCCGTGATGGCCGGCCCGGTGCTCGGACCCGTGCTCGGCGGCGTGATCCTCGACCGGCTCGACTGGCCCTGGCTCTTCTGGGTCAACGTGCCGTTCTGCGTCGCCGGCATCGTCCTCGCGATCCGCCTGCTGCCGGCCGACGGCCCCCGCACCCGGCCCAGGCTCGACCTGCCGGGCCTCGCGCTCGTCGTCCCCGGCGTCATTGCCGTCCTGTACGCCCTCACGAACGTCACCGAGCCCGGCGGCTTCGGCCGCGTCGACGTCCTCGGGCCGCTGACCGGCGGCGCCGCGCTGCTCGTGGCCTTCGTCGCCTGGGCCGTCCGCCGCGGCGGCAGCGCGCTGGTCGACGTGCGCCTGCTCCGCCACCGGCCGCTCGCCTCGGCGTCGGTCCTGATGTTCCTCTCCGGCGCCGCCCTCTACGGCGCGATGCTGCTGCTCCCGCTCTTCTACCAGGAGGTACGCGGCGCGGACGCCCTCGGAGCCGGCCTCATGCTCGTCCCCCAGGGCATCGGCACGCTGCTGAGCCGCTCGCTGGCCGGCCGCTTCACCGACCGCTTCGGCCCGCGTGTCGTCTCGGCCGCCGGCTTCGCGCTCGTCGCCCTGTCCACAGTGCCGTTCGCCTTCGCGGACACCGCCTCGAACACCTGGCTCCTCGCCGCCGTCCTGCTGCTCCGCGGCGCCGGGCTGGGCGCCGTCATGATCCCCCTGATGAGCGCCGCCTTCGTCGGGCTGGACCGGCCCGACATGCCGCACGCCAGCATCATCACCCGGGTCGCCCAGCAGCTCGGCGGCTCCTTCGGCGTGGCCGTCCTCGCCGTCATCCTGCACGGTGCCGCCCAGCACGCCATCGACCCGGCCGCCGCCTTCCAGGAGTCCTTCTGGTGGGCTGTCGGCTTCACCGCCTTCGCCGTCCTCGTCTCCCTGCTCCTGCCCGGCCGCCCCGAGGCCGAGCCCGAGGTGCAGCCGGTTGCGGCCGCCGCGGCTTGAGGCAACCTCCCGGCCCGCGACATCGCCTGCTGAATGCACCCCGAGCCGTCTTGGATCACGCACGTCGCCCGGTGGGGCTCCGCGCTCCGGACGCGCCAGCGGCCGGCGGAGTCGTGCCGGGCCCTCGGCGTGAGCGGCGGTCTGTACCCCCCACCCAGCTACGACATCCGCTCTTACGCTCTTGATTTTTCGCTGCGCGTGACCGGCGGCGGGGGCTCGGCGGCGCCGGTCATGATGGCCACCGCCTCGTTCATGCTGTGCGACTCGGGGGTGATGACCGTCGCGCGGCGGCCGAGGCGCTGGATGTGGATGCGGTCGGCCACCTCGAAGACGTGGGGCATGTTGTGGCTGATCAGGATCACCGGGAGGCCGCGGTCGCGGACGTCGCGGATGAGTTGGAGGACGCGGTTGCCCTCCTTGACGCCGAGGGCGGCGGTGGGCTCGTCGAGGATGACGACCTTGCTGCCGAAGGCGGCCGAGCGCGCCACCGCCACCGCCTGCCGCTGGCCGCCGGAGAGCGACTCGACCGGCTGGCCGATGTTCTGCAGGGTGCCGATGCCGAGGTCGGACATGTGCCGCTTGGCCTCGCTGCGCATGTGCCCGCGGTCGAGCATGCGGAAGACCGAACCGAGGATGCCGGGGCGCCGGTGCTCGCGGCCCAGGAAGAGGTTGTCGGCGATGTCGAGGCCGGGCGAGACCGCGAGCGTCTGGTAGACGGTCTCGATGCCGGCCTCGCGCGCCTCCATCGGGTTGCGGAACTGCACGCGCTGCCCGTCCAGGTAGATCTCGCCGCTGTCCGGGACCAGCGCGCCGGAGAGGGCCTTGATCAGGCTGGACTTGCCGGCGCCGTTGTCGCCGATGACCGCGAGGATCTCGCCCGGATAGAGCTCGAGGTCGCCGCTCTCGATGGCGGTGACGCGGCCGTACCGCTTGGTGAGGCCCCGGGCCTCCAGCACAGGAGCACTCACGACTTGACCTTCCTGATCCACTGGTCCAGGGACACGGCGACGAGCACGAGCAGGCCGATGGCGAAGCCCTGCCAGACGACTTCGACGCCGCCGAGCTGCAGGCCGTTGCGGAAGACGCCGACGATCAGGGCGCCGATCAGCGTGCCGAGGACACCGCCGCGGCCGCCGAAGAGGCTGGTGCCGCCGAGGACCACGGCGGTGATGGAGTCCAGGTTGTACTCGGTGCCGACGTTGGGGCTGGCCGACGCGAGCCGGCCGATGAGGATCCAGCCGCCGATCGCGTAGAGCAGACCGGCGACCGTGTAGACCGAGAAGAGCACCCGGCCGGTCCGGATGCCCGCGAGCCGGGCGGCCTCCCGGTCGTCGCCCGTGGCGTAGACGTGCTTGCCCCAGGCGGTCGAGCGCAGGGCGTAGAAGAAGAAGGCGAAGAGCGCCAGCATGAGGATCGACCCGTACGTGAGCCGGAAGCTCCCGATCGGGAGGGATTCGCCCGTCCACGTCATGATGCCGGGCATGTCGGAGCCGCGTACCGTCTCGCTGTTGGAGACCACCGAGTTGAGCGAGAAGAAGATGGTCAGCGTGCCCAGCGTGACGATGAACGGGGGCAGCTTGATCCGGGTCACCAGCACGCCGTTGAGGGCGCCCATCGCCGTGCCGCAGACCAGGCCGAGCAGCAGCGCGATGACGCCCGGCAGCCCGGCGTCGAAGGCGAAGTTGGCCGCGATGATCGACGAGAAGACCGCGATCGCGCCCGCCGACAGGTCGATGCCGGCGGTGAGGATCACCAGCGTCTGACCCAGGGCGAGCGTGGCGATGACGGTGACCTGGGCGAGCACCAGCGAGAGGTTGGTCGCCGAGAAGAAGCGCTCGTTCACGATCGAGAAGGCCACGATCGCGATGACGAGTACGGCCAGCGGCCCGAGCACCGGATTGCCGTGCAGAATGTGCTGCACCCGCTCGGTCAGGGTCTCGTGCCGGGCGACCTCGAAGTCGCCGACCGCCGAAGTCGCCATGTCAGCCCCAGCAATTCTGCAGGCCCCACGCGGAGTCTTTCGCCTCCACGCCGGCCTGCGGGTCGTCGGTGATGAGCTGGACCCCGGTGTCGACGAAGGTCTTGCCGGCGGTGGCCTGCGGCCGGGTGCCGTCCTTCGCGAAGCGCGCGATCGCCTCGATGCCCAGCGCCGCCATCTTCAGCGGGAACTGCATCGAGGTCGCGCCGATGACACCGTTCTTCACGTTGTCGACGCCCGGGCAGCCGCCGTCGACGGAGACGATGGTGACGTCCTTCTCCTTGCCCGCGGACTTGAGCGCCTGGTACGCCCCGGCCGCCGCCGGCTCGTTGATCGTGTAGACCAGGTTGATCGCCGGGTCCTTCTGCAGCAGGTTCTCCATGGCGGTCCGGCCGCCGTCCTCGGCCCCGTCGGTGACGTCGTGCCCGGCGATCCGCGGATCCTTCTCGTCGCCGATCCTGTTCTTGTCGGCGACGTCGATGCCGAAGCCCTCGAGGAAACCCTGATCCCGCTGTACGTCCACCGAGACCTGATTGGCGTTGAGGTCCAGCAGCGCGATCTTCGCCGCCTTGCCCTGGCTGTCGAACTTCGCCTTCGCCCACTGCCCGATCAGCCGCCCGGCCTGGTAGTTGTCGGTGGCGAACGTGGCATCCGCGGCGTCCGGCGGGTCGACCGGCGTGTCCAGCGCGATGACGAGCATGCCCTGCTCGTGGGCGCGGTCGATGGACGGCACGATGGCCTTGGAGTCGTTGGGGGTGATGAGAAAGCCCTTGGCGCCGAAGGACATCAGGTTCTCGATGGCGAGCACCTGCGCCTCGTTGTCGCCGTCGATCTTCCCGGCGAAGGACTGCAGCTCGACGCCCTGCTGCCCGGCCGTCTGCTGGGCGCCCTTCTTCATCGTCACGAAGAAGGGATTGGTGTCGGTCTTGGTGATCAGCCCGACGACGTCCTCGCCGGAGCCGCCCTGACAGCCGGCGCTCGCAACGACCAGAAGGACCGCGGCCAGCGCGGGAACTACTCGTGGCATGTCTCCTCCACCTCGTCGGGAAGGACTGCCCTTGCAGTGAACGCCCGCAAGCGATCGACTGTCAACGATTGACAAAGGGCCGGCGCCCCGGGTGGGACGCCGGCCGGTCTGCCTACGGGAAGTTGGTGACGGTCACCGGGACGGTCGCGGTGCCCTGCGCCGGGCCGCCGGTGTTGTTCACGACGTGGTCGATCACGCCGTTGCCGCCCAGCGAGACGGTGAAGATGTTGTGCAGCTTCACCCCGCTGGTCACCGGGACCTCGAAGCCGCGGTCCGAGTGCACCTGGGGGTTCACGTTGAAGTAGCAGTAGCTGCCCATCGCCCACGCCTCGTGGCTGGTCACGGTGTCGGCGACCTTGTACGCGGCGTAGCCGTTGGCACCCGAGCGCCACGCGGCGTTGGACGGCGGGTCGTACGGCTGCTCGTTCTGCAGGAAGTACGTGCGGCCGCCGTTGCCGTTCCAGATGACCTCGTACTTCTGGTAGTGCTCGACGAAGAGGCCGTACGCCGTGACGTTCTGACCGTTCACGATCAGGCCCGTGTCGGCCGTGTTGACCGTCCAGCCGTACGTGCCGGCGTTGCCGTGGTCGGCGCGCCATGCCCAGATGTGGTCGATGATCGTGTTGTTGCTGTTGACCAGCAGGCTGTTGGTGGCCTTGCCGGCGATCGAGCCGCCGATCCGGAAGAACACGTCCTGCACGGTCGTCGGGTTCGACGCGTGGCTCGCCGACGAGCCGTTCGGGCCGATGACGAGCAGGTTCGCCGAGTTGGCGGTGCCGGCGTCGAAGAGCAGGCCGGCGATCTTCACGCCGTCCACGTCGGCGACCTGCATCGGGGTGACGCCGTTGTCCGGGATGATCGTCGCGTAGCCGAGGCCGAGCACGACGGTGTTCGCCCGGGTCACGTTGATCGTCTGGTTCACGTGGTAGATGCCCGGCTGGAAGAGCAGGTTGAGGCCCTGCGCCAGCGCCTGGTTGATCGTGGCGGCCGAGTCACCCGGCTTCGCCACGTAGAACTGCGACAGCGGCAGTGCCGTACCCGGCGTGTTGCCGTTGGCCCAGGTCACGCCGGCGGCGTTGGTCTGCAGGCTCGGCACGAACACCTGATACGCGCCGTTGGCCTGGTAGAGGTACGGCTTCTCGCGGATGACCGGGGTCTGACCGATCGTCGTGTACGGCGGGTTCGGGAAGCTCGACGCCGGGGCGCCCTGCACGCCGACGAACGTCTGGTTCCACACCGCGTTGAGGCTCGACCCGATGGTGCTGTTGCGGGTGAACCATTGCTGCTGCGAGTACTGCTGCTCGGAGCCGCTGATGCGGGAGTCGGCGATGTAGCCGCCGGACGCCCACCCGTACCCGTTGGGGGCGAGGTTGAGGTCGCCGTGGATGTCCATGCGCCGGAAGGGTGCGGCCTGCGAGACGGCCCAGCGGTCCGCGCCGGACACGGGGTAGACCGACAGGTTCTCGACCGAGCGCCAGAAGTTCTGGGTCGCGTTGCCCTGGAACCAGCCCGCGTCCACGGTGAGGTCGCCGTTGATCCGAGTGTCCTGCGGGTTCTGTCCGAGACCGATCACCGAGGTGTAGAAGCCGACCTGGATGTTCAGGCCGTTGTAGGTGCCCGGCTTAAACGCGAGGACGTAGCGCTGCTCGCCGAACTGGTTCGACTCCTGCTGCCGGAAGATCGTGTCGGCCTGGCTCTGGATCGAGGCCGCCGACATCGAGGGGTCGAACACGATGACGTTGGAGCCGAGGCTGCCGCCCGGCGGGACGGTCGGATCGGTGGAGGGGGTGCCACCGAAGACCTTGAACTCCCACAGCGAGTAGCCGTACGCCGTGGCGCGCTCGGTGCCGTACATGCGCACGTAGCGGGCCGTCGCGTTGACGGTCAGGCTCTGCACGCCGGCCTGGCCCGCGGTCGCCGGGGTGGCGTCGGTCCAGGTGCTGCCGTTGGCCGAGGTCTGAATCGTGAAGGTCTTCGCGTACGCGGCCTCCCAGTTCAGCTCGACCCGGTTGATCGCCGAGCTCGCGCCCAGGTCCACCTGCAGCCACGACGGGTCGGCGAACCCGGAGGCCCAGCGCGTGCCGGTGTTGCCGTCGACGGCGGCCTCGGCGGGGAAGGCGCCCTGGTTCTCGTACGACGACGCGGTGACCGGCTTGCCCTGCGACAGCAGCGTCTCGGCGGCGTGCGCGCTCAGCGTGGTGGCCGCGCCGAAGCCGGCGACGACCGCGACGACGAGGCCGGCGGTCGCGCCGAGACGCCACCGCCTTCTCGGCCTCGCCGGGGTGATGGGGACGGTCATGACATCTCCTCACGCGGAGGGTCCGGGCGCGTGGGGTTGCGCGCCCTTGACGGAGCCGGGGAAGCTCCACGGGGGAGCGATCTTCGGAGAGCGCTTCCCCGTCTGGAAACTAAGTTGGTTACGTCAATGTGTCAAAGGTTCCGGAACCTGATACCCGTCGATGTCCCGGAACCGGTTCCGTCGCCCGCCCGCTGAGCTGCCCGATAACGGTTTTCCCAGGCGGGGCGCCAAGCCCGAATCGGCTGCGGCCAGCAGGACGGGCTTTCCCGGCATACCACCTACAGTGGTCGGTATGCGGCTGCTCCTGACGACCGACACGCACGTCCCGAAACGCGCCCGAGATCTGCCGGAAGCCCTGTGGACGGCGATCGCCGCCGCCGACGTGGTCGTGCACGCCGGCGACTGGGTCGACGTCGCGCTGCTCGACCTGCTCGAGTCCCGGTCCCGCCGGCTGATCGCCTGCTACGGCAACAACGACGGCCCGGCGCTGCGCTCCCGCCTGCCCCTCGTCGCCCGCGAGACGCTCGACGGCCTGCGCCTGGCGGTCGTCCACGAGACCGGCGACGCCAAGGGCCGCGAGATCCGCTGCGCGGCGGCCTATCCGGACGTGGACCTGCTGGTCTTCGGCCACTCGCACATCGCGTGGGACACCGTCGCGCCCGGCGGCCTGCGGCTGCTCAACCCGGGCAGCCCCACCGACCGCCGCCGCCAGCCGCACTGCACGTACATGACGACGACGATCGAGAACGGCGTGCTCGGCGAGGTCACCCTGCACACGATCACAAGATCGTGACCGCCGAGCCGATGCCGTGGACCAGCGCGATCGCGGGCCCGGCGCTGCCCCGGCACTCGGCCCGCTGCTGTTCGCCCGCCGCCTCCCGCAGCGCTCCCCGGCCCGGCTCGCCACCGCAGCCGCCGGCCAGGGCGACGACGACCGCCAGACCCGGGATCCTCGTCACGGCCGGAGCACCACCTTGCCGAGGTTCCGCCGGGACTCCAGGAGCTCGTGGGCTCGGGCCGCCTCGGTCAGCGGCAGCTCGGCGTGGACGGCCGGCGCGAGCTGACCGGTTTCGACCAGGCGCCACAGCTCCGGCTCGTGGGCGGCGTACTGGTCGGGGTGCCTTGCCGCGAAGTGGCGCATCGCCAGGCCGGTCACCGTCTTCGCGCCGCCGAGGAGGTCGGACGCCGCGATCGTGCCGCCGCCGGAGCTGAAGTAGACGAGCCGGCCGCCGGGGCGCACCGCCGCGAGCGCCCGGGGGAGGACCTCGCCGCCCGCGCCGTCGAGGGCCAGGTCGACCGGTTGCCCCCAGTCGCCGTCGTAGGTGACGACCTCGTCCGCCCCGAGCTTCCGGACAAAGTCCGATTTGTCCGGCGTCCCCACGGCGGCCACCACGCGGGACGCCCCTCGCGCCCGGGCCAGCTGCACGGCGAGATGCCCGACGCCGCCCGCCGCCGCGGTGATCAGGACGGACTCGCCCGCCGCCAGGGTGCCCAGCGCCGCCAGCGCCACGTGTCCACTGCGGACCAGCGCCACCGCGGTCACCGCGGCATCCGGCGGAATCGGGCTGGTCATCGCGGCCGAGGCGACCACCACGTCCTGGTACGACCCGCTGAACGGCAGCGTCACCACCTGGTCCCCGGGCGCGAAGCCGGACACGCCCGGCCCGAGCCCGATCACCGTGCCCGCGACCTCCCCGCCGAGAACGCGCGAGCCGCCGGGAACCCGTGAGCCGGCGGGAACGCGCGAGCCGCCGGTGACGTGCGAACCGACGGGGACGCGCGAGCCGGCGGCGAGGCCCGGGCTGTCACGGCGTGCCATGCGGACCACGGGCAGCGTGACGCCGATCGCCGAGGCGCGGATCAGCAGCTCGCCCTCGGCCGGCGCCGGCTCGGGCACTTCCTCGATGCGGAGGTCGTCGAAGCGTACGCGTCGCATCCCCCACTTATGTCAGACGAACCGGCCCCGCGTCGATCGGAAATCGGAACAGCGCATACGGGTACTCCCGCTCGTCCGCCCCGCCCGTGTACCTGGCCTGCCGGTGCAGCTGGTTCGCCGTCACGTAGACGTAGCCCTCGGCGACGGACATCGTGTCGGGCCAGAGCAGGCGCGGATCCTGCACCAAGGTCTCGATCGTGCCGTCCGCCGCGCGGCGCAGCAGCGCCTTCCGCTCGGGGCTCGTCAGATACAGCCGCCCCCGGTCGTCGGTCTCCAGCCCGTCGGAGATGCCGCCCTTGTCGCCCTCGTCGCGTACCGTCGCGGCGACCTCGTCGTCGGAGACCTCGCGGTCGCACAGCGCGCCGGCGTCGACGCTGTACCAGTGGCGGGACTGCAGCGGGCAGTACCAGAGCCGGGAGCCGTCCGCGGAGATCGCGATGCCGTCCGCGCCCATCGTGACGGGCTGCGGCTGGTCGCCGGAGCGGTCCAGGAACGGCCGGTCCTCGACCGACGGCCGCAGCGCCAGGTCTGCCTTCGTCGACGGGTGGTCGTGCAGGCGCCGCCAGGCGGTCCCGCTGTCGAGGTCGACCACGATGATGCCGTTCGGGCCCTGGTCGGCCGAGTCGGTGATGAATGCCGCGTTGCGCCGCAGGTCGAAGCGCACGTCGTTCAGGTAGGTCGTCGGCAGCGCGGTCTTCGGGTCGAAGACGATCGTGCGCTCGACCGTGTCGGACGCCAGATCGATGCAGACCAGCTTCGGGCCGCCGAAGTGGGTCTCCTGGAACATCGGGGAGCCGGTGTCGAGCACCCACAGCCGGTCGGCCGGGTCCACCACGATGCTCTGCACGGACACGAACGCCTTGGGGTCGTCGTCCCCGCCCGGGTCGTTCCAGGCCTGGTCCGGGTACGGCACGACCTCCCCGTCGCGGATCTCGGCGACGGTGAAGGGCACGTCGTCGCCCCACTTCGGAAAGTTGACGAAGACCCGGCCGGTGGCGGAGACGCTCACCCCGGTCGGCATCGGGCCGCTGTCGAAGGCGTGCACCGTCTCCAGCTGTTCGCTCATCGCCGCCGCATACCCCCGGAGATCGAGGGGGAAACGACTATACGATTGTGTAGTAGGCTGCACACGTGAGTAGTCAGTCGGATCTCACCGCACGCGCCCGCATCCGGGACGCCGCCATCACGCTCATCGCCGAGCGGGGGGCCAAGGCCACCACCATCCGCGACATCGCCGACGCCGCCGGGGTCTCCTCCGGGCTGCTGCGGCACCACTTCGGATCCAAGGAGGGACTGCGCGACGCCTGCGACGAGTGGGTGCAGGCCGAGCTCACCCGCGTTCGCGGCGCCGCCCTGGCCGGCTCGCAGGACATCTTCGCCGCGCTGCAGGCCGTGCCGGTGCGGCTGCAGAATTACGTGTTGCGCTCGACCATGGACGGCAGCCCGGCCGGGGAGCGGATGTTCGACGCGATGGTGCAGCAGGGCGAGACCTGGATCGCCACCACCGACGTCAAGACCGACGATCCCCGCGCGTACGCCGCCGTCCTGGTGGCGCTGAAGATGGGCATGTTCATCCTGCGGGAGCAGATCTCCCGGGCCATCGGCGAGGACACCACCGAGCCCGCCGGCCAGGCGCGGATGCTGCGCGCGTCCCTCGAGATCTTCAGCCGCCCGCTGGTCGGCCCCGAGCTGGCCGACCAGATGTACGCCGCACTGGACAAGTTCGCCGAGGAGGCGGGGAGATGACTGCTGTCGACGTTGCGGGTCTCGTGAAGAGCTTCGGCAAGGTGCGGGCGCTGGACGGGCTCGATCTGCGGGTCGAGACCGGGGAGGTGCACGGCTTCCTGGGTCCCAACGGCGCCGGGAAGACCACGACCATCCGGATCCTGCTCGGGCTGATGCGCTCCGACGCCGGGACAGCGCGGCTGCTGGGCGGCGACCCGTGGGCCGAGGCGACCACGTTGCACCGGCGGCTCGCGTACGTGCCGGGGGATGTCACCCTGTGGCCCAACCTCACCGGCGGCGAGGTCATCGACCTGCTGGGGCGGCTGCGCGGCGGTGCCGACCGGCGCCGGCGCGACGAGCTGCTGGAGCGCTTCGACCTCGACCCGCGCAAGAAGGCCCGCACCTACTCCAAGGGCAACCGGCAGAAGGTCGCGCTGGTGGCGGCGCTCTCGGCCGACGTCGAGCTGCTGATTCTCGACGAGCCGACCTCGGGGCTGGACCCGCTGATGGAAGAGGTCTTCCGCGAGGTCGTGCAGGAGGAGCGGCGGTCCGGCGACAGGACGGTGCTGCTGTCCAGCCACATCCTCAGCGAGGTGGAGGCGCTGTGCGACCGGGTCACGATCGTGCGCGCCGGGCGTACGGTCGAGACCGGCACCCTGGCCGGGCTGCGGCACCTCACCCGGACCACCATCACGGCCGAGCTGGCCGGGCCGGTCGACGGGCTGGCCACGCTGCCGGGCGTGCACGGCCTGCGCACCGACGACCGGCGCGTGGTGTTCGACGTGGACACCGACGCCCTGGACCCGGCCCTGCGCAAGCTTGTCGGCATCGGCGTGCGCAGCCTCACCAGCCGGCCGCCGACGCTGGAGGAGCTCTTCCTGCGCCAGTACAGGAAGGAGCCGGCCGCATGACCGGGACCTGGCAGCTGGTCCGGCTCGTGCTCCGGCGCGACCGGGTGCTCATGCCGCTGTGGGCGGTCCTGCTCGGGCTGCTTCCCGTGCTCTACGTGAGCTCCTTCCGGGAGCTGTTCCCCACCGCCGCCGACCTCCATCAGTACGCCGGCCTGAGCCGGGCCAACGCCGGCTTCGTCGGCCTGTACGGGCCGCTCGAGGGCGACAGCCTCGGCGAGATCGTCGCCTGGCGCGGTGGCTTCCTCCCCGTCATCGTCGGACTCTTCAGCCTGCTGACCGTCATCCGGCACACGCGCGCGAACGAGGAGGCCGGGCGCACCGAGCTGCTCGGCGCCGGGGTCACCGGGCGGCACGCGGGCCTGGCCGCCGCCCTCATCGCCACGCTCGGCGCCAACGTCGTCCTCGCCCTGGTCATGACCCCGCTGCTGCTCTCGCAGGGGATGCCGGCCGCCGGGTCGGTGCTGCTCGCGACGCAGTACGCGCTGGCGGGCTGGGTCTTCGCCGGGGTGGGAGCGGTCGCCGCGCAGGCGGGGGAGACCGCCCGGACGGCCCGGTTCCTGGGCGTGGGCGGACTCGCCGTCGCGTACGTGCTGCGCCTCGCCGGGGACGTGAGCGCCCTCGGCGACGGTTCCCTCGCGTGGCTGTCGTGGCTGTCACCGATCGGATGGCTGCACCGCACCTTCCCGTACGGGGAAAATGCCGGGTGGCCCGCCCTGCTCGCCCTCGCCCTGACCGCCGTGCTGCTCGCCGCCGCCGCGGTCCTGGAGGCCCGCCGGGACGTGGGCGCCGGGCTGCTCGCCCCGCGGCTCGGCCCGGCCGTCGCGCCGCCGTCGCTGGGCGGTCCGCTGGGTCTGGCCTGGCGGCTGCACCGGGGTGTGCTGGCCGGCTGGGTGCTCGGCTTCGCGGCGCTCGGGCTGGTCTTCGGCGGGGTCGCGCAGAGCGTCGCCGACCTGACCACGGACAACGCCGGGCTCGCGCGGATCCTCGCGCGGATGGGCGGCGCGTCGGCCGTCCGTGACAGCTTCCTCGCGTCGGTGCTGGGCCTGATGGGGATCTTCGCGGCGGCGTACGCGGTGCAGGCCGCCCTGCGCGCCCGCGACGAGGAGGAGACAGGCCACGCCGAGCTGGTGCTCGCCACGCAGACCGGGCGCCTGCGCTGGCTCGGGAGCCACGTGCTGTTCGCCGTGGCCGGGCCGGCTGCCGCGCTGCTCGCCGGGGGCCTGACCTGCGGTCTGCTGGCCGGGGACGTCGGGGGCGTGCTGGCGGGGGCCGCGGTGCAGGTGCCGGCCGCTGCCACGCTGGGCGCGGTGGCCGTACTGATGCTGGGTGCCCTGCCCCGGCAGGCGCCGGCGGCGTGGGGCGTGGTCGCGGGCTGTTTCCTGCTGCTGCTGGGCGGTGCGGTCCTGGGCCTGGACCAGTGGGTGCTGGACGTCTCGCCGTTCACCCACACACCGCATCTGCCCGGCGGCGAGGTGACAGCCACGCCGCTGGTGGCACTCGCCGTGGTCGCCGTCCTCGCCACCGCGGCGGGCGTCGCGGCCTTCCGGCGCCGCGACGTGCCCACCGGGTGAGAAGCCGGTCAGCGGGATTGTGCCCGAAATTCCGGCGAGGGGGCACAACCTTTCGGCGGCGGATCGCGTCGGTGGTTCGTGACAAGTGATGGTAGGCACTCCGACTTCCTTGCCTACGTACGCGGGCGGGCGGCATCGCTGAGACGGTCGGCGTACCTGTTGTGCGGGGACACGCACCAGGCCGACGACCTGGTGCAGGAGACCCTGACCACCGTCTACTCGCGGTGGCGGCAGGTGTCGCAGGCCGACAACGTCGACGCGTACGTGCAGCGGATCCTCGTGCGCACGTTCATCAACGAGCGGCGCCGGGGCTGGTGGAAGGTGCGGCTGTTCGGCGCGGCCCCGATCGACCCGCCCGCGCCCGGCTCCGGCGTCGAGGAGCGTGAGGTGCTGCGCGCGGCGCTGTCCCGGCTGGCCCCGGGCCAGCAGGCCGTCCTGGTGCTGCGCTACCTCTGCGACCTCAGCGTCGCCGACGTCGCGCAGCAGCTCGGCTGCACCGAGGGGACCGTCAAGTCCCAGACCAGTCACGCCCTGACCGCCCTGCGCAAGATCCTCGGCACCTCGGTATCGCCGAGCGTGGCCCTGAAAGGAGCCCGATGAACGCCATGGACGACAGCGAGGCCAAGCGGCTCCTCGGCCCGCTGGCCGGCGAGCCCGGCGGCGCGCAGCGGCTGGACGTCGACGAGATCGTCCGTGTGGGCACCCGGCGCCGGCACGCCCGCATCATCGGCAACAGCGTGCTGGCCGCGGTCGCGACGGTGGCCCTCGCCGGCGGCGCCACGGTCGCGATCCGGAACGCCTCCCTGCCCCAGCCCGGCGACATCTGGCCGAGTGCCAGTGCCAGCTTCGCCGCACCCGATGGGCCCTCCCTGCCCGAGGCCCCGGCCGGCCCGGACTGCACGAGGTCGCGCCTGCCGGGGCCGGCCGGCGCCGTGTCCGCCGTCGACCACACCGGCCGCTACGTGGTGGAGGACAGGACCGGCAAGGCGGTCGTGTGGCGGGACGGCGAGAAGGTCGCGGAGGTGGCGGTGCCGGCCGACATCAACGCCCGGTACGCGATCAACGGCAAGGGCGAGTTCGTGGCGACCTTGGACAACGGCGCGTACGCGTACCGGAACGGCAAGCTGACCCGGCTCTGGACCGGCTCCGCCGCCGCGATCGCGGACGACGGCGACATCGTGGGACTCCGGGACGGCGTCGGACCGGTCCTTCGGACGGCCGGGGCCACGACGACGCCTCCCTTGCCCGCGCACGGCATCCCGGTGGGCATCGACGACGACGGCACCATCGCCGGCTCCATCGGGTTCCCCGGACAGGTCCCCGACGAGCTGGTGGTCTGGGCGCCCGACGGCGGTAGCCGCCCGTTGCCGATCGCGCCGGGCGCGAACGACAGATACACGGTCGGCATCCGCAACGGCTGGGTCGCGGGCGCGAACGGCCGAGACGGGTTCCGCTACAACGTCACGACCGCGGAGTACGAGCTTCTGCCCGCGCAGTTCTACCGGCCGATCGCGGTGGCGGCCGACGGCAGCGTCCTCGCCGACTACACAGTCAAACACTCCTACCTCATCCTGTCCGGCGGCACCGCCCGGAAACTCCAGACCGGCTCGGCGACCAGCGACTTCGAGCCGATCGCCATCAGCGACGACGGCACGACCGTGACCGGCAACGAGTACGTCCGCGGCGCCGACCGCCCGGTCGCGGAGACCCGGGCGGTGCGCTGGACGTGTGACTAGCCGAGCAGGACCACGTGCAGGTTCCGGGGGCCGTGCACGCCCTCGACCCGGTTGAGCTCGATGTCGCTGGTCGCCGACGGCCCGCTGATCCAGGTCAGCGGGCGCGTGGGGTCCAGCCGGGTCAGGGCGTCCGGGACCGAGGCGACGACCTGATCCGTCCGTACGACGCAGATGTGCAGGTCCGGCAGCAGCGACAGCCGCCGTCGCCCCTGGTCGGGCGAGCCGTCCAGCACGATCGTGCCGGTCTCCGCGACGGCCACGGTGGCGGCGGTGAGGACAGCGTCGGCCGTGAACTCGTCCTCCGCGAGGGTGACCCCCGCCGGAAGCCAGGAGCGGTCGATGCCCGGCGGGACCACGAGTCGCCCGGGCCGCAGCTGGGCGACGACGGCCGCGACGTCCTGCTCGCGGTGCACGACGGCCTTGTAGTCGACGAGCCGGTCCACCAGCACGTCCAGATCGGCCTTGCCGCTGCCCGCCGCCCGGTAGTCGCGGGGCACGAAATCCGGGGTGGTGGCGTCGCCGAGGGCCGCGCGGATGCGGCTCAGCATGAGGTCCTTGCTGCTCATCGCTTGGCCCACCAGTCGCGGAAGGTCTCGGGTGGCGGATCCGGCAGGTCGCGACTCGCCGTCCAGCCGTTCAGGGGCGGCGGCAGCTTCTTCGCGTGCTTGGAGAGCTTCGCGGCGTGCTGCGCGCGGGCGTAGAGCGCCGGGTGGTCCATCGTGTACGCGGCGGCCGCCATCGCCGCCCTCTCGGCGCGCGGGTGCGGGACCTCGTTGCGCAGGTGCACGAGGATGGACGGGATGTCGATCTTGACGGGGCAGGCGTCGAAGCACGCCCCGCACAGCGACGACGCGTACGGCAGGGAGGCGTTGTCCTCGACCCCGGTGAGCTGCGGCGACAGCACCGCCCCGATGGGCCCCGGATAGACCGAGCCGTACGCGTGGCCGCCCGTCCGCTCGTACACCGGGCAGACGTTGAGGCACGCCGAGCAGCGGATGCAGTGCAGCGCCTGCCGTCCCACCTCGTCGGCGAGCACCGCCGTCCGGCCGTTGTCGAGCAGCACCAGGTGGAACTCCTGCGGGCCGTCGCCGGGCGTGACCCCGGTCCACATCGAGGTGTACGGGTTCATCCGCTCGCCGGTCGACGCCCGCGGCAGCAGCTGCAGGAACACCTCGAGGTCCCGCCACGTCGGCACGAGCTTCTCGATGCCCATGACGGTGATGAGGGTCTCCGGCAGGGTGAGACACATCCGGCCGTTGCCCTCCGATTCGAGTACGGCCAGCGTGCCGGTCTCGGCCACGGCGAAGTTCGCGCCCGAGACGGCCACCCTGGTGCTCAGGAACGTCTCGCGCAGGTAGCGCCGGGCCGCCGCGGCCAGCGTGGCCGGGTCGTCGGTCAGCCCCGGGTCGACGCCGGGCATCTCGCGCAGGAAGATCTCCCGGATCTCCGCCCGGTTGCGGTGGATCGCGGGCACCAGGATGTGGCTGGGCTTGTCGTGGCTCAGCTGCACGATCAGCTCGGCGAGGTCGGTCTCGACCGCCGCGATGCCGGCCTCCTCCAGCGCCTCGTTGAGCCCGATCTCCTGGGTGGCCATCGACTTGACCTTGATGACCCGCTCCTGGCCGGTGGCCTTGACCAGCCCGGTGACGATCCTGTTCGCCTCGGCGGCGTCGGCGGCCCAGTGCACCACCCCGCCCGCCGCCGTGACCTTCTCCTCCAGCTGCTCGAGCAGCTCGGGCAGCCGGGCCATCGTGGCGGCCTTGAGCGCCGAGCCCGCCGCCCGCAGCTCCTGCCAGTCGGGCAGCTCGCCGATCACCGCACCCGACTTGCGCCGGATCGTGCTGGTGGCGTGCCCCAGGTTGCGCCGGAGCTGATCGTCGGCAAGGGCCTTCCTCGCGGCCTTCGGGAAGGGTTCGTCCCCGCGCAGGTTGCCGACGCCGGGCGGTGCGGTCGCCGGCATCCCGAGGAAAGTGGTCATGACCCCTCCGTCGCTGCCAGGATCTCGGCCAGGTGGACGGTCCGCACCCCGGCGCCGAGCCGGGTGAGGCCGCCACCGATGTGCATGAGGCACGACGCGTCTCCCGCGGTGCACACCTCGGCCCCGGTGGAGACGATGTGGCCCATCTTGTCGGCCAGCATCGCGGTGGACGTGTCCGCGTTTTTGAGCGCGAAGGTGCCGCCGAAGCCGCAGCACTGCTCCGCCGCCGGCAGGTCCACCAGGTCGATGCCCCGGACGTGGCGCAGCAGCCGCAGCGGCTTGTCCCCGACCCGGATCATCCGCAGGGAGTGACACGTCGGGTGGTAGGTGACCCGGTGTGGGTAGTACGCCCCGACGTCCTCGACCTGCAGCACGTCGACCAGCAGCTCGGAGAGCTCAAACGTACGGTCTCCCACCGCCTGCGCGGCTGCGGCGAGTGGTGCGTCGCCGGCTCCCCGGGCCACCATGGCGTGCTGGTGCCGGATCGAGCCGACGCACGATCCCGAGGGCGCCACGATCACGTCGTAGTCCTCGAAGGTGCGCACATGCCGCCGGACCAGCGGGAGCGCCGCCTTCTGATAGCCGGTGTTGACGTGCATCTGGCCGCAACAGGTCTGCTCGGCCGGGAAGACCACCTCGTGGCCCAGCCGCTCGAGCAGCTCGACCGTGGCCTTGGCGGCCGCCGGGAAGAGCGTGTCGGCCAGACAGGTGACGAAGAGCGCGATCCGCACGTCAACCTCCCCGGGGCTCGTACCGCTTGATGGGTTGAGTCTGGCGGATCAGCGCGCGCAGCGCCCGCAGGTCCCCGCCGATCGCCCCCGCCGCCCGGGCCTGGACCAGCACGTTGCCGAGCGCGGTGGCCTCGACCGGGCCGGCCAGCACGGGCAGCCCGCACGCGTCGGCGGTCAGCTGGCACAGCAGCTCGTTGCGCGCGCCGCCGCCCACGATGTGCACCGCGTCGACGTGCGTGCCGGACAGCTCCTGCGCCTGCTCGACCGCCCTCTGGTGAGCCAGGGCAAGACTGTCCACGATGCACCGGACCAGCCCGGCTCGCGAAAGTCGCCGCCCGATTCGTCCCGCGAGCCGCCCCTCCATCCCCCCGGGGGGAAGATAGACCGGATCGTCGAGGTCGACCACCGGGCCTGTGGACAACCGGGCCGCCTCGGTGAGCAGCGGGACGATGTCGGGGTTGCCCCACTCGCGCAGGCACTCCTGCAGCGGCCAGAGTCCCATCACGTTGCGCAGGTAGCGGATCTTCCCGTCGACGCCGCCCTCGTTGGTGAAGTTGGCGCGCCGGGACGCCTCGGTGAGCACGGGCGCGTCCAGCTCGACGCCGACCAGGGACCAGGTGCCGCACGAGATGTACGCGAACCGGTCCGCGTCGGCCGGCACGCCGACCACGGCGGAGGCGGTGTCGTGGGAGCCGACCGCGATGACGTCCGGCGTGCCCACGCCGACGCTGGACAGGACGGGGCCGATCAGCTCGCCGGGTTGCCGGAGCGGAGGCAACAAGTCAGAATTTATGCCGACTTGGGCGGCCAGGTCGCGTGCCCACTGCCCGCTACGGAGGTCGAGCAGCTGGGTTGTCGACGCGTTGGTGAACTCCGCACCCGCCACCCCGGTCAGCCAATAGGTGAGCAGATCGGGGATGAGGAGCAGCTGCCGGGCGGCGTCGAGCTGCGGGGTGCCGGCTGCCGCGACGAGCTGATAGATCGTGTTGAAGGGAAGCTTCTGCAGGCCGGTGCGGGCGTACAGATCGGGCACCAGGGCATCCACCTTGGCCGCGACGCCGTCGGTGCGGGAGTCGCGGTAGTGGATCGGATTGCCGAGCAGGGCGCCGCTCTCGTCCAGCAGCCCGTAGTCGACGGCCCACGAGTCGATGCCGATCGCGTCGACCGGTCCGGCCTTGCGCAGGCCCTCCAGGACCCCGCGGTAGAGGGCGAGGATGTCCCAGTGCAGGGTCCCGCCGACGCGTACGGGCTCGTTGACGAACCGGTGCGCCTCGGTCAGCGACAGCTCGCCGGGCCCCGCGCGGCCGACCATGACCCGCCCGGAGGAGGCGCCGAGGTCGACAGCCGCGAACGTCGCAATTCTGCTCCGGTTCTCCGCCGCGGGCGACATGGTCATCGGAGGAACGCGGCCGCGACGCCGGCGTCCACCGGGATGTGCAGGCCGGTCGTGTGGGACAGCTCACCGCCGGTGAGCACGAAGACCGCGTTCGCCACGTGCTCCGGCAGCACCTCGCGCTTGAGGAGCGTGCGCTGCGCGTAGTACTCGCCCAGCTTCTCCTCGGGGACCCCGTAGACGGCGGCACGCTTCGCGCCCCAGCCGCCCGCGAAGATGCCCGAGCCGCGCACGACGCCGTCGGGGTTGATGCCGTTGACGCGTACGCCGTGGGCGCCCAGCTCCGCCGCGAGCAGGCGTACCTGGTGGGCCTGGTCGGCCTTCGCGGCGCTGTAGGCGACGTTGTTGGGGCCGGCGAACAGGGAGTTCTTGCTGGAGATGTAGACGATGTCGCCGCCCAGGCCCTGCTTGATCAGCACGGCGGCGGCCGCCTTCGAGACGAGGAAGGAGCCCTTGGCCATGACGTCGTGCTGCAGGTCCCAGTCGGCCTCGGTGGTCTCCAGCAGCGGCTTGGAGAGGGACAGGCCGGCGTTGTTGACGACCAGGTCCACGCCGCCGAAGGCGAGCACCGCGTCCTTGACGGCGGCCACCACGGCGGCCTCGTCGGTGACGTCGGCGCGGACGGCGACGGCGACGTCCGGGCCGCCGATCTCCTGGGCGACGGTGGTGGCGGAGTCGAGGTCACGGTCGGCGACGACGACACAGGCACCCTCGGCGGCGAGCCGGAGCGCGATGGCCCTGCCGATGCCCGAGCCGCCGCCGGTGACCAGGGCGATGCGGGTGGCCAGGGGCTTGGGCTTCGGCATGCGCTGCAGCTTCGCCTCCTCGAGCGCCCAGTACTCGATGCGGAACTTCTCCGCCTCGTCGATGGGCGAGTAGGTCGAGACGGCCTCCGCGCCGTGCATGACGTTGATGGCGTTGACGTAGAACTCGCCGGCGACCCGGGCGGTCTGCTTGTTGGCGCCGAAGCTGAACATGCCCACGCCGGGCACCAGCACGATCGCCGGGTCGGCGCCGCGGATGGCCGGGCTGTCCGGGGTCGCATTCCGCTCGTAGTAGCCGCGGTAGTCCTCGCGGTAGGCGGCGTGCAGCTCCTTGAGGCGGGCCTCGACCTCCTCGAGCGGCGCGTCGGGCGCGGTGTCGAGGACGAGCGGCTTCACCTTCGTACGCAGGAAGTGGTCCGGACACGACGTGCCCAGCGCGGCCAGCTCGGGCATCCGGGCGCGGCCGACGAAGTCGAGCACCACCTCGGTGTCGGTGTAGTGGCCGACCTGCGGCCGGTCGGTCGACGCCAGGCCGCGCAGGATCGGGAAGAGCGCCGCGGCCCGCTCCCGGCGCTCGGCGTCGGCCAGCGGCTCGTGCACCAGCGCGCCGAAGGGCTCGGGCCGCCCGTGCTCGGCCAGGTACGCCGCCGCGGTGTTGATGATCTCCAGCGAGCGCGCCTCGCACTCCTCGCTGGTGGCGCCCCACGCGGTGATGCCGTGTCCCCCGAGGATCACGCCGATGGCCTGCGGATGGGCCCGCTGCACGGCGGCGATGTCGAGGCCGAGCTGGAAGCCGGGCCGGCGCCACGGCACCCACAGCACCTTGTCGCCGAAGATCTCCTTGGTCAGCGCGGGCCCGTCGGCGGCGGTCGCCAGGGCGATGCCGGCGTCGGGGTGCAGGTGGTCCACGTGCGCCGCGTCGACCAGCCCGTGCATGGCGGTGTCGATCGAGGGAGCCGCGCCGCCCCGGCCGTGCAGGCAGTAGTCGAACGCGGCGACCATCTCGTCCTCGCGCTCGACGCCCGGGTAGACGCCGGTCAGCGCGCGCAGCCGGTCGAGCCGGAGCACCGCCAGCCCGGCCTCCTTGAGGGTGCCCAGGTCGCCGCCGGAGCCCTTGACCCACACCAGCTCGGTGGGCTCGCCGGTGACGGGGTCGGTCTCCGTGCCCTTGGCCGAGGTGTTGCCGCCGGCGTAGTTCGTGGTGCGGGGGTCGGCGCCGAGGCGGTTGCTGCGGCCGAGGAGATCGCTGACTACGGGGTTCGCCATGACCATCCCTAAAGAGGAGCCGTGAAACGTTTCATAGATTGCAGGCAGGTTACGGCGGGCATCGCGCCCGGGTCAATAGCCCGCCGGAGAAAGCGCCAGGATCCTCAGTGGCTACGCGTGGAGGCGCGCGCCACCAGTTCCGGCGTGAAGGTGAGCTGGCGGTGCCGATGGGTCGCCGCGGCGGCCTCCTCCAGCACCAGCTGCGCCGCGGCCTTGCCCAGCTCCTGCCGCGGCTGGCGCACCGAGGTCAGCGGGACGGCGGCGGCCGCGGCGAACTCGATGTCGTCGAAGCCCACGATCGCCAGGTCGTCCGGGATCCGCAGGCCGGACCCGATCGCCTGCTGCAGCAGCCCGAGCGCGAGCAGATCGTTGGCGCAGAACGCCGCGGTCGGCCGGCGCCGGGCCGGGATGCCCGCCAGCCGCTCGCCCGCCGAGCGCCCCTCGGCCACGGTCATCGCGGCGGTCGGCATGAACGTCAGATCCTCCGGGGGCAGGCCCTGCTCGGACCAGAACTGCCGGGCGCCCTCGAGCCGCTCGCGCACCTGGCCCAGCGACTCCGGCCCGCCGATCACGGCCACCCGCTCGTGCCCCTGCTCGACCAGGTGCTCTACCGCGATGCGCCCGCCGAGCACGTCGTCCACGGCGACCGAGCAGAACTCGCCGGGCGCGACCCGGTCGACCAGCACGATCGGAATGCCGCGCCGGGCCACGTCGGCCAGGTGCGGCGACTCCGGGTCGACCGGAGTGATCAGCATGCCCTGGACCCGCTGCTGCATGAGCCGGTCGAGGTGCAGCGCCTCGCGGTCGGCGCGCGCGTTGCTGTTGCAGATGAACAGCGACAGGTCGGCGTCCTCGGCCGCGAGCTCGATGCCCTGGGCGACGTCGTGGAAGAACGGGTTGCTGCCGTCGAGCATGACGTAGGCCAGCGTGCGGCTGGTGCCGGCGCGCAGCTGGCGGGCGGACTCGTTGCGCACGAAGCCCAGCTCGGCCATCGCCCGCTCGACCCGGTCGCGGGTGGCCGGGCTGACCACCTCGGGGCGGTTCATCACGTTGGAGACCGTCCCGAGCGAAACCCCGGCCGCGGCGGCGACGTCCTTGACCGACGGGCTTCTGCCGATGGCCACGCGGGCCTCCCTCGCGGTTTTGAAACGTTGAAGCGACATGGTACGGCACCGGATGCTCCGGCCCGGCCCATGTTTCCACAAGGTTTCCATCTAATGCTTGACATGTGTGATCGGGGCCACCTACCTTCGTCACACGGCGCCTGAAACATTTCAAACACTCGATCCGGAGGTGGCCGTGAGCGCATTGCTCGAGGTCCGCGACGTGAGCAAATCGTTCGGGGCCGTGGCCGCCGTCCAGGGCGTCAGCTTCCCGCTGCACGCCGGTGAGGCGCACGCCCTCGTGGGCGAGAACGGCGCCGGCAAGTCCACCATCGTCAAGATGCTGGCCGGGGTGCACCGCCCCGACACCGGCACGCTGGTGGTCGACGGCACTCCGGCGGAGTTCGCCGGCCCGGCCGACGCCAAGGCCGCCGGGATCGCCGTCATCTACCAGGAGCCCACGCTCTTCCCCGACCTGTCGGTCGCGGAGAACATCGCCATGGGCAACCAGCCGCTGACCAGGCTGCGCCAGATCGACCGCAGGACGATGCGGGCCAACGCCGAGCGGCTCTTCGCGCGCCTCGGGGTGCGGATCGACCCGGAGCGGCCGGCGCGCGGGCTGTCCATCGCGGACCAGCAGCTCGTCGAGATCGCCAAGGCGCTCTCCAGCGAGGCGCGCGTGCTCGTCATGGACGAGCCGACCGCGGCCCTGAGCGGCGTCGAGGTCGACCGGCTCTTCGCGGTCACCCGGTCGCTGCGCGACGAGGGCGCCGCCATCATGTTCATCTCGCACCGCTTCGAGGAGATCACCGCGCTCTGCCAGCGCGTCACGATCATGCGCGACGGCAGGCACGTCTGCACCGAGCCGGTCGAGGACCTCAGCGTCGACGACATGATCCGGCGCATGGTCGGCCGCGACCTCAGCGCGCTCTACCCCAAGCAGGAGGCGGAGATCGGCGACGTCGTGCTCGAGGTCGAGGGCCTCGGCCGCGAGGGCGTCTTCCGCGACATCAGCTTCACGGTCCGGGCCGGCGAGATCGTCGCGCTGGCCGGGCTGGTGGGGGCCGGGCGCTCCGAGGTGATGCAGGCCGTCTTCGGGGTCGACAAGTACGACACCGGCACCGTCCGCTTCCTCGGCAAGAAGCTCAAGGGCGGCGACCCGCGCGCCGCCATGACCGCCGGCATGGGCCTGGTCCCGGAGGACCGCCGCCAGCAGGGCCTGGTCATGGAGCTGTCGATCGAGCGCAACGTCAACCTGCCCCGGTCCCGGGCGCTGTCCCGCCTCGGCCTGCTCTTCGGCGGCCGGGAGCGCAGCGAGGCCCAGGAATGGACGAAGCAGCTGCAGACGAAGTTCGGCCGGCTGACCGACCCGGTGGGCACGCTCTCCGGCGGCAACCAGCAGAAGGTGGTGCTGGCCAAGTGGCTGGCGACCGGCCCCAAGCTGCTGATCGTCGACGAGCCCACCCGCGGCATCGACGTCGGCACCAAGGCGGAGGTGCACCGGCTGCTGTCCTCCCTGGCGGCCCGCGGGCTCGCCGTCGTCATGGTCTCCTCCGAGCTGCCCGAGGTGCTCGGCATGGCAGACCGCATCGTCGTCCTGCGCGAGGGGCACGTCGCTGCCGAGCTCACCCGCGAAGAGGCCACCGAGGAGACCGTCATGTACGCCGCCATGGGACAGGGACAGAAATGATGGCAGCACTCGCCACCACGCCGGCGTCGCCGGCCAAGAAGGCCTTCGGCGGGCTGGTCAAGACCCGCGAGCTGGGCATCGTCATCGCCCTCGTCGCGCTGGTCGTCTACACCGCCGTGAACAACCCGCGCTTCCTGTCCGCACAGAGCATCCGGGACATTCTGCTGAACACCGCGATCCTCGCGGTCATGGCCGCCGGGCAGGCGGTCGTGGTGATCACCCGCAACATCGACCTGTCGGTCGGCTCGGTGCTCGGCATCAGCGCATACGCGGTCGCCACGCTCCTGCAGGCCAACCCCGGCGTGCCGATGATCGTGGCGCTGCTGATCGGGCTCGCCGTCGGCGCGGCCGCCGGGGCGCTCAACGGCGTGCTGGTGCGCTACGGCAAGGTCCCGGCGCTCGTGGTCACGCTCGGCACGATGTACATCTGGCGCGGGGTCGCGTACTCGTGGGCCGGGGGTGACCAGGTCACCGCGAGCGAGCTGCCGAAGCACTTCCTGTCCTTCGCCAACGACTCGATCCTCGGCATCCCGTGGCCGGTGCTCGTGGCGATCGTCGTCGTCCTCGGCGTCACCGTGGTCATGCGCAACTACCGGGCCGGGCGCGAGCTCTACGCGATGGGCTCCAGCCCGGACGCCGCGGAGCTCGCCGGCATCAAGGTGAGCCGCAACCTCATCGGCGCGTTCGTCGTCAGCGGCGCCCTGGCCGGCCTCGCGGGCGTACTCTTCGCCGCCCGGTTCGGCACGATCGACGCCTCGGCCGGCAACGGCTACGAGCTCAACGTCGTCGCCGCGGTCGTGGTCGGCGGCGTCGCGATCTCCGGCGGCAGCGGCACGGTCTGGGGTGCCGGCCTCGGCGCCCTGCTGCTGACGGTCATCGGCAGTGCCCTCACGGTGCTCTCCATCAACCAGTTCTGGCAGCAGGCCATCGTCGGCGCGCTGATCATCCTCGCGATCTGCGCCGACCGCGTCGTGGCTGTCCGCATCGCCCGCGCCCTGAGGAAGAGGGACTCGCATGTCTGAAGCAGCAGCCCCGTCCCGGATCCGCCGGGGCGAGCTCGGCAAGCTGGCGAGCTGGGACGGCATCATCATCGTCCTGACCGTGCTCGCCCTGGTGGTCGCGTCGCTGGCCGTGCCCAACTTCGGCACCAGCCGCAACTACACCTTCCTCGTGCTGGACCTGATGCCGATCCTGCTCATCGCGCTGCCGATGACGCTGATCATCGTCACCGGCGAGATCGACCTGTCGGTGGCGAGCACGCTCGGCTTCACCAGCGCGCTGATGGGCTGGTTCTGGAACAACGGCCTGAGCATCGAGACGATCATCCCGCTGTGCATCGTGATCGGTGCGGTGCTCGGCGCCTTCAACGGCTTCCTGGTCACCCGGCTCGGCCTGCCGTCGCTGGCCGTCACGATCGGCACCCTGGCGCTCTACCGCGGTCTCGCCCTGGTGGTCCTCGGCGACGGCGCGGTGGCCGACTTCCCGTTCGACTACACCGGCTGGGTCACCGGCACGATCGGCGGCGGCTCGATCCCGAACGTCCTCCTCCTGCTGGTTCCGCTCGCGATCGTCTTCGGCATCGTGCTGCACGCGACCCCGGTCGGCCGGGCGCTCTACGCGATGGGCGCCAACGACAAGGCCGCGCACTTCGCCGGCATCCGGGTCGAGCGGACCAAATTCTGGCTGTACGTGGCCAGCGGCGCCGTGGCCGGCCTGGTGGGCGTGCTCTGGACGCTCCGCTACTCCAGCGCCCGCGCCGACAACGGCTCGGGACTCGAGCTGGCCGTCGTGGCGGCCGTGCTGCTCGGTGGCGTCTCGATCTTCGGCGGCAAGGGCAGCCTGCCGGGCGTACTCGCCGGTGTGGTCCTGCTGGCCGTCCTCCAGAACGCCCTGCGCCTGCAGGACGTCTCCGGTCAGGCCCTCAACATCGTCACCGGCGCGCTGCTCGTGCTCTCGGTGCTGCTGCCCAACATCGTCACCTCTCTTCGCACCACGTGGCACCGGCGGAGACTCCGCCAAGCCGCTGCCTGATCTTTCGACATTTCCTGAACAGGAGCCCCCGATGATTCGCACCCACCACCGGCTACTGACAGCTGCCACGGCATCACTCCTGGTCCTGGGCCTGACCGCTTGCGGCGGCACCACCAAGGACAGCAACGAGTCCTCCGGCGGCGGTCCGGCCGGCGCCGGCGCCGCGTCGGCCGATCCGAACGCCGCGATCAAGGAGGGCCTGAAGATCGCCTTCCTGCCCAAGCAGCTCAACAACCCCTACTCGGACGTCGAGACCTCCGGCGGGGAGGCCGCGGTCAAGGAGCTCAAGGGCGAGTACAAGAAGGTCGGCCCGAACGACGCGTCCGCCTCCTCGCAGGTCAGCTACATCAACACGCTGATCCAGCAGCAGCAGGACGTCATCGTGGTGGCGGCCAACGACCCGAACGCGGTCTGCCCGTCGCTCAACCAGGCCCGCCAGGCCGGCATCAAGGTCGTCACCTTCGACTCCGACTCCGCCAAGGAGTGCCGCGACGCCTTCATCAACCAGGCCACCACGCAGGGCATCGGCGAGAGCCTGGCGAAGATGGCGAACGAGCTGGCCGGCGGCGAGGGCGAGATCGCGATCCTCTCGGCCACCCCGAACGCCACGAACCAGAACGCCTGGATCGAGGTGATGAAGTCCGAGCTGGCCAAGCCGGAGAACAGCAAGCTGAAGCTGGTCAAGACCGTCTACGGCAACGACGACGACCAGAAGTCGTTCCAGGAGGCGCAGGGCCTGCTGCAGTCGTACCCGAACCTCAAGGTGATCGTCTCCCCGACCACCGTGGGCATCGCGGCGGCGTCCCGGTACGTCAGCTCCTCCAACTACAAGGGCAAGGTCGCCATCACCGGCCTCGGCCTGCCGAACCAGATGCGCGAGTACGTCAAGGACGGCACGGTCAAGAAGTTCGCGCTGTGGAACCCGGCCGACATCGGCTTCCTGGCCGCGTACGCGGGTGCCGCCCTGGCCTCCGGCAAGATCACCAGCGCGGAGGGGCAGAAGTTCACCGCCGGCAAGCTCGGTGACTACACCATCGGCGCCGACGGCGAGATCGTGCTCGGCCCGCCGACCGAGTTCACCGCCGAGAACATCGACCAGTTCAACTTCTGATTCTGAACCGACGATGCCTCGTTACTGCTTCCAGCTCCAGGTCCGCCCGGAACGGATCGAGGAGTACAAGGAGCGGCACCAGGCCGTGTGGCCCGAGATGCAGGACGCACTCCGGGCCACCGGCTGGCGCAACTACACGCTCTTCCTGCGCGAGGACGGGCTGCTGATCGGCTATGTCGAGGCCGACGACCTGGCCGCGTCCGAGGCGGCGATGAACGCCACCGAGGTGAACGCCCGCTGGCAGGCCAAGATGGCCCCGTTCTTCGCCGGCACCACGCCCGAGGAGGGCTTTCCCCTGCTCACCGAAGTTTTCCACCTAGAAGGTAAGTGAGTCTGATGACCGACCTGGCCGCCGTCAAGCGCGCGCTCGCCGCGCAGCGGATCGAGACCCCGTCCTGGGCCTTCGGGAACTCGGGCACCCGCTTCAAGGTCTTCGCCCAGCAGGGTGTCCCGCGCACCCCGCAGGAGAAGATCGCCGACGCGGCCGTCGTGCACCGGTTCACCGGCGTCGCCCCGACCGTCGCCCTGCACATCCCGTGGGACAAGGTGGACGACTACGCGGAACTGGCCGCGTATGCCGGCTCGCTCGGGGTGGGGATCGGTGCGATCAACACCAACGTCTTCCAGGACGACGACTACAAGCTCGGGTCGGTCACCAACCCCGACCCGGGCGTGCGCCGCAAGGCCACCGACCACCTGCTCGAAGCCATCGACATCATGGACCGGACCGGGTCGCGCGACCTCAAGCTCTGGTTCTCCGACGGCATCAACTACCCCGGCCAGGACGACCTGACCAACCGGCAGGACCGGCTCGCGGCGGCGCTGCGCGAGACGTACGACCGGCTCGGCGACAACCAGCGCATCCTGCTGGAGTACAAGCTCTTCGAGCCGGCCTTCTACGCCACGGACATCCCCGACTGGGGCACGTCCTACGCCCACTGCCTGGAGCTCGGCGAGAAGGCCACGGTCTGCATCGACACCGGCCACCACGCCCCCGGCACGAACATCGAGTTCATCGTCGCCTTCCTCCTGCGGCAGAAGAAGCTCGGCGCCTTCGACTTCAACAGCCGCTTCTACGCCGACGACGACCTCATGGCCGGGGCCGCGGACCCGTTCCAGCTGTTCCGGATCATGTACGAGATCGTCCGCGGCGACGCGCTCGACCCCGCGTACGGCATCAACTTCATGCTCGACCAGTGCCACAACATCGAGGCGAAGATCCCGGCGATCATCCGCTCGGTGCTCAACATCCAGGAGGCCACGGCCAAGGCGCTGCTGGTCGACCGGGACGCCCTCGGCAAGGCCCAGAACGACGGCGACGTCCTGGCGGCGAACGCCGTGCTGATGGACGCGTACAACACCGACGTACGCCCGTTGCTGGCCGAGGTCCGCGCCGACGCCGGCCTGGACCCGGACCCGGTCGCCGCCTACAAGCGCAGCGGCTACCAGGAGAAGATCGTCGCCGACCGGGTCGGTGGACAGCAGGCCGGCTGGGGCGCCTGAGGGGACCGTGGCCGGGGATCACGAGTCCCCGGCCACGCCGGTCTCATCGCAACGCCAGCTCGGTCCGGTCGCTCGGCGCCCGTGGGCCGAAGAGGCGCCGTTCCTGCTCGGTGATGCGCAGGTCGTTGATGCTCGCCTCGCGGCGGCGCATGAGGCCCTGGTCGTCGAACTCCCAGAGCTCGTTGCCGTAGCTGCGCCACCACTGGCCCGCGTCGTCGTGGCATTCGTACTGGAAGCGGACGGCGATGCGGTCGGCGGTGAAGGCCCAGAGCGACTTGCGGAGCGCGTACTCGTGCTCGCGCTGCCATTTCGCGGCGAGGAAGCGGACGATCTCGGCGCGGCCGGTGACGAAGGTGTCCCTGTTGCGCCAGACCGAGTCCTCGGTGTAGGCGAGGGCCACCCGCTCGGGGTCGCGCGTGTTCCAGGCGTCCTCGGCGGCCTGCACCTTGGCGGCGGCCGTCTCGGCGGTGAATGGGGGCACGGGCGGGCGCATGTCAGACCTCCGGCATGAGGAGAACCACGGTTCTCCGGTAGGGTAGAGAACCGTGGTTCTCCCCGTCAATGAAGCGCGCGAGCGGGCCTTGGACGCCGCCGAGCAGCTGGTGTACGCCCGCGGTGTGCACGCCGTCGGCATGGACGACGTCCGGGAGCTGTCCGGGGTGTCCCTCAAGCGGCTCTACGCGCTGTTCCCCGGCAAGGACGCCCTGGTGGAGGCGGTCCTCGAGCGGCGCGACCGGCGCTGGCGGCAACGCCTGGCCGACTTCGTGGAGCGTTCCGGCGACCGCGACGAGCGGCTGCTGGCCGTCTTCGACTGGCTCGCCGAGTGGTTCACCGAGCCCGGCTTCCGGGGCTGCGCGTGGATCAATGTGTTCGGTGAGCTGGGCTCCACCTCGCCGGCCGTCCTGGCTCAGGTGCGCGGGCACAAGCGGCGCTTCGCCGAGCAGCTGGCCGGCTGGGTGGCCGACGCGGACCGGCCCGCCGAGCTCGCCGCCCAGCTCCTGCTGCTGGCCGAGGGGGCGATGGTGACCGCCGGCATCCACGGCGGCCCGGGCCCCGCACACGAGGCCCGGCGGGCGGCCGCGGCGCTGCTGTCCTGCTAGGACACGGCTGTTGCCGCGGTGGATCGGAGGTCGCGGGAGGAGGCGCCGACGGCGATCCCGTACGAGCCGGGCGCCGACCGCCAGGCGCCGGCTGTCCACTGCTGGAAGGCGCGGGCGTTCAGGGGGATCGTGACCTCGCGGGACTCGCCCGGCGCCAGGGTGACCTTCGCGAAGCCGGCCAGGATCCGGGGCGGCTCGTCCGCGGCGGGTGGCGGGGTCACGTACGCCTGGGGTGTCTCGGTGCCGGCGCGGGAACCCGTGTTGGTGAGGGTGAAGGTCGCGCTCTCCCGCGAGACCCGCAGGCCGGAGTACGCGAACGTGGTGTACGACAGGCCGTGCCCGAAGGGGAACAGCGGCTCCTTGCCCGTGGCGTCGTACCAGCGGTAGCCGACCTCGAGCCCCTCCGAGTAGTCGCCGCCGGGCCACTGCGCGCGGGTGGCGGCGGGCACGTCGGCGAGCGTGCGGGGGAAGGTGACGGGCAGCCGGCCGGTGAAGTCGACGTCGCCGAAGAGGAGGCGGGCGAGGGCGTGGCCGTACTCCTGGCCCGGGTACCAGGCGGCGACGACGGCCCGGACCGAGCCCGCCCACGGCATCGCCACCGCGGAGCCGCTGTTGACGACGACCACGGTGTTCGGGTTGACCGCCGCCACGTCGCGGACCAGGGCGTTCTCGGCGGGGGAGAGGCTGATGTGCGGCAGGTCGGACCCCTCGCCGGTGCCGCGGCCGACGACCACGACGCTGAGGTCGGCCGTACGCGCGGCAGCCACCGCATCGTCGTGCAGCCGCTGACCCGGGAGCGTCCAGCCGAGGGTGAGCGCGGCGTTGCCCTTGAAGTGCGCGAACTCCACAGTCACCGGCACCCGTTCGCCGGCGGTCAACGCGATCGTGCCCCGGCCCGTGCGGCGCGGGCCGTCGCTCCAGCCGTTGTCCACGACAGTGCGGTCACCGATGCGCAGCCGGCCGCCGCCGGTGTTGGTCAGCGAGAACGTGTACGTGCCGGTCGCGGGCGCCGTCAGGTCCCCGGTCCAGCGGGCGGACCACGGCGACGAGCGGCCCGTGCCGGGGTCGCCGCCTCGCCAGTCGGCGTCGAGCGTGGCGTCCGTACGGGTGGCGAAGGCCGGCCCGGCGAGCCCGGTGCCGTCGAAGAACTCGCCCGTCAGCCCCAGCGCGGGCACGGTCGGCAACGCACCGTCCGCCCTGGTCACGCCCGGTTCGTAGGTCACCCGGGCGCGGGTGCCGGCCCGGTCGCGCAGGCCCTCGTAGGGGGACACGACGTACTCCGGGTCGACGCGCGCGCTGCCGCCGCCCTGGCTCAGGACGGCCGTACCGGCTCCGCTGCCGACGACGGCGATCGAGCGGACGCCGGCGCGTACGGGCAGCAGGCTCTGATCGTTCTTGAGCAGCACGCTGCCCTGCTCCGCCACCTCGCGGGCGACCACCGCGTGGGCGTCGCTGGTGACCCGGGCCGTGCGGCTGCCGCCCCGGTCGCGGTCGAACATGCCGTTGCGGAACATCGCGGTCAGGATGCGGCGGACGTGCACGTCCACGTCCTCGTCGCCGAGCGTGCCGAAGTACTTCGCGCCGGGCATCTCCATGTCGAGGCCGTTGCGCACCGCGCCCGCCGCCGAGTGCGTGGCGTTCCAGTCCGACGTGATGAAGCCCCGGAAGCCGAGCTCGCCGCGGAGGATGCGCTCCTGCAGCCAGCCGTTCTCGCACGGGTAGATGCCGTTGACCGGGTTGTAGCCGCACATCACCGACTCCGCGCCCGCGGCGACCGACGCCTCGAAGGCCGGCAGGTAGATCTCGCGCAGCGTGCGCTCGTCGATCGTCGCGTCGCTCGCCGGGGTGTTGCGGCTGGTCTCCTGGTTGTAGACGGCATAGTGCTTGACCTGCGCCATCGGCCCGGCGGAGCGGATGCCGCCGAGCTCTGCCGCGGCGGCGACCCCGGACAGGTACGGGTCCTCGCCCAGCGACTCGAACGCCCGCCCCCAGCGCGGGTCACGGACGATGTTGACCGTCGGCGCCAGCACGACGTCGGTGCCCTTGCCCTGCTGCTCGGCGCCGAGGACCTGCCCGTACGCGCGCATCACCGCCGGATCCCACGCTGCCGCCGCGGCGACCGGGGCGGGCAGCTGCGTCACCCCGGTCAGGCCGCCGCCGACCCCGGTCGGGCCATCCTGCAGCCGCAGCGGGGGGATGCCGAGCCGCTCGATGCCGTCGACACACCCGACGTAGCCGCAGGCCGCACCGCCGTGCATCAACGTCAGCTTCTCGGCCTGCGTCATGCGCGTGAGCAGGGCTTCCGCGCGTTGCTCCGGGGCGCTCTGGTCCTCGACGCCGCCGGTGAGGACCACCAGACCGAGGATCGCCAGGAGGGCCGCCACTGCCGATCTTGATCTCATCGAGTTCCTTGCTGGCCACGGGACCGCTCCGGGTCCGGAACAATACAGGGGTGAGTGTCGAGACGACGTTGCTGTTCATCCTTGCCGGGGTCGGGGTCGTGGTGGCCGTCCGCTGGTTCGCCGAGCGGACCGGGCTGCCGGCGGCCGCCCTGCTGACCCTCCTCGGCATCCTCTACGCCGTCCTGCCCGGGCCCAACGTCGAGCTGGATCCCCACCTCGTGCTGACCCTGGTGCTGCCGCCGCTGCTCTACAACGCCGCGCTGGACTCCTCGCTGATC
This sequence comes from Actinoplanes oryzae, assembly GCF_030757795.1. Lineage (GTDB taxonomy): Bacteria > Actinomycetota > Actinomycetes > Mycobacteriales > Micromonosporaceae > Actinoplanes. The sequence goes on from NZ_JAUQWH010000040.1 coordinate 55,664, forward strand.
GACATCCGGCGCAACCTGCGTACGGTGATCAGCCTCTCCGTGGTCCTGGTGATCCTCACCGCGCTGGTGATCGGCGCGGGCTTCGCCTGGTTCGTCGCGGGCGCCACGATGGCGGCCGGGGTCGCGCTCGGGGCGGCCGTCGCCCCGCCCGACCCGGTGGCCGCGCTCGCCGTCGGCAAGAAGGTCGGCCTGCCCCGCAAGATCGTCACGCTCGTCCAGGGCGAGGGCCTGCTCAACGACGCCACCGCGCTGACCCTGCTCAGCGTCGCGGTGGCGGCGGCCGGCGGCGAGTTCTCGTTCCCGCGGGCCCTCGGCGAGTTCGCCCTGGTCGCGGTCGGCGGCGTGGTGGCCGGCGTGGTGGTCGCGTACGCGTTCCGGGCCACCCGCCGCATCCAGCACGACCCGATCATCGCCAACGCGATCTCCCTGGCCACCCCCTTCCTGGCGTACGTGCTCGCGGAGAAGGTGCACGTCTCCGGCGTCCTGGCCGTGGTCGTCGCCGGGCTGATCATCGGCCACGACACCCCGCGCCTGGCCACGGGCGCCAGCCGGCTGCAGGTCAGCGCGGTCTGGCGGCTCGTCGACTTTCTCCTCGAGGGGCTGGTCTTCCTCCTCATCGGCCAGCAGTTGCCGTGGGTCATCGACGGCCTGAGCGAGTACAGCACCAGCACCATCGTCATCGCCCTGGCGATCTCCGTCGGGGTGGTGCTGCTGCTGCGCCCGCTGTTCCTGTGGGTCACCCAGACGCTGCCGCCGGCCATGCACGCCCGCCTGGGCGGCGACATGGACACCGACGAGGACTCGCCCAAGCGCGAGCGGGCCCTCAACGGCAAGGAGATCATCGCGCTGAGCTGGTCCGGCACCCGCGGCGTCATCACGCTGGCCGCCGTCTTCACCATCCCGCTGACGACCGACTCCGGGGAGCCCTTCCCGGACCGGGACCTGCTGCTGTTCTGTGCGTTCGTCGTCGTCCTGGTCACGCTCGTGCTGCAGGGCGTCAGCTTCGGCCCGCTGGTGCGCATGCTGGGCCTGCGCGCCAACGAGACCGACGAGGCCCGCGAGCGCAACGAGGCCCGGACCGCCTCGGCGCAGGCCGCGATCGACCGGCTCGACGAGATCCAGCAGGAGAAGCACGACCACGTCGAGGACCCGGCCATCGACTCGATGCGCAAGCAGATGCAGGTCCGGCTGGAGCGCTACCGCCGCCGCCTCGACCTGCTGGAGTCGGCGGACTCGGACGAGCTGCCGGTCTCGCCGCAGTACGAGGCTGCTCTGCGCGTACGCCGATCGGTCATCGACGCCCAGCGCGAGGAGCTGCTGCGCTGGCGGGACGCCGGCCGGCTCTCCGACGAGAGCCTGCGCGCCCTGGAACGGGAGCTCGACCACGAGGAGCGGCTGCTCCCCGACCGGCGCTGACCAGGTGGAGGTGACACAGGGCGAGGCGCTCATCCGCCGGGTGGCGCGCCTGCGGACCGAGGGCCACCGGCCGCCCGTCGCGCTGTCCCGCGGCCGCCGCCTCGCCGGCTTCGGCGCGGTGGTCCTCGGCCTGCCGGCCCTGACCGCCGCGCTGCACGGCCGCGGCCTGTCGCTCACCAGCGACATCCTGCTGTTCCTGGCCACGGTGGTCGGGGTCGCCCTGCTCGGCGGCGTCTGGCCCGCCCTGCTCGCCGCCTTCGCCGGGTCGCTGCTGCTCAACTGGTACTTCACCCCGCCGTACGGCCGGTTCCTCATCGCCGAGCCCGACAACCTCCTGGCGCTGGTCATCTTCGTCGTGGTGGCGATCGCGGTGAGCTGGGTGGTCGACACCGCCGCCCGGCGCACCCGGCAGGCGGCCGAGGCGAGCGCCGACGCGCAGACGCTGGCGAGCGTGGCGGGCGCGGTGCTGCGCGGCGACCGTCCGCTGCTCGGCCTGGTCTCTCAGTTGCGCGAAACGTTCACCCTGCAAGGCGTGGTGGTCCGGCAGGACGATGCGGAGATCGTCGCCGTCGGCTCCCCGGGCGAGCCCGAGATCCGGGTGCCCGCGGACGACGGTGTCGTTCTGGTGCTGTACGGCCGCGTCCTGAAGGCGTCCGACCGGCGCGTCGTCGAGGCGTTCGCCGCCCAGATGACGGTCGCGTTGCGCCAGGAACGGCTGTCGGTGCTCGCGGAGGCGGACCGCATGCGCACCGCGCTGCTCGCGGCCGTCAGCCATGATCTGCGTACGCCCCTCGCGTCGGCAAAGGCGTCCGTCGCCAGCCTCCGGAGCGAGGACGTCCACTTCAGCGCGGCGGATCGCGCCGAGTTGCTCCTCACCGCCGCCGAGTCGCTCGACCGCCTCGACCGGCTGGTCACCAACCTCCTCGACATGAGCCGCCTCCAGGCCGGAGCCCTCGGCGTGACCCTCCTCCCGATCGGCGCCGAGGAGGTCGTCCCGGGCGCCCTCGACGACCTGGGCCCCGCCGGCCGCGCCGTGGTCACCCGCATCCCCGACGACCTCCCGGCCCTCCTCGCCGACCCGGGCCTCCTCGAACGCGTCCTGGCCAACCTGGTCGGCAACGCCGTGCGCTACAGCCCGCCCGACCGCCCACCCGCGATCACCGCGACCACCCGCGCCGACATGATGGAATTCCGCATCATCGACCACGGCCCGGGCATCCCCGCCTCCCGCTGGGAAGACATCTTCCTGCCGTTCCAGCGCCTGGGCGACCGCGACAACCACACGGGCGTGGGCCTCGGCCTCGCCCTGTCCCGAGGCCTGACCGAGTCGATGGGCGGCCGGCTGACCCCGGAGGAAACCCCCGGAGGAGGCCTCACCATGGTCCTGTCCCTGCCCCTGGCCCCCCGATGATCGGCTTCCTGCACACCTCCCCGGCCCACGTGCCGGCCTTCGGCGCCCTCGCCCCCGGATCCCGCCACCTGGTCGACGAGAGCCTGCTCGCCGACGCCCGCCGCGGCTTGGACGTGCGCGACCGCCTGCTGCTGCGGTTACAGGCCCTCACCCCCGCCGACGTCATCGTCTGCACCTGCTCCACCCTGGGCGCCATGGCCGTCGCCCTGGCACCGGCCCTGGGCATCCCCGTCCTCCGGGCCGACGAACCCATGGCCGCCGAAGCCGTCGCCGCCGGCCGCCGCATCGCCCTGGTCGTCACCGTCGAATCGACAGTGGCACCGACGCTGGCACTGTTCCAGTCCCACGCCCGGCCCGACACCGAGCTGACGGTGGCGCGCTGCCTGTACGCGTGGCCCCTCTTCGAAGCCGGAGACTCCGAGGGGTACGCCCGGGTGATCGCCGACTACGCCCGCACCCTCGACGCGGACGTGATCGCCCTCGCCCAGGCCAGCATGGCCCCGGCCGCCGATTTACTCACCGACCTCGCCAAACCGGTCCTCACCAGCCCCCGCTCCGCCGTCGCCGGAGCGCAAGCGTGGGTGACGGTCATGGCGCCGCCGTCATGACGTTGCTTCTGATCATTCTCAAATCTGATGATCGGCGTGTCTTGAAGGCCTTCCGGGGCGGTTCTGACTGAGAATGGTCAGGCTGCATCATCATGATTGAACTCGCGAGGCCGTTGACATTGAAGAACGAAATGGCAGCTGAGCCACTGCGCTGGCGTAAGAGCAGCCGGTCGGCCTTGGACCGTGACTGCGTGGAAGTGGCCTCCGGCGACTCGGGGACCATTTACCTCAGAGACTCCAAGGATCCGGACGGACTCATCCTCGCGCTGGCCTCCGGAACCTTCGCCGAGTTCCTGGCCGACGTGAAGACAGGCCGCTTCGACCGCGCCTGATTCTTCGCCGGTCGATGGCCGACAACCCGGCATGAGCGATGGACACGGTGCCTGAGAAGGCGCGGACCAGGACGTGGCCCGCCAGATTCGTCGTGCCGGATCCCCGCCGCTCGGTTGACGTGATCACGAGGGGCAGGGCAGCCGCCTCGGTCTCGGCTGTCCGCCACTCCTCCGTGACGAGCGCCACGAAGCGTCGGTGTCGACGGTTGCGCGGCGTGATCCAGGTTGCTTGGCGGTCACTCCACCAGTCGCGCGATATCGAATTTCGGAACATCCGGGATATGTGGTTGCGGAGCTCGGCCTCGGGGAGATCGCCCAACTCCCACAGGCTGAGCCAGTAGACCATCCACAAGTTCGCATACACCTTCTTGCGGTCCCTGGGTGTGGTCACGCCTTCGCCGTCCACCGCCTCGAACAGTTCCGGATCGTCCATTGCGAGCTTCAGCAGGTCGAAATGCCGCTGCCGATCTGTGTTCAGTTGCTCCTGGCGGGTCTGTCGTATCTGGATTGTCAACGAGGCGGCCACTCCGGTCAGCGCGATGGCTGACACGACAGCGGAGGCGCCGCCGTACGCCTGACCGATGTCGGAGAGGTCGGACCAGGGCAGCCCGTCTCCCAGAACCTTCAGCAGGAGGACAGGGGACCACAGCACCGCCGCGAACCCGGCAACTGCGCCGGCGGCGGAGAGGAGGAGCCGGATGGTCATCCGAGCAACAGCCTGGGCGGGCGGCTTGGCCATGGACGTCACCGTGCTTCATGCGTGTCTCATCGGCAAATGAGCGATATTGACTTGTGGTAACTCAATCCTAACTTGGCGTGACACCCGGATCCTGGGATGAACAGTTCACTCATGGATACCCCGTGCCAAATCGCCTGCGAAGCTCGACTGTGTCGCGTTTCAGCCATGCCGAGGCCGACCGGTGGACGGTAGCGGTCACAACACTTGTCGAAGGTGCCGTGTCGGTGGGCTAGGGCTTCGAGGGATCGAGACCGACATTTCCGTGGTCTCGAAGCAAAAGCCGGTCAAGAGCTGCCCGGGCTGCCGTCAACTGCCGGCGGCCTGCTCCAGCCGGGGAGTGGGCTGGCCGGGGCCGCCCCCGACGGGCGAAGGCCCCGCCGCGA
>NZ_JAUQWH010000041.1 GCF_030757795.1 Actinoplanes oryzae
ACCGCCGGCTACCGGCTCGACCTGGCCGCCCTCGAGACGGCGTTCGCGGCGCGCCCGGCCGCCTACGTGCTGGCCAACCCGCACAACCCCGTGGGCCGCGTGCACACCCCCGAGGAGCTGGCCGCCCTGGTCACCCTCGCCTCCGAGTACGGCGTGACGATCATCAGCGACGAGATCCACGCCCCGCTCGTGCTGCCCGGCGCCACGCACACCCCGTTCCTGAGCATCCCGGGCGCCGAGGCGGTCGGGGTGAGCCTGGTCTCGGCCAGCAAGGCCTTCAACCTCGCCGGCCTCAAGTGCGCCGCCGTCGTCGAGGGCACCCGCGACCTCGCCGTCCGCTTCCCGCCCGACGCCCGCTGGCGCACGGGCCACCTCGGCATGCTCGCTACCGTGGCCGCCTTCACCGCGGGCGACGCCTGGCTCGACGAGCTCCTCGCCTTCCTCGCCGAGCGCCGCGCCCAGCTCGCCGGACTCCTCGCCGACCGCCTCCCCGACGTCACGTGGCGCCATCCCGAGGCGACCTACCTGGCCTGGCTCGACTGCCGCGCGCTCGGCCTCGGCGACGACCCGGCGGCGGTGTTCCTGGAGAAGGGGCGGGTGGCACTGGAGCCCGGCACCCGGTTCGGCACCCAGGGCGCCGGCTTCGTCCGCCTCAACTTCGGCACCAGCGCGGAGGTTCTCGAGGAGGGCATCGAGCGGATGGCTCGCGCGCTCGGCTGAGCCGCGCATTGTTGTCCATTTGGCGCAAACCACTCACTGTCGTCGCGAGCGCGCCGACGATCCGTCCGGGAGCTACTTTCTCGGGGGGACAGGATGGCACAGCGCTCCGGCGTGCTCGGCAAGGTGAGCGTCCGTACGAGCATCGGCCTGCTGGTGACCGTCACGGGACTGCTCGCCGTCGTGGTGGGCGGGATCAGCCTGTGGCGGATGGACACGATCGCGGACAGCGCCACCGGGATCCACACCCGGGCGTTGCTGCCGGCGACCGACGTCGGTGTCCTGCGGGAGCAGGTCTGGACCCTGCGCTACGAGGGGCTGTCCGCGGCGACGGCGACCACGGCCGACCTGGCCACGGCGGCCACCGGCCGGGCCACCGCGGCGCAGGAGCAGATCGATGCGACCGTCGCCCAGCTGCGCGAGCGTGATCTCGCCGCGGCCGAGCGCGCGTCCCTCGAGGCGTTCGCCACCTCCTGGGCGGAGTATCAGACGCTGCGCACGCAGGCGGACCAGCTCAAGGCCGCCGGCCGGCTCGAGGACTGGAACGCCCTGCGCAGCGGGCAGCTGCAACCCAAGATCACCGAGGCCCTCGGGCACCTCAACGACCTCGTCACCGGCACCTCGGCCGCCGGGCAGGCCGCCCTGGCCGAGTCGCGGCACGACTACAGCGTCGCCCGGGCCACCGTCCTGGTGGTGCTGGCGGCCGGGCTGGCCCTGGCCGTGGTGCTGGCGATGCTGGTGGCCAACGGCGTCGTCCGGCCGCTGGCCCGCTTCCGCGAGGTGCTGGACGCGGTCGCGGAGGGCGATCTCACCCGGCGGGCCGACATTCGTACGGGTAATGAGTTCGGTGCCATGGCCACGGCGCTCAGCCGCGCCACCGAGCGGATGCACGGGGCGTTGCGGACCCTCGCGGCGAGCAGCGGCACGCTCGCGGCCCGTGCCACGCAGCTGCAGGCCGCCGCCGGGGAGCTCGTCGGCGGCGCCGACCGTACGTCCGGCGAGGTCGGCGCCATCGGCGGCGCCGTGACCGAGGTCAACGCCCGGGTGGCCGCCGTGGCAACCGGCGCCGAGGAGATGGGCGCCTCGATCCGCGAGATCGCCGTCAACGCGGGCGAGGCGGCGAACGTGGCCCAGGAGGCCGTGCACGCCTCCACCACCGCCGAGGAGCTCATGAACCGCCTGGGCCGCTCGTCCACGGAGATCGGCGACGTCGTCAAGGTGATCACGGCGATCGCCGGCCAGACCAACCTGCTGGCCCTCAACGCGACGATCGAGGCGGCTCGGGCCGGGGAGAGCGGCAAGGGCTTCGCCGTGGTCGCCGGGGAGGTCAAGGATCTCGCCCAGGAGACCACCAAGGCCACCGAGGACATCAGCCGGCGGGTGGCGGCCATCCAGGCGGACACCGGCACGGCCGTCGCGGCGATCACCGAGATCACCGAGGTCATCGGCCGCATCAGCGACTACCAGACGACGATCGCCTCCGCCGTCGAGGAGCAGAGCGCCACCACCAACGGCATGGCGGCCGACCTCAGCGCGGCGGCCGGCGGAACGGACCGCATCGGCAGCGGCATCGGCGAGGTCGTCGGCGTGGCGGAGGAGAACCGCCGCGGCGCCCACGCGACCCGGACCGCCGCCGACGAGCTGGCGCAGGTGTCGGACGAGCTCCAGGCCGTCGTGCACCAGTTCCGGTACTGACGCCCGCTGACGATCCTGTCCACCCGGCCGTCGTCCCCTTCGCACCTTTCGTGTCCTCCTCCGCGGTTCCGTGCGCGCTGTCCTGTTGTCGTCCGCGGTTCCGTGCGCACGTCCTGCCTCGTCCGCGGTTCCGTGCGCACTGTCCTGGTCTCGTCCGGGCTGTCCGTGGTCTCGTCCGCGCGAGGGGGAGCGGCGTGGGCGCTGCGGCAGTACCGTTGTTCTGTCGGCGTGGTTCCGCATGCGGGGGGTGTTCCGTGTCAACCGGTTCCGACCCGCACATGCTTGCCCTGTTGCGTGCCATCCGGCTGCGCCTGGCCGCCCCGGACGCCGTGGCAGCGGGCGCGGCCGATGTCGCCGAGGCCCTGAGCGGCGAGATCACCCGGCCGGGCGCCGAGCCCCGGGTCGCCGAGCCGCTGCATCCCGAGCTGATGATGCACCCCGAGTGGCCGGACCATCAGGAGACCCGGGAACTTCCCGCCGCCCACCCCTACCGCGACCTCTCCGCCCCGCGCATCCCGCGCCCCGAGGCCGAGCCCGAGACCACAGCCGTCCGCGCCGACCCCCGGGCCGGGTTCGGCACGCCGCCCGCCGATCCTCAGGCCCGCTTCGGCACGCTGCCGGCGGGGACCCCGCGCCCAGCCCCCGGCGGTCCGGCGGGTCCTGGTTCCATGAGTCCCGGTCCGGCGAGTCCCGGCCCCGGAAGCCCTGCCACGGGACCGGCCGGCGGATCGGGCGGGGGATCGGTGCCGGGGGCTGCCCTGCCGATCGTGGACGGCCCGGCGGCGACCACGGCTCCCGCCGGCACCGGGACGGGCGGTACCCCGCGGGCGCCCGTCGCGGACTTCGACCCCGGGCACCTGCTCGATCTGCTCCCCGACGACCTCAGCACCCAGGCCCGCGCCCGTGCCGCCCTGGCCGAGGCGGCGGGCCGGGTCTCGACGCCCGAGCACCTGCTGCCCCCGGTCACGACGCCCTCACCCCGGCCGGGTGCCGGTCAGCCCTCCCAGAGCCACCCCGCGACCGGCACGACCACTCCCGGCGCCGCGACGCCTGCGGGGACTCTTCCGGGCTCGGTGCTGCCCGGCCCGGCGGGCCCGCGCGGAACGGTTCCCGTGCCCGGGATGCCCTCCATCCCGCCGCTGCCCGCTGCCGCCGGGCCCGCGCTGCCGGGCGCCGGTGCTCCCGCGTTGCCCGGCTCGGGTGTGCCCGGCTCCGGCGTGCCCGGCTCCGGCGTGCCCGGCTCGGGCGTGCCCGGCTCGGGCGTGCCCGGCTCGGGCGTGCCCGGCGGTGCGTTGCCTGGCCTCGGTGGGCCCGGCTCCGGTGGCCCTGCGCTGCCGGCGCCACTGCTGCCGGGTGGTCTCGGCAGCCGTCCCGGCGCTGGGGGAACTCGTCTTCCCGCGGCGGGGGACACGCGTCTTCCCGTGGCGGGGGACACGCGTCCTCCCGCGACACCGCCGACCGGTACGACGCCGCAATCGGGTGCCACGCCGCAATCGGGTGCCACGCCGCAATCGGGTGCCACGCTGCCGTCCGGTGCCACGTTGCCGTCCGGTGCCACGCCGCCGGGCTCGCTGCCTGCTCGTCTGCAGGCCCCCGGCCTGCCGGTTCCGCTGCCCGGCTTTCCGCCGTCGCCGGCCACCGGGAGCGCCCCCGCCGCGGCAACCACCCCGGGCATGCCGGCTGTTCCTGCTGGCCAGGCCGCTCCCGGGGCGGCCGTCGTCCCTCAGGTTCCGGGGGCGCCGGTCTTTCCCGGTGCGGGCGGACGGCCGGCGGGCGGGGCCGCTCATGGCGTACCTCAGGGGTGGAATCCCGGTCTCGTGCCGGCGGCGTCGCTCGATCCCGTGGGGGGCATTCCGCCGATCGGGGGTCCGCGCCCGGCCGGGCCGATGTGGCCGGGTGACCCCGTCATCGCGATGCCGGGCGTGTCCGGACCGTGGGACGCCAAGCCCGTCGCCCCCGGCCGTCCCGTGCCCGCGCCCGACGGCATGAACCCGGCCGACGACGCCGCGCTGGTGGAGGTGCGTCGGCTGCTCGGCAACAGCCTGACCCTCGCCGGTGGCCCGGCCGAGGTGGCGGGCCGGTTGCGGGCGGCGCTCGTGCAGGCGCAGCCGGCGCTCTTCGCCGGGGTCCCGGGCAGCGCGGCCGCGCAGGTGGAGCAGCTCGCCGAGGGCCTGACCTGGCTCGTGCACCATGTCGATCAGCCGCCCACGCTCGTCGCCGGGTTCACGCGGCTCGGGGCGGCGCTGGCCGAGTGCGGGATCGCGCCGCAGCAGCTGCAGCTGGCCGGGGCCGCGCTGGCCGAGGCGATGCGGGCCGGGATGGCCGCGAACGGCTGGCGGCAGGACTTCGACCAGGCGTGGCGCTCGACGTGGCAGCACGCGTACGAGTGGGTGGCGCAGGGCATGACGGCCGCGCGCTACGAGCCGGTGACGTGGCTGGCCGTCGTCGTGTCGCACGAGCAGCGGCGGGACGACCTGGCGGTGATCCGGCTGCGGCCCTACCTGCCCATGCCCTACGTGCCCGGCCAGTTCGCCCGCGTCGAGGTCGCCGAGCTGCCCGGGGTGTGGCGGCCCTACTCGCTGGCCGGTGCGCCGCGCCGGGACACCATCGTCGAGCTGCACGTCCGCGCGAAGACGCTCACCGGCGTCAGCGGCGCCCTGGTGCACCGCACGCAGGTCGGCGACACCGTGCGGCTGTCGCGCGCCGAGGGCACGATGGTGCTGCCGCCCCCGGGCCCCGACGTGCTGATGATCGCCGGGGACACGGGCGTCGCCCCGCTGAAGGCGCTGCTCACCGAGCTGGCCGACACCGGCGACCCGCGGTCGGCGGTGTTGTTCTGGGGCGTGCGGACGCTGGACGAGCTCTACGACATCGAGGAGGTCGCGGCGCTCGCCCGGGCGGCGCGGCGGGCCACGGTCATCCCGGTCATCTCGGAGGGGCCGAGCGGCCCGTACGCGGCCGGGCTCGTCACCGACGCCGTCGCCGCGTACGGGGAGTGGTCCGGCCACGAGGTCTACCTGGCCGGACCGCCGTTGATGCTCGTCGCGGTGAGCGCCGCCCTCCAGGACCTAGGGGTCGACCCGGCGCACATCCACCACGACACGCCCGAGTAAGGCGACACGCCGCCGAAAAGACGCGCCCGAGGAGACGCGCCCGGCCGACGACGCGCCCGGCCGACAACGCGCCCGGAGGAGGGCACGCCAAGCGGAAGGCGCGCCGGGTGGAAAGGCGCGTCAACCAGAAGGCGCGTCAACCAGAAGGCGCGTCAACCGGAAGGCGCGCCGGGCAGGACCCGGCTCAGAGGAACGCCGACAACGCCTTCGCGTACGCCGGGGGAACGAACGTCTTCCCGCCCGGCATGAGCACCGCGGCCCGGTCGGCGGCGGCCCAGCCGGCAGCCGGGACCGCGGCACGCAGCGCGGTGACCACGGGCGCGTCCGCCCACTGCGGGTCGTCGGCCAGCATCGTCAGGGCGACGAGCGACTCCTCGACCTCGCCCACGCACTCGAACGGCTTGTGCGCGTCGATGCCCAGCAGCTCCAGGTAGCCCGGCACCTGCGCCGGGTCGGCGAACAGGTCGCGCCCGAAGATCCGGGTCAGCCGCTCGCGGGGCATTGCCGGCGCCATGGCGAGGGCCACGAAGCGGCACTTCGGGCAGTCGCCGCACCAGCGCGCCGTCGGGTCGTGCAGCTTGAACGCCTTGTTGCAGCTGGTCACCACGTCGTCGTAGCGGTCGAACCGCGCGTACAGCTGGGCGATGTGCAGCTCGGACAGCGACCGCAGCAGCGAGAAGTACGGCTCGGTGAGGCCGGCGTGCGCGGTCACGGCGGCCCGCAGCAGCCCCTCGGCGGCGACGCCCTTGGACCACTGGTGGTTGATCTCGTGACCGTTCCAGATCAGGTTGGGGTCGGACGCCGAGCGCTCGTTGGACATGACCACCGGCCCGAGCCCGTGCAGGACGGCGGTGGCGATGGCGATGAGCGAGTTGATCGCGGTCACCGGGATGTGCCCGTTGCGCGCGCCGGCCTTGTTGAGCTCGAACAGCTTCGGGTCGAGCTTGCGGCGCGCGGCGAGGGCCGGCAGCCCGGAGGCGGCGTTGACGTTCTCGATGACGTGGTTCGGGTTGACCGAGAAGGGGACCGGGTCGAGGCCCGCGGCCCGCAGGATCTCCAGGGTCACGATGGAGTCCTTGCCGCCCCCGACGGCGGAGAGCGGCCGCTTGTCCGCGTTGTCGACCGGAGCGGCGGGAGCGGAGACCCCCGGCACGTCGACGGAGAGCGACAGCACGTGCGGCAGCTGGTTCACGTACGCGTACTCGCCCAGCCCCTGGCTGTACACGGCGTCGAACAAGGCGGAGGCCTCGGCGGGGTAGGCCCGGGGCGCCTCGATCCGCGGCGGCGCGCCGACCTTGTAGTAGCTCACCCCGGCGACGACGTGCAACAACTCCAGCACCCGGTAGAAGGTGTCCGGGATGTCCCCGTCCGCGAGGGGGAACGTGATCGTTTCCGTGAACGAGAGCGAGTCCAGCGCGTAGTCGAACGTCGCGACGCCCGTCGAAGGGTCGAACGCGTACGAGGGAAAGCGCATCACATCGAACTGCACCCGCAGACTCCTGTCACTGGACCGACGGGCAATACTAGAGCGCGTCCGGCGGCCACGGCGACGCCGAGCCGGAGTCCAGGTTCGCGTCGCAAGTGGGCCGGGTGGTCGGATACCGGTGGTGTATCCGGCCGCCCGGACCGCGCAGCGAGGCGGAAGCTGGGCCCGGCGCGGGCCGTCGTGGCCGCCGGACGCGCTCTCCGATGCGACCCGACCCGAGGAGTATTCCTGTGCGCCTGGCAGACCTGCGCGGACGTTCCGTAGCCGTCTGGGGGACCGGCCGTGAGGGCCGCGCCGCCGTGACCGCGATCGCCGCGCACGCCCCGGCCCGGTTGATCGTCGTCGACGACAGCGTGAACTATCTGTCCGTACCGTGGGAAGGTGAGCTGGCGGCCCTCGCGCCGCTGGCCGGCGGCGACCACGCCTTCCCCGCTCTGGCCGCCGCGGACGTCATCGTCCGCTCGCCCGGCGTGCCCAACACGCACCCGTGGATGGCCGACCTCCGCGGACGCGGCATCACGATCACCGGCGGCAGCGCGCTGTGGATGGCCGAGCACGCGCGCACCACCGTCGGCGTGACCGGCAGCAAGGGCAAGAGCACCACGTCCGCGCTGATCAGCCACCTGCTGGCGGCGGCCGGGCGGCCCAACGTCTTCGGCGGCAACATCGGCGTCCCGCTGCTCGACCTGCCCCCTGCGGACCAGTACGTGCTGGAGCTGTCGAGTTACCAGTGCACCGACCTGACCGACTCGCCGCGCGTGGCCGTCGTGACGTCGCTGTTCCCGGAGCACCTCGACGCGCACGGCGGCGAGCGCGAGTACTACCGCGACAAGCTCAACCTGCTCGCCCACGGTCCGGAACTGATCGTGGTCAACGGCGCCGACCAGCGGCTGGTGACCGAGACGCTCGCCGTCCGGGACCTCAACGGCTTCGCGGCGATCCCGGCCGGCAACGAGGACTCGCGGTTCCGCGTCGAGGCGGACGGGTTCGTCTACTGCAGCGACGACGTGCTGTTCGCCCGGGACGAGCTGAGGCTGCGCGGCGCCCACAACGGCCGCAACCTGTGCGTGGCGCTGGCGGTGCTCGACGGCATGGGCATCGACGTGCTGGCGCTCAAGGAGGAGCTGCGCGCGGCCGTCGCGTCGTTCGAGGGGCTGCCGCACCGGCTCGCGGAGATCGAGGACCCGTCCGGGCTGACCTTCGTCGACGACACGCTGTCGACCAGCCCCTACGCGACGATGCACGCCATTGACGCGTACGCGGGAAGGCCCTTGACCGTCCTCGTCGGCGGCACGGACCGCGGCCTCGACTACGGCCCCCTGCGTGAGCACCTCGAGGAGAAGACGGTCACGGTCATCGGGCTGCCCGACAGCGGCCCCCGGATCCTCGAAGCGCTCGCGGGGCTCCCCGGCGTGCGCACCGAGCCGGCGGAGGATCTGGCCGACGCGGTGAGCCTCGCGCGCAAGCTGACCCCGCCCGGCGGCGCCGTCCTCCTGTCGCCGGGGGCGCCGAGCTACGGCCGGTTCCGGAACTTCGAGCACCGCTCCGCCGCTTTCCTGGAAGCGATCCAAAAAAGCGCTTAACCGGTTCGGGCAGAATTTTTGCCACGTTACGAAACGCCCTCGCCTGTTGCGAGGGCGTTTCGCGTTGGGCCCGAACGAGCCGGTCGGCCGAGGCCCGCCTGACCGGAAAGACGATGATCAAATCGGGTCAAACTCGGTCACGTGATGGCTATCACGTCCTACCGCACATTTGCCGATCGACACCCGTCAAACACCTCCGCCGTAACACGCATTCACGAAGATGCTCTTGGTAACGGTTTGAAAACTTCGCCCACAGTCTTGACACAGGGGGGCTCGCAGTAAGAACTTTTACCGCGACAGTTAATAGTCCTTCCTGAAGGGATGGCCCATGGTCGAGCCAGACGTGGACGGCACCGCCTCGACTGCGGTCGTCGACGCGCCTGTGCGCGACAACACGGGCGTCCTGCTCCGGGTGCGCACCCTGCTCCCCGAGTTCACCGGCGCGCTGCAGCGGGTGGCGGAGCAGGTCCTGAGCGACCCGGCCGGCGCGTCCCGCGCGACGATCGTCGAGCTCGCCGAGCGCAGCGGCACCTCGCCGGCCACGGTCACCCGCTTCTGCCGGGCGCTGGGCTTCGAGGGCTACTCCGAGCTGCGGCTGGGCATCGCCGCCGAGACCGGCCGGGCCCGCTCGGCCGGCTGGACCGTCGACATCGGCCGCGAGATCCAGCCCGGCGACCCCCTCGAACGAGTCCTCGCGCAGATCATGGCGGCCGACACCCAGGCGATGCACGACACCGCCGAGCTGCTCGACCTCGCCGAGGTGGAGCGGGCCGCCGTGGCGATCGCGGCGGCGCCCCGGGTCAACATCTTCGGGGCCAGCGGCAGCGCGCTGGTCGGCGAGGAGATGCAGTTCAGCCTGCACCGCATCGGCGTCGCGGCGTGGGCGTGGACCGACGTGCACAACGGTCTCGCGAGCGCGGCGCTGTCGCGTACGGGGGACGTGGCCCTCGGGATCTCGCACTCGGGCGAGACCGGCGAGACCATCGAGCTGCTCGCCGAGGCCAGCAGCCGGGGTGCCACCACCATCGCCCTGACCAGTTTCCCGCGCTCGCCGCTGGCGGAGCTGGCCGACATCGTCCTGCTCACCGCCACCCAGGCGACGACCTTCCGGCCGGACGCGCTCTCCGCGCGGCACCCGCAGCTGGTCGTCCTGGACCTCCTGTACGTCGCCGTCGCGCAGCGCACGCACGAGCGCTCCAACGCGGCCTTCCAGCGCACTGCCCGAGCCGTCAGCGGTCACAAGGCCGTGAAGGACGGCAGCCCCACCCCATAGAGCTTTCCCGGCTCCAAGCGCACCACCGTTCGGCACCGGATCACACCCTGAGGAGTAAGTGCATGACCGACATCTTGAAGCCCGAGGTCGACCGCCGGACGCTGCTGCGCCGCGCGGCCGCCGTCGGCCTGCTGGCCACCCCCGCGGTGAGCATGCTCAGCGCGTGCCTCGGCGGTGGCAGCAGCGACGACGACACCGCCGACAAGCCGGCCGGCGAGGTCTCGGCGACCAACCCGCTGGGCATCAAGGAGGACGCGCCGCTGGAGATCGTGATCTTCAACGGTGGCCTCGGCACCAAGTACGCGACCGACGTCGACATCCCGTCGTACAACAAGCTCTTCCCGAACTCCAAGGTCACCTTCAACCAGACCGAGGAGATCTCGACCGTCGTCCAGCCCCGGTTCACCGCGGGCGACCCGCCGGACATGATCAACAACTCCGGCTCGAAGCTCATGGACCAGGGCGCGCTCGTCTCGGCCGGCCAGGTGCAGGACCTGACCGAGCTGTTCGCGGCCCCGTCCGTGGACATCGCCGGCAAGACCGTCAAGGACACCCTGATCCCCGGCACCGTGGAGCAGGGCACGTTCAACGGCAAGCCGTACGTGCTCAACTACGCCTTCACCGTCTTCGGCCTCTGGTACTCCGGCAAGCTGTTCAAGGACAACGGCTGGACCGTCCCCACCACGTGGGCGGACTTCACGGCGCTGCTCGACAAGATGAAGGCCAAGGGCATCACGCCGTACGGCTACGCCGGCGCCAACGCCCCGTACTACCAGTACACGGCGATCCTCACCAGCGCCGCCAAGATCGGTGGCGCCGACGTCCTCAAGAACATCGACAACCTCGAGCCGGGCGCCTGGACCAGCGACGCCGTCAAGCAGGCCGCGGCGGCCTGGGCCGAGGTCGGCGCCAAGTACTCCAACAAGGCGTTCCTCGGCCTCAAGCACACCGAGGTCCAGCTCCAGCAGAACCAGTACAAGGTCGGCCTCTACCCGTCCGGCTCGTGGCTGGAGAACGAGCAGGCCAAGGACACCCCGGCCGGCTTCGACTACCAGCTGATGCCGATCCCGAGCGTCACCACCGCCGACAAGCTGCCCGTCACCGCCCTGTACGCGGCGGCCGGCGAGCAGTACTTCGTCGCCAGCAAGGGCAAGAACCCGCGCGGCGGCATGGAGTTCCTGCGGCACATGCTCTCCAAGGCCGGCGCCGTGGGCTTCACCCAGCTCACCAAGACGCTGACCGTCGTCGCCGGTGCCACCGACGGCATGGAGATCAGCGCCGGCCTCACCTCCGGCAACAAGGCGCTCGGCGCGGCCGGTGCCGACACCTTCAGCTTCCGCTTCGACACCTGGTACAAGAAGCTGGACGACGAGGTGCGCGCCGCGACCAACGAGCTGATGTACCAGGGCGGCACCGCCGACAAGTTCTGCGAGCGCATCCAGAAGGTCGCCGACGCCGTCAAGGCCGACTCCTCCATCGAGAAGTTCTCCCGCTGATTCCCCGGGGCCCGCGGTCTCCCGCCGCGGGCCCTTCCCCCATAGACGGACGGAGCTAGCACCATGAAGCACGGCAGGTACCCGTTCATCATCGGCTTCCTGATCGTGCCGGTGGCGATCTACGCGACGTTCGTCGTGTATCCCTACATCCAGGCCTTCAACCTGTCCTTCACCAACTGGCGCGGCTTCTCGCCGGACTTCGAGTACATCGGGTTCGACAACTTCACGAAGCTGTTCCAGGACAGCACGTTCTGGAAGGCCATCCAGCACCACATCGTGCTGCTGATAGCCATGCCGCTGCTGACCATCGCCATCGCGCTCTTCTTCGCCTTCCTGCTCAACGTGGGCGGCGGCAGCAAGGGCGGCCTGATGCGCGGCGTACGCGGCTCCTGGTTCTACCGCGTGATCTTCTTCTTCCCGCAGCTGCTGGCCCTCGCGCTGGTGGCGGTCATCTTCAACCGGGTCTACTCGCCGGACGAGAGCGGCCTGATCAACGGCCTGCTGCACCAGGTCGGGGTGGACCAGCCGGTGCTGTTCCTCGCGGACAAGAACCTCGCCCTGTGGTCGATCATCGCCGTGCTCGTCTGGCAGGGCGTCGGCTTCTACGTCGTGCTCTTCTCGGCCGGCATGGGCTCGATCCCCACCGAGATCTACGAGGCGGCGGCGCTCGACGGCGCCACCCGCGGCACCCTGTTCTTCAAGGTGACGCTGCCGCTGCTGTGGAGCACGCTGCAGGTGGCCTGGGTCTACCTCGGCATCGCGGCCTTCGACGCCTTCGCCCTGGTCAACGTCATGTCCGTGGACCGCGGTGGTCCCGACGGCGCGACCACGGTGCTCGGCCTCGAGATCTTCCGCAACATGCAGGACTACGGGCAGTACGGCTACGCCTCCGCGATGGGTGTCGTGCTCTTCTTCCTGACCCTCACGTTCGCCGCGCTGACCCTGCGGGTCACCCGGCGCGACACCGTCGAGCTCTGAGCCGGGAGCGTTCATCATGACCAACTCCACCGACGTGCACACCCCGGTGCCCGGCACCGTCGACTATCCCGGGAGCCGCAAGAGCCCGGCCGCGGCGAGCCACGACGCCAAGGAGGGCCGGCTCTTCAGCGGCTTCGCGCACATCGCGCTGGCCGTCTGGGGCATCCTCGTCATCGCGCCGCTGATCTGGGTGATCCTGGCGTCGTTCAAGAGCAACACCGAGATCTTCACCCACGCGCCGTTCAGCCTGCCGAGTTCGCTGTCCTGGGACACGTACAAGACGGCGTGGACCGAGGCCCACATCGGCCGCTACTTCCTCAACAGCGTGTTCGTCGTCGCCTGCAGCACCGCCGGCACGATGATCTTCGGCTCGATGGCCGCGTACGTGCTCGCCCGCTACAAGTTCTGGGGCAACCGCGCGATCTACTACCTGTTCGTCTCGGGCCTGGCGTTCCCGGTCTTCATGGCGATCGTGCCGCTGTTCCTGATCCTCAAGAACCTGAGCCTGCTCAACACGTTCACCGGCCTGATCCTGGTCTACATCGCGTACTCGCTGCCGTTCACGGTCTTCTTCATGACCGCGTTCTTCAAGACGCTGCCGAACAGTGTCGCCGAGGCCGCCGTCGTCGACGGTGCCTCGCACACCCGGCTGTTCTTCCAGGTCATGCTGCCGATGGCCAAGTCCGGCCTGATCAGCATCACGATCTTCAACCTGGTCGGTCAGTGGAACCAGTACCTGCTGCCGGTCGCCATCATGCAGGGCGCCGGCGCCGACTCGAAGTGGGTGCTCACCCAGGGCATCGCGAACATCTCGGTGTCGGCCGGTTACCAGGCCAACTGGGCCGCGCTGTTCGCCGCGCTCACCCTCTCGATGCTGCCGATGATCATCATGTACGCCTTCTTCCAGCGCCAGATCCAGGCGGGTCTGACCGCCGGCTCCACGAAGTAGCGCACAGCGGCGCCGCTCCCTGGTCGATCCCGGGGAGCGGCGCCGCTGCCCGGTCCCTGGTCGATCCCGCAGAGCGGCGCCGCTGCCCGGTCCCTCCCGGCCCCTCTTGGAGAGCGGCGCCGGTTTCGCGTCAGAGGCCGGGCACGTGGGAGCGCAGGAAGTACCACGCGGCGCTGCGCCGGTCGACCCGGTTGTAGAGCCCGACCCACGTCGCCGACACGCTTCCTCCCCGGCAGGTGGTCCGGTCGAAGGACCCGCCCGTCACGGCGAAGAGCGTCGGGGCGCCCCGCTCCCACTCGAACGTCGGGCCGCCACTGTCACCCCGGGCCGTACCGCCGTTGACCGACGTCACATAGGTCACCTGATCGGGCAGCCGGCACGGCGCCCCCAGGCTGCGCGGGCTCGCCACCCGCACCTCGGCCACCCGGGGCAGGCTCTGCCGGTCGCCGCGGCCGTCGGCGGTCTCCCCGAAGCCGTACACATAGGCATTGACCCCCGCCGGAAGCGGCCCGCCCGCGATCCGCGCCGGCGCGACGTCCTCGACCGGCTTGCTCAGCTTGAGCAGCGCGACGTCACCGACCCCGCTCCGCTCGTCGTAGCCACGCATGCGCCAGACCTCCGACGCCGTCCGGGTCTGCGCCTTGTTGCGCGCGCTGACGTTCACGAACACCTTGATCTTGCCGGCCCGGTACGGCTTCCCCTGCCGCTCACCCTTGTTGGTGCAATGCTGCGCCGTCACCACCCACCGGTCGGCGACCAGCGTGCCGGTGCAGTTGACGCCCCGGTCCCGCCAGCCGTCCTGCGCGAAGATCCGCACCACCGCGGGCGCCAGCGACTTGCCGCGCTTCGACGCGGAGAACCCGTCGACAATGGCCCCGGCCGGCGCCGCTGTGGCGGTGACGCAGGCCGTTCCGAGGAGCGCCGACCCCAGAACGGTGCCCGCCACCTTGCGAAAAATGCTCATAGCTACCTTCTTTCCGCTTCCGTGGCCTTTCCGGGGAAACGCTAGAAGGGCCGGAGCCGGTAGGCATCGCCCGTTCCACGGCATGCGTCCCGCCACTCCGGCGACCCCGAAGGTGGCCATGGCCCGGGCGGGCGTGCCGCCACGGCGACGCCGCTGGCATGACAATCCGTGATCGATGACTGGCGCTCGATAGCGGTCGCTGCTTCTCTTGGACACATACGGCGCCGCGGCGGCATCGTGAGTGCCCGTCATGAGTCACGGAAAAGCGTGACGTGGGCGCCCTCTGGGTCGCGAAGATCCACATCAGCGCCCGCGTGGAAGAGAAGATCAACTCAAAGCATCAGATCACGGCCGACGAAGTACGGGCAGCGGTCGAATGCGTCGAAGGCCTCGACTACAAGTACAGCTTCCATGAGGTGCGCGGCTGGCGTTGGCTGGTCAAGACACGAATCCGCGGCAGGCCGGTCATGGTGGTGCTCTACGAGGCGGCTGACCCGCTG
This sequence comes from Actinoplanes oryzae, assembly GCF_030757795.1. Lineage (GTDB taxonomy): Bacteria > Actinomycetota > Actinomycetes > Mycobacteriales > Micromonosporaceae > Actinoplanes. Next base: position 14,755 of record NZ_JAUQWH010000041.1, read on the forward strand.
GGTGACATCTATCGGCTCGGAGGCGCACATTTCACCGACGGCTAGCTCGCTCATGAGACGGGAGGCATGATGAAGACCATGCGCGACGACGACTTCTACGAGGAGGACGAGCCGGTTCAGGACCTGCTCGCAGAGTTCGACGGAGCTGCCGAGGGTGGCAAGACGCAGCGACCGCCACAAGGTCAGACGCAGTGGCTCGTCGTCGTCGGGGTTGCTTCCGACAGCTCGCATCGCGACCGGGACACGTCGAGATTCTTCGCTGCCTGATGGCGCCACCGCTCGACCTGCAGTTGATCCTCTGCGACGCGGCGCAAGCCGATCCGGCGTCGGGCAAGGTGCACATGCTCGGAGCTGGCTGGTCCCGAACAGCTTCGCCGGTGACCCATGCCGTGGTCGTTCTCGTCAAAGTGCCCTGGGAGCTACTCGATCGGCGCATCCCGCTCTCCCTCTCCTTGAGCGCCGCGGACGGAAGCGTGGTGTCGTTCGACACCCCGGACGGGCGCCGTGAGATCGCGGCCGACGGTGAGATCGGCACCGGGCGGCCGGACGATCTTCCGGCAGGAAGCTGTCTGGACGCCTCCTTCGCGCTCAACGTCTCGCCCCTCCCGCTGGCGCCCGGCCGTTACTCCTGGAGGCTGCGCTTGGCCGGCGAGACCCGATACGCGACTTTCACCGTCGAGGCGCGGTAGGGCGACGTCTGTCGCAGGTCGGGCAGTCGCCGATCTCCGCCGGTCCGAGTCGCTGGGCAACGTGCTGGAGCAACAAGCCGACGCCGCTGCGTGCTGGGCGACGCCGACCGATGACGAGGGGCGCGGTCTCATCGTCGCGGGGCGGCAAAGAATTGTCGTACCCCGGCGGCAGAATGAGTTCGTGCTGGTAGCCGTGGTTCCGCTGGACGGTGGTCGGCGCGGTGCTGGGCTGCTCCAGGCCGTGTCCGCCGACGGCACGGTGCTGTCCGCGCCCGAGCGGGTGGACGATCTGCCCGCTGCGATCGCCGAGCGCGAGCGGGAGGGGTCGCCGCGCTGGCTCTGGGCTGCCACGGCCGAGATCTATCCGCCGCTGCTGCGGGCCGGGGTGCGGGTCGCGCGCTGTCACGACGTCGAGCTGACCGAGGCGCTGCTGTCCGGGCATGCGGGCCGGTGGGGCGAGCCGCGGTCGCTGGCCGCCGCCTTTGCCCGGCTCACCGGGGCTCCCGTGCCGCCCGATCCGGTGCCGCGCAGTGCGGAGCCGCCCGGGTTCGCTCAGGCGGCGCTCTTCGAGACCGGGGCGGCGCCGCCGCCGGTTGCTCCGGAGCGTGTGCTGGAGAGCCTGGTCCGGGTCTATGCCGACCAGCATCGCCGGATCAACGCGCTCGCCGAGACGCCCTCGCCCGGGGCAGGCGCTGCCTTCGCCGGCCCGTTGTCCGCCGGCCCGTTGTCCGCCGGCCCGTTGTCCGCTGGGCCGTCGTCCGCCGGCTTGGCTGCGGCGGGTGGAGGTGGTGCGCCGGTCGTTGCGGGGCGGTCGGTGGCGTCGCGGAAGTTCGAGCTGCTCGTGGCGGCGGAGTCGGCGGGGGCGCTGGCCGGGGCGGAGATGGGGCATCTCGGGCTGCCGTGGCGCGCCGACGTGCACGATCGGCTGCTGCGGGAGCTGCTCGGGCCGCCGCAGCCGGTGGGGCCGCCCCGGCGGCTGGCCGAGCTGACGGCGGCGATCAATGACGCTTTCGGCGTACGGGGGCTGCATCCCGACTCCCCGGCCGAGGTGCTGCGGGCGTTCGCGCGCGCCGGGATCGACATTCCGAACACGCGCGCGTGGGTGCTGCGCAAGGTCGAGCATCCGGCCGTGGCGCCCCTGCTGGAGTACAAGGAGCTCTACCGCATCTGGACCGCGCACGGGTGGGCGTGGCTCGACGCGTGGGTGAGCGCGGGCCGGTTCCGGCCGGAGTACGTGCCGGGCGGGGTCGTCTCGGGCCGCTGGGCCACCCGGGGCGGCGGGGCGTTGCAGGTGCCCAAGGTGGTGCGCCGGGCGGTGGTGGCCGACCCGGGCTGGACGTTCGTGGTGGCCGACGCCGGGCAGCTGGAGCCGCGCGTGCTGGCCGCGGTGTCCGGCGACTCCCGGCTGGCCGCGGCGGGCGAGGCGGACGACCTCTATGCCGCCCTGGCCGCCGACTCCTTCGCCGGCGACCGCCCCAAGGCGAAGGTCGCGCTGCTCGGCGCCATGTACGGCCAGACCGGCGGCGCCGCGATCCCCGCCCTCGCCGTGCTGCGCAAGCGCTATCCGACCGCCTTCGAGTATGTGGAGGCCGCCGCGCGCACCGGCGAGGCCGGGGGGCTGGTGCGCTCGTGGCTCGGCCGCACCTGCCCGCCGTCCGCGAGTGCCTGGCGCGACGCCGGTCTCGACCCGCCCGAGGAGGTCGCCGGGAGCGCCGACGCACCTCAGGGCGGCGCGCAGGGACGGGCCCGCGGCCGGTTCACCCGCAACTTCGTCATCCAGGCGACCGCGGCCGAATGGGCCCTGGTGCTGCTCGCGACCCTGCGCACCGAGCTGGCGGGCACCCGGGCGGAGCTGGTGCTCTACGTGCACGACGAGGTCGGCATCCACTGCCCCAAGGAGGAGGCCGACGCCGTGGTCGCCGCGGTCCGCACGGCCGCCGACCGGGCCGGTCGCCTCCTCTTCGGGCACACGGACGTCCGCTTCCCCCTCGACGTCGCCGTCGTCGAGTGCTACGCCGACGCGAAGTGAGAGGTCGAGGGCGCCAAGGGGGACCTACCGGGAGCAGAAGAGCACGATGAGCGCGTCGGTCGCCAGCCGCCGCCCGGGCGCCGCGGACTGGGTGAGCACGGTCCAGCTCTCCGGCAGCACAACCCAGCTGTCGTTGCGGGTGCCGAGCGAGACGTTGGTGAAGCCGAGCGCGCGCAACTGCTCCTCCGCGACGGCCGCGTTCTCGTGGCGCAGATCGGGCACGGTGAGCTGCGGGGCCGCGGGCCACGCCGGTGCCGGCGCGGAAGGGCGCGCGGTCGAGGGCGACGTTGCGGAAGGGCGCCCGGTCGAGGGCGACGTTGCGGAAGGGCGCGCGGTCGAGGGCGACGTTGCGGAAGGGCGCGCGGTCGAGGGCGACGTTGCGGAAGGGCGCGCGGTCGAGGGCGGCGTCGCGGGAGGGCGCCCGGTCGAGGGCGACATTGCGGGAGGGCGTGCGGTCGAGGGCGACGCCGCGATCCAGGGTGAGTCGTCGTCGATGATCGCGCCGGCGACGACTCCGCCGCAGCAGAGGACCAGCGCGCCGGTGACCCCGGCGACAGCCCGGAGCACGCGGCCCGGCGTCCAAGGCTGACTCATGGCACCTCCCCGCGGTCGATCATCGCTTTCGGCGGGGGAGCGGGCCACGGCCGATCGGCTGCCTTCGCGCGGCCCCGCGGTCCGAGGCGTGCAAAGGAATCCGGCGGCCCTAACCCGGCATGATCCGGACACTTCCGGCGCGCGACCAGGCCCGCGGCCGGTAAAGGTGAGCCGGCGGTCGCATTGATCGCACGTTGCGTGTTTGTTTCGTGACCACTACGGGCAGGACCGTGTCACGTCGACGAAGTGACCTAGATCACTATTGGGAGGGTCGATGGCACGAACCACGTTCCGGCTCGGGTGCGCGTTCGCCGCATTCGCGCTGATGGCTCCGCTGGCCGCGTGCGGATCGGGGGACGACGGTGGGCCCCCGAAGCTCAATCTCTACCAGTTCCCGGTGGAGAACATGCAGACGGTCATCGACAACTGCAACCAGGCGGCCGCCGGTCGCTACGAGATCGTCTACCAGGTGCTGCCCCGGGCCGCCGACGACCAGCGCGTGCAGATGGTGCGCCGGCTCGCCGCGGAGGACGACAGCATGGACATCCTGGGGCTCGACGTCACGTGGACCCAGGAGTTCGCCAGCGCGGACTGGATCCGCGAGTTCACCGGGGCGGACAAGGCCGAGGTGGAGCAGGGCACCCTCGCCGGGCCGCTCGCCTCCGCCACGTACGAGGGGAAGCTCTTCGCCGCTCCCAACAACACCAACGTGCAGCTGCTCTGGTACCGCAAGAGCCTCGTGCCCGCGCCGCCGAAGACCTGGGACGAGATGATTCAGCAGGCGCTGCAGCTCAAGGCGCAGGGCAAGCCCTATCAGGTGCTGACCATGGGCGCCCAGTACGAGGGCCTGGTCGTCCTCTTCAACACGCTGGTCGCCACGGCGGGCGGCCGGGTGGTCAGCGACGACGGCAAGACCGCGGTGATGGACGCCGGCGCCACGCGGGCGCTGCAGACCATGCGCGCCTTCGCGACAGCCGGGGTCACCAGCGCCTCGTTCACCAACCAGCTCGAGGACGACGTGCGGCTGGCGTTCCAGAACGGGGACGGCGCCTTCGAGCTCAACTGGCCCTTCGTCTATCCGTCGATGCAGAACGACGCGCCCGAGGTGGCGCAGGACACGGGCTGGGCGCGCTTCCCGTCGCTGGACGCGAACACGCCGAGCAAGGTCACCATCGGCGGTTCCAACCTCGCCGTCAGCGCGTTCAGCAAGCACCCGGATCTCGCCTTCGAGGCCGTGCGCTGCCTGCGCAACGCGGCGAACCAGAAGTATCTGGCCATCAACGCGGGCCAGCCGCCGAGCATCGAGAGCGTCTACGCGGAGCCGGAGATGGCCGAGGCCTATCCGATGCGCGACGCGATCCTCGACGAGCTGAAGGATGCCGTCCCGCGCCCGCTGACCCCGGCCTACCAGAACGTCTCCACTGTGGTCTCCGAGCGGCTGTCCCCGCCGGCGTCGATCGACCCCGCGCAGGACACCAGCGGCCTCAAGCAGGCGATCCAGGACGCCATCGACTCCAAGGGGGTGCTCCCGTGAGCATCGGATCGACCACGCCCGGCGCCGCGGCGGCTTCCGAGCAGACCCGCGAGGAGGTACGCCCGGAGCGCGCCACGCGCCGCAAGAAGCCCCTGAGCGAGGGCAAGCGGCAGGAGCGCCGGCTCGGCTGGCTGCTCTGCGCGCCCGCCGCGATCGTGATGGTGGCCGTCACCGCGTACCCCATCCTGTACTCGTTCTGGCTGTCCCTGCAGCGGTACGACCTCAAGTTCCCGGACGAGCGCGAGTTCGTGTGGTTCGAGAACTACGCCACCGTGCTCGGCAACAGCTACTGGTGGAGCGCCTTCGGCGTGACGATGCTCATCACGGTCGTGTCGGTCGTGATCGAGCTGGTGCTCGGCATGGGCCTCGCGCTGATCATGCATCGCACCCTGGTGGGGCGCGGCCTCGTGCGGACCTCGGCGCTGATCCCGTACGGCATCGTGACGGTCGTCGCGGCGTTCAGCTGGCGGTACGCGTGGACGCCCGGCACCGGCTACCTCGCGAACCTGGTCTCGCCCGAGGGCGCCCCGCTCACCGAACGCGCGAGCGCCCTGGCCATCATCATCGGGGCGGAGATCTGGAAGACCACGCCGTTCATGGCGCTGCTGCTGATGGCGGGGCTGGCGCTCGTACCGGATGATCTTCTGAAGGCGGCGTCGATGGACGGCGCGTCCGCGTGGCAGCGTTTCGTGCGCGTGATGCTGCCGGTGGTGAAGCCGGCCATTCTGGTCGCGCTGCTCTTCCGCACGCTCGACGCCCTGCGCGTCTTCGACAACATCTACGTGCTGACCGCCGGGGCGAACAACACGTCATCGGTCTCGATGATCGCCTACAACAATCTGATCCGCGGGCTCAACCTCGGCATCGGCTCGACGATGTCGGTGCTCATCTTCCTCACCGTGGCGATCATCGCGTTCATCTTCGTGAAGCTCTTCGGCACGGCGGCACCCGGCAGCGACGACGGGAGCAAGCGATGAAGCTCTTCAGCCAGGTGGCGCCCGGCAGCGACGACGGGAGCAAGCGGTGAACGCGAAACTCAAGTGGGGCCTGCTCGACGCGATCGTGGTCGTCTTCGCCCTGATCCCCGTGCTCTGGATCGTGTCGCTGTCGTTCAAGACGACCGCCACGCTGACCGACGGCAATTTCATCCCGCGCGAGTGGACGCTCGACAACTACCGGACGATCTTCCAGACCGACCAATTCGTGCGCGCGCTCGTCAACTCGATCGGCATCGCGCTCATCTCCACGGTCATCGCCGTGGTGCTGGGGACGATGGCCGCGTACGCGATCAGTCGTCTCGATTTTCCGGGCAAGGGACTGCTCGTCGGCGTCTCGCTGCTGATCGCCATGTTCCCGCAGGTGTCGCTCGTGTCGCCGCTGTTCAACATCGAACGGCAGACCGGGCTCTTCGACACGTGGCCGGGGCTGATCCTGCCCTACATCACGTTCGCCCTGCCGCTGGCCATCTACACGCTGTCGGCCTTCTTCAAACAGATCCCGTGGGACCTCGAGAAGGCGGCCAAGATGGACGGCGCCACCCAGGCCGAGGCGTTCCGCAAGGTGATCGCACCGCTCGCCGCGCCGGGCGTCTTCACCACCGCGATCCTCGTCTTCATCTTCTGCTGGAACGACTTCCTCTTCGCCATCTCCCTGACCTCGACCGAGCAGTCCCGCACGGTCCCGGTGGCGCTGTCGTTCTTCACCGGCGCCTCCCAGTTCGAGGACCCGACCGGCGCGATCTCCGCGGCCGCCGTGGTCATCACCGTCCCGATCATCCTGTTCGTGCTCTTCTTCCAGAAGCGCATCGTCGCGGGCCTCACCTCCGGTGCTGTGAAGGGCTAGGAATCCATGGCAGACATCGTTCTCGACAAGGTCACCAAGAGCTACCCGGACGGCACGACGGCCGTGCACGGCATCGACCTGGAGATCGCCGACGGCGAGTTCATCATCCTGGTCGGCCCGTCCGGCTGCGGAAAGTCCACGACCCTCAACATGATCGCCGGGCTGGAGGACATCACCTCCGGCGAACTGCGCATCGGCGGCCAGCGCGTCAATGACAAGGCGCCCAAGGACCGTGACATCGCGATGGTCTTCCAGTCGTACGCGCTCTATCCCAACATGACCGTCCGGGAGAACATGGCGTTCCCCCTGCGCCTCGCGAAGATGGACAAGCAGCTGATCAACCAGAAGGTCGAGGAGGCGGCGCGGGTGCTCGAACTCACGTCGTACCTCGACCGCAAGCCGGCCAACCTCTCCGGCGGCCAGCGCCAGCGCGTCGCCATGGGCCGGGCCATCGTGCGCAGCCCCAAGGCGTTCCTCATGGACGAGCCGCTGTCCAACCTGGACGCCAAGTTGCGGGTGCAGATGCGTACCCAGGTGAGCCGCCTGCAGAAGCAACTCGGCACGACCACCGTCTACGTCACCCACGACCAGACCGAGGCCATGACCCTCGGCGACCGCGTCGTGGTCATGCGCGCGGGCCACATCCAGCAGGTGGGCGACCCCCAGACCCTGTACGACAGCCCGGTCAACCTCTTCGTCGCCGGCTTCATCGGCTCCCCGGCGATGAACTTCCTGCCCGTCACGCTCGAAGCCGGCATGCTCCGCTCGCCGCTGGGCGACCTGCCGCTCAGCGACCGCCTCGGCAGCGTCCTGTCCGCCGCGGACGCCCCCCGCAAGCTCATCCTCGGCATCCGCCCCGAGCACTTCGAGGACGCCCGCCTGGTCGAGGGCGACGACGGCTTCACCTTCACCGCCCCCGTCGACCTGGTCGAGTCGATGGGCTCCGACAAGTACGTCTACCTCAACGTCGACACGGCCGGCGGCGACGCCCCGGCCTCCACCGACCTGGCCGACCTGGCCGCCGACGCGGGCGGCGCGGACCTGCCCGAGCAGAGCGGGCTGGTCACGCGCCTCTCGGCCGAGTCCCGCGTACGGGAGGGTGCCGACGCCCGGGTCTGGCTCAACCTGGAGAAGGTCCACCTCTTCGACCCGGCCACCGGCACCAATCTGACCCTCCGCGAGGAGGTCGCCGCCGGCTGACGGCCCCGGCCCTGCCGGTGTTCAGCAGCTCTTCTTGAACACCGGCAGGGCGTACGTCCGGACCTTCTTCGACTTGACCTCGGTCACCTTGACCTTGCTGAAGACCCGCTTGCAGTCGGACAGCTTCACGGTGCTGAACGAGAGCTTCACCTCGGTCCGCCGGTAGTTCGCGTCGGCACAGCTCGGCTCGCACGTGTTGATGTTCTGCACCGCCGTCGCGGAGCCGGTGCCCGTGCCCAGCGATGTCCACTTCACGCTGCTGAAATACAGATCCTTGTACGGGTAGAAGGTCGCGGGCTTCACCTGGACCTTGTGGTAGGCGTAGTCCACGACGACGCCGGGCTTGGCGGCGGCCGCCTGGGCGGGACTCGCCACGGCGACCCCGGTCAGCACGAGGGCGGCGGCAACGGCAGCATGGGTGAGCTTCACAATTCGTCCTTTCGGCAGCGCAACGTCTGCCGTGAAGTCTTCCCGCCCCAGCCCGCCGTCCGGGCCGCACCGCCGCACCGTGGCCCGAATCCGGTAGTTCTTCACCCGGACGGATCGGCCGCCGCCGTGCCGGGTGCGGAAGGTCCCCGGCGACGGAAGTGGGTTGAGATCGCCGCGGTGGGAGACGTTAGCGGGATGAAGACTTCGCGGATCGCACGCGCGGCGGGCCAGGTGGCGCTCGGGGCGGCGCTGCTCACCGCCGGCGCCGGCCACCTGACGACCAAGCGCGAGGAGTTCCAGGCGCAGGTGCCGGCGTGGTTCCCCGCCGACCCGGACACGGTGGTCGTCGCGTCCGGGTTCGTGGAGCTGGCCCTGGGCGCCGCCCTGCTCGCGACGTGGCGCCAGCCGGCGCGGCGGCTGCTGGGCACGGGCGTGGCAGCCTTCTTCGTCGGCGTGTTCCCGGGCAACATCGCCCAGTTCCTGGAGCGCAAGGACGGCTTCGGCCTCGACACCGACCGCAAGCGCGCCCTCCGCCTGCTGGGCCAGCCCGCCCTGGTCGCCTGGGCCCGCGCCGCCACCCGCGACTGAGCCGCCCACCACCCGCAGCCGCTCGACAGGCCCGGAGCTCGATCCCCCCGGCTTTGTCCCGCGGCGCGGGTGGGCCCCCGCGGCGTCCGCTCAGCCCTGCGGCACCCGGTCGAGGAAGCCCAGCACCTCGCTGATCCGCCCGTCCGGCGCCAGCTTGACGACATCGAAACCCACGACGGGGTCGTCGCCGGGGCCGGCGTGCCAGGTGAAGCGGGCGATGCCGTGGTGCTGGTCCACCGGGCCGGCCAGCCGGAACTCCATGCCGGGGAACTGCTCACGGACCCCGCTGATCAGCGCCGCCAGCTCGGCGTGGCCGGCGACCTCGGCCCGGGGGTCCGTCAGCTTCGCCCCGTCGGCGAAGACCTCGCGCAGCCGCTTCTCGCGGGCGGCGGCGTCTGGCTCGTTCCACACGGCGAGGTAGTTCTCCGCAACGTTCATCGTGTCTCCTCGTGTCGTCGGTGGCCCGACCCTGCCAGCCGCCCGGCGCCACCGTCGATTACCCGCGAGGTAATGGACACGACGCCGGTCGGGGGCGCCGGCGGTTGCCGGCGAGGCGATGGACAGGGCGCCGTCCAAGGCCGTCGGCGATTACCTGGCAGGTAATGGACACGGCGCCGGGCGGTCCGGCACGCTCGCGGCATGAGCGATGCCGGCGCCCTGCTGCGCGAGTGGCGTACCCGCCGCCGCCTGAGCCAGCTCGACCTGGCCCTGCGGTCGGACATCTCCACCCGGCACCTGAGCTTCCTGGAGACCGGCCGCTCCACCCCGAGCCGGGACATGGTGCTGCGCCTGGCCGGCCACCTCGACGTGCCGCTGCGCGAGCGCAACCGGCTGCTGCTCGCCGCCGGCCACGCCCCCGAGTACGCCGAGACCCCGCTCGACGCCCCGCCGCTGGCCGCCGTCCGGTCCGCCGTCCGCCGCATCCTGACCGGCCACGAGCCCTATCCCGCGGTCGTCGTCGACCGGCACTGGAACGTCGTCGACCTCAACACCCCGGCCGGCGTCCTCACCGAGCTGGTCGCGCCCGCCCTGCTCACCCCGCCGGCCAATGTGCTGCGGATGAGCCTGCACCCCGAGGGCCTGGCCCCGCACATCGTCAACCTGGCCGAGTGGCGGGCCCACCTGCTGCACCGCCTCCACCGCCAGGTCGCCGCGAGCGGGGACCCCGAGCTGACAGCCCTGGAGCAGGAGCTGCACGCCTATCCGGGCGCCGGCGCGGCCCCGGGCGGCGGGGACGATCTGGTGGTGCCGTTGCGCGTCCGCACGTACGCCGGGGAGTTGTCCTTGCTCAGCACGGTGGCCACCTTCGGCACGCCGCTCGACCTCACCGTCGCCGAGCTGGTGATCGAGTCGTTCTTTCCCGCCGACGAGACCACCGCCGAGGCGCTCGGCTCCGCCCCGCGGAACAAGGCGACCAGCGCCGCCCGTGGCGATGCCCTCCCCGCGGACAGAAAGACGCCTGCCGCGGACAGAAAGATGCCTGCCGCGGACAGAAGGACGCCTGCCGCGGACAGAAGGACGCCTGCCGCGGACAGAAGGACGTCCGCCGCGGACAGAGGCTAGGCGGCTATCGACGGCAGCAGGGCCTCGGCGCCGGTCCAGATGCGGGCCGAGTTGTGCGAGTGGAAGGCGGCCCCCGACCAGTACGTGTGGTTACGCCCCTGCAACCCGTTGAGCCGCCGGTAGAAGCCCGCGGCGATCGCCTCGGGCGACACGTGCAGCTCGAACGGCACGTGTCCCGCGAACGTCTCGAAGCCCTCGAAGCGGATCGGATAGGCGGCGACCCGCTCGAGGTCGGCCCGGATGGCCCGGCGCACGCGCGCGTCGGACAGCGGCGCGACACTGCCGTACTTGACGCTGTAGACCCCCGGGATGCCGCTCGGGTTCACGCCGTAGAGCCCGGGCAGCGGCGGCAGGTGGTAGGGCGTCTCCGGGGCGACGTTGTCCAGCCCCAGGCCGTCGGGCAATCCCGCCAGCCGTACCACGCCGGTGTAGTAGGCACCACTCACGAACTGCCCGAACAGCTCCCTCTCGTACGCGTCCAGGTCGAACCCCGCGAAGGCCCGCAGCCGCGGCGGGTACGCGACCACGAGCTTCCCGGCGACGATGAGCCGCGGCCCGTCCGGCGTCGAGACGAGCACCCGGACGCCGGAACGCTCCCGCGTCACCCGCACCGCCCGCGCCCCGAGGAACACGTCGTCGCCCAGATGCGCGGTGGCGCGCTCGTACAGCAGGCTGTTGTCGTGCGCGGCGGTCGTCAGATAGGAACCGGCCAGCGTGTTCCGCACGACCCCCTGCCCGACCAGGTTGAGCGCGTAGAGGGCGGGAAGACCGAGCAGATCCCCGATCCCCTGCCCGTACGCGAACAGCAGCGGCACGATCGACCCCAGGTCATGCTTCGCCACGAACTCCCGGAAGGGCGCCACGAGCTCGCCCGGCACCGGATCCGGCAGGTCGATCCGCGTGTCCAGCGGCCCGTACCGGCTGATGAGCTCGTAGTAGGCGCCCAGCGCGACCGGCACCGGCGGCGTGTAGCCGACCCGCCGCCCGGTGCGGAAGTCGACATAGGCGGTCTCCCCGCCGAGCCCGCCGACCGGCACCAACTCCACCCCGAAGCGCCCGAAGTGCCGCCGCACCACCGGCTCGTCCTCGAGCACGACCACCCCGATGTCGACCGTGCCGCCGGTCCGCGGATCGTGCCACGTCTCGGTGTGCCCGCCCAGCCGGTCGCCCGCCTCCACCAGCGCCACGCTGCGTCCCAGATCCCCGAGCCGCACGGCGATGTAGGTCCCGGCCGAGCCGCCGCCGAGCACGACCACATCCCGTCGTACGACCGGAACGCCGGTCACCGACGCGGACGCCGGCGAAGCGATCAGCGGAGCGGCCGCGGCCGACCCCATGAGCGCGAGCATCTGCTTACGAGTCAGTCCCATGCGAGCTCCTCCAGTCGTCGGCCCGCCACCGACCGTATGCCCGACCCTCCGCTGTGGACTGTCCGGTGCCCGACAACCGGCCGGCTCGCCTGCAGCGCCAGCCGCGCATCGGCCCCGGCGGCCAGCTCGCCGAGAATGTCGTCGAGCAGCAGGAAGGCTTCCCACCGCTCGCGGCCCGCGGTTCGCGCCAGCTCCGCGACCACGAGATCTTCCAGCTCCGGTACGCGCTGACCCTTCCACACCTTGTCGGCCACGCTCACCAGATGGTCCTCCACGGTGGTCGCGGGATCGGCCCAGCTCGCATGCGACCCGGCAAACCGCGCCAGCGCGGCCCCGCAACCGTGCCAGGCTTGGACCGCCGCTGCAGCTCAGCCTCGGCACGGCTGGTCGTCGGCAGCATCGCGCGCTGGTCGTGAACAGCGATACCACGCAAGCTACCCGCGACCAGTTCCCGCAACGCCCCTCCCGACGTGCCGATCGCCCGACGCCACGAGCGCTGCCCGCTGCCGGAAAAGCCTGGACGAGCCGGGCCGGCGCCGACCCGTACGTGCGGCCTGCGGACGACGGGTCGCCCGGGTCAGCGGTCGTGGAGGGTGAGGATCAGGTCGACGACGAGGGCGGTCCAGCCGGTCTGGTGCCAGGCGCCCAGGCCGGCGCCGTTGTCGCCGTGGAAGTACTCGGGGAAGGCGATCAGGTCCTTCCAGTCGGGGTGGTTCTGGAAGAGGTCGTTGTTGCCGTAGATCGGGCGGCGGCCCCAGGAGTCGGGGACGAACAGGGCGATCAGGCGGCGGGAGAGGTCGTCGGCGACGGCGGTCAGGGAGCACTTGGTGGCGGCGCCCGTCGGGTATTCGACCATGAGGTCGTCGCCGTAGAAGGCGGCGAATTCGCGCAGGGCCTCGATCAGGAGGTAGTTGACGGGCATCCACAGGGGACCGCGCCAGTTGGAGTTGCCGCCGAAGAGGCCGCTCGTGCTCTCCGCCGGTTCGTAGCCGACCGTGAAGTCCTGGCCGCCCAGCGACACCGTGAAGGGCTTCTCGAGGTGGGACCGGGACAGGGAGCGGAGGCCGTACGGGGAAAGGAACTCCTCGGGATCGAGCATGCGCGCGAGGATGCGCAGCAGCTGGTCCTGACCCACCATCGAGAGCAGGCGCTGCTGGCCGCCGGTGCGGGAGAGCCGGCGGGCGCTGATCACGTCGCCGTAGTCGCCCTGGTTGGCCAGCATCCAGCGGACGCGGGCGGCCAGGTCGGGCAGGCGGTTGAGGGTGCCCGCGGTGAGGCGGGTGGTGGCCGCGAGGGGGAGCAGGCCGACGATCGACCGGGCCTTGAGCGGCATCTTGTGGCCGTCGGGCAGGCGCAGGACGTCGTAGAAGAACGAGTCCTCGTCGTCCCAGAGCCCCTGCCGGTAGGCGGCCTCGGCGATGTACGCGAAGTGCTCGAAGAACTTGGTGGCCATGTCCTCGTACGTGCGGTCGTGCAGGGCGAGGCGCAGCGAGATGTCGAGGAGGTTGAGGGCGTACATGGCCATCCAACCCGTGCCGTCGCTCTGTTCGAGGACGCCGGCGACGGGCAGGGCGGCCGAGCGGTCGAAGGGGCCGACGTTGTCGAGGCCGAGGAAGCCGCCCTCGAAGACGTTGTTGCCGCCGACGTCCTTGCGGTTGACCCACCACGTGAAGTTGAGCAGCAGCTTGTGCATGACGCGGGCGAGGAAGTCGTGGTCGCGCCCGCCGTCGATCTCGAAGACCCGCAGCGCGGCCCACGCGTGGACGGGCGGATTGACGTCGCCGAAGGCCCACTCGTACGCGGGGATCTGGCCGTTGGGGTGCATGTACCACTCGCGGAGCAACAGCAGCAGCTGCGACTTGGCGAACCCGGGGTCGACGCGGGCGATGGAGACACAGTGGAACGCCAGGTCCCAGGCGGCGTACCAGGGGTATTCCCAGGGGTCCGGCATGGAGATGACGTCGAAGCTGGCCATGTGCCACCAGGCGTTGTTGCGCCCGTAGCGGCGGCCCGGCGGCGGGGGAGCGGAGCCGGGGTCGCCGTGCAGCCACTGCTTGACGTCGAAGTGGTAGAACTGCTTGCCCCACATCAGTCCCGCGATCCCTTGGCGGGCGACGGCGGCTTCCTCGTCGGACGCTGCGGCCGGGATCAGGTCCGCGAAATACGCGTCGGCCTCGGCTCGGCGAGCGCGCACTACATCGTCGAAGTCTGAAAAATCGGGAATGTCCGAAGCGTCGCTGAGCCGTAACCGGATCGAGTGGCTCTCGCCGGGTCCCAGAGTGAGCGAATAGTGCAACGCGCCCTTGGTTCCGACGCCGGCAGGATTGACGGTCGGCGCCCCGGCGATCAGGTGGTCATTGATCCCGTCCTTGGGGAACAGGCTCGTCCCCGGCAACCCCCACAGCCGCTGCGAGTTCGTCTCGTTGTCGCACATCAATGCCGGCGGAGAGCCCTCGCCCTGCAGCGAAAGACCCTCGAGACTGCGGTGCTCGCCGACGATGCGGCCCGGCGTTCCGGTGAGCTTCGGCACCTGCCGCCCCGGCAGGCCCCACGACCAAGTGTTCCGAAACCAGAGCGTCGGCAACACGTGCAATGTCGCCTCGTCGGGACCGCGATTGGCGACCGTGACGACCATGCACATGTCGCGCGGGCCGGCCTTCGCGTAGTCGACGGTCACCACCCAGAAGCGGTCGTCGTCGAACACGCCGGTGTCGGCCAGCTCGAACTCGGGCTCGTCGCGCGAGCGCCGGCCGTTGACCGCGACCAGTTCGTCGTACGGGAAAGGGGCCTGGGGGTAGTGATAGCGCCAGCTCATCCAGCTGTGCGTGGGCGTGGAGTCCTGGTACCACCAGTACTCCTTGACGTCCTCGCCGTGGTTGCCGCCGTCGCCGCCGAGGCCGAACATGCGCTCCTTGAGGATCGGGTCGCGCTCGTTCCACAGGGCCAGGGCGAAGCAGAAGGTCTGCCGGTCGTCGCAGAGGCCGGCCATGCCGTCGTCGTTCCACCTGTACGCCCGGGAGCGCGCGTGGTCGTGCGGAAAGTAGTCCCACGCCGTCCCGTGCTCGCTGTAGTCCTCGCGCACGGTGCCCCAGGCCCGCTCGGCCAGATAGGGACCCCAGGCACGCCACGGCTGCTCGCCCGAGTCCGCCTGCGCCAGGCGCTCGCGCTCCGCCACCCCGCCGCTCCTTCAAACCAGTGCCCGACCGTGTTACGAACCTTAACGGAATTGGTCGGGCACTGATCCACTTCATGCCCACGGAGTGCGTCGAGCGGGAAAAACGCCGGGCTTGACCCGGCGGGGTCAGCGCTTGACGGTGACACCCGTAACGGTGCCGCCGGTGGTAGTGCCGGTTCCCGTCAGGCCTCAGCTGAGCCAGCCCGGGCGGATCAGGCCGGCCTCGTACGCGAGCACGACCAGCTGCGCCCGGTCTCGCGCGCCCGCCTTGAGCATCGTGCGGCTCACGTGCGTCTTCGCGGTCGCGGGGCTGATCACCAGGCGGGTGGCGATCTCGTCGTTCGTCAGGCCCTCGCCGACCAGGACCAGCACCTCGCGCTCGCGCTCGGTCAGCGGGGCGAGCCGCCGCTCGGCCTCCTCCGGGGGTGCCGCCGTCCGCCCGCGCCCGCCCGGCCCCGCGAACTCGCCGATCACCCGCCGGGTCACGCTCGGTGACAGCAGGGCGTCCCCGGCGGCGACCGCGCGCACGGCCCGGATCAGGTCGACCGGTTCGGTGTCCTTGACCAGGAAGCCCGAGGCGCCCGTACGCAACGCCTCGAACACGTACTCGTCCAGCTCGAAGGTCGTGAGGATCACCACCCGCGTCCCGGACAGCGCCGGCTCCGCCGCGATGCGCCGCGTGGCCTCCAGCCCGTCGACGCCGGGCATCCGGATGTCCATGAGGACGACGTCCGGCCGCGTGGCGAGCGCGACCCGCACCGCCTCGAGCCCGTCGCCCGCCTCCCCGACCACCTCGAGGCCGGGCTCCGCCCCGAGCAGCGCCCGGAACCCGGCCCGCACCAGCACCTGGTCGTCGGCGAGCAGCACCTTGATCACGACTTCTCCCCGTCGGTCGGCAGCACGGCCTCCACCAGATAGCCCCCGTCGTCCACCGGGCCCGCCGTGAGCTTGCCGCCCAGCGTCTCGGCCCGCGCCTGCATCCCCGCGATCCCGCTGCCCTCCCCGGCCTCGTCGTCCCCGCCGCCCGCGGGCCTTTCGTTGCGGATCGCCAGCCCCAGCGCCCCCGGCCGGTAGTCGATCGTGACGGTCGTCGCGGCCGCGCCCGCGTGCCGCCGGACGTTCGTCAGGGCCTCCTGCACGATCCGGTACGCCGCCCGGTCCACCTCGGCGGGCAGCTCCCGCCGCGGGCCCGTCACCGTCGTGGTCACCGTGAGCCCGGTGCCCGCGGTCAGCTCCTCCAGCCGGTCGAGCCCCAGCGCCGGCTGCCGGGGCGCCGCCTCCTCCTCGGGCCGCAGCGCCCCGAGCACGGAACGCACCTCGCGCAGCGCCTCCGAGCTGGCCGTCTTGATCGCACTGAGCGCCTCGCGGGCCTGCTCGGGGCGGCTGTCCATCAGATGCAGCCCGACCCCCGCCTGCACATTGATCAGCGACAGGTGGTGCCCCAGCACGTCGTGCAGCTCGCGGGCGATGCGCAGCCGTTCGTCCGAGGCCTGCCGGCGCTCCTGCTCCTGCCGGGCGCGCTTCTGCTCGGCCTGCACCTTGGCCTGTTCCGCCTGATAGGCCGCCCGGCTGCGCGAGCCGCTCCCGAACATCAGCGCGAGCACCACGGCGGCCGCGGTCAGCACCGCTTCGCGCACGCCGATCCGGGCCTCGGCGGGCACGCCCAGCCGGGCGGCGAAGGTCCAGGTGACGAGGACGTACGCGCCCCAGCCCGCCGCCGCGACCGGAAGTGCCTGCCGGCCGCGCCCGAGCCGGGCCGCGTGGAAGAGGGCGATCGTCGGCGCGACGGCGAACGTCCAGCTCGGCTCGGCGGTGACCGCGTAGCCGATGCTCGCCGCCACGGCGACGGCCAGCACCACGAGCGGCGCCCGCCGCCGCAGGACGAGCGCGATCGGGCCGATCACCAGCAGCGCCGCGGCGAGCAGGCTCAGCGGGGCGTCGTGCGCGAGCGCGTCCCGCATGTTGCCGATCCCGTGGAAGCCCAGCGCCATGACGGCCGCGAAGCCCACGGGAGGCTCCCGGTGCTGCTGGCGCCGGCCCTCGGGCGGCTGCCACGAGTGGACGCTCATGCCCCGACGCTACGGCACCCCCTCCGGCCGGGCGTCGGACCACGGGAGACGCCGGACGGCCCCGGCGTACGACCGGGGGAGTACGCCGGTGGTGCCACGTGCGCCCCGGGTCGACGTACCGGATGGTTCCTGGAGCCGACGCCGGGCGGGACCGACCGGCGCAGGCTGGGGTGCAGTCGTTCCCGAAGAAGGAGTCAGTGATGACCGCGACAAGCCCGACCGGCCCGGCCCGGATGCGAACCTCCGACACCGAACGCGAGCAGGCCGCGACCATCCTGCGGGCGGCGATGTCCGAGGGGCGCCTCACCCTGGAGGAGGGGGAGGAGCGCCTGGGCGCCGTGTACGCCGCCAAGTTCCGCGACGAGCTCGCCCCGCTGACCGCCGACCTCCCGAACGGGGGCCGCGACGCCCTGGCCCGCACCCCGCAGGCGCGCGCCGCCACCCGCCGTGAGCTGCGTGGGGCAACGTTCTTCGTGGCCTTCGTCGCCGTGGTCCTCACCGGAGTGTGGTTCGTGTCCGGTGCGCACTTCTTCTGGCCGGCGATCCCGCTGACCTTCATGGTCCTGGGGCTCATGCGCCGCTGGGGGTACGCCACGCACCCCGAGTGGCACGCCCACCGCCATTCGTTCGGAAAGTGACTTTCGTAACTCCCTTGGAACGGTGGCGGTCGTTGCCCGCCTTGCCCCCTGATGCGACAGTGGGCGTCCTCTGCGAAAGGGTGGGCAACGACGATGATGGGTCCGTCCCACGCGCTCTCGGGCGCGGCGGTCTGGCTGGCGGGCAGCTGGGCGTTGGACTTCTTCGCCGGGTACGAGCAGAGTCCGCTCGCCGTGGGCATCGGCGCCACGGTCTGCGCCGGCGGTGCGCTGCTGCCCGACCTGGACCTGTCCGGCAAGGTGACCCGCAACCAGGGCGGGGCCACGGTGGCGCGTACGTTCGGGGTGTTCTCGCTGTTCGTCGCGGAGGTGGTCGAGAAGATCTCGCTCGGCGTCTACACCGCCACGAAACTCAGCCGCGACCCGCGCCGCAACAACGGCCACCGCACCTTCACGCACACGCTGCCGTTCGCCGCCCTGGTCGGGTGGGGGACCACGGCGCTGGCCACGGCGTACGGGAAGTGGGCCCTGCTCGGCATCGTCTTCTTCATGGCCGGCCTGGCGCTGCGCGGGCTCTTCGACGAGTGGGCCGAGCGGGCCGGCTGGGTGATCGTCACCGTCGCCGCCGGGGCCATCGCCTGGTTCACCGCGGCCAACCTGCCCGGCGACCGCGGCTATCCGATGCTGGGCTTCGCGGTGGCGGTCGGCTGCGTGGTCCACCTCTTCGGCGACATGATCACGAAGAACGGCGTCCCGATCCTGTGGCCGATCCCGATCAACCGGCGGATGTGGCGGATGATCGGCATCCCGAACAGCATCGCGGTCAAGGTCGGCGGCAAGACGGAGACCGTGGTGCTGCGCACGATCTTCACCGTGGTGGCGGTGCTGTCGATCGCCGGGATGTTCGCGCCGCACGTGCTGGAGCGGCTCAACCTGGACGTGTAGGCCTTGATCCTCCGGTCGTCCGGCTTTCTGGGCGTC
The DNA here is from genome assembly GCF_030757795.1 of Actinoplanes oryzae. GTDB lineage: Bacteria > Actinomycetota > Actinomycetes > Mycobacteriales > Micromonosporaceae > Actinoplanes. The sequence continues at coordinate 33,414 of NZ_JAUQWH010000041.1, forward strand.
CGGTCGTCCTGCCTTCCGTCGTCCTGCCTTCCGGTCGTCCGGCCTTCCGCACTTCGGCCTTCCGTCGTCCGGCCTTCCGCCTTCCGTCTTCCGCCTTCCCTTTTCCGGTCTTTCGTCCTCCGGCCGGTGTCATTTCGGGCGGTGGCTGCGGCGGGCCAGGGCGGCTGCCCGGGTGTGCGCGGTCTCGGCGCGGGCGAGGGCTCCGCTGTGCAGGCGGGGCCGGGTGTTCGCGGTGGCGGCCCGGACGGTGAAGGTCTCTCCGGTGCGCCACATGCCGATGTCGTCGCACGCCTGCCGGGCCAGCCACAGACCGATGCCGGTGCGGCGCGCGTCGGGCCGCGGCCGGTAGCCGGCGTCGGGCGCCGGCCCCCCGGGCCCACGATCGGTGACCCGGCACTCGACCGTCTCCGGAGTCACCCACAGCGTCAGCCCGACCGGCGGGGCGCCGTGCCGGTAGCTGTTCGTGAGCAGCTCGTTGACGGCGGCCACGAAGTCGGTCCGGACCAGCGTCGCGATGTCACCGAGGCAGTCCGTGAGCCGCCGGCGGATGCCGCCGAGATCGGCGATCGAGGCCGAGCCGGCGATCTGTAGCCGGGGCTCGACCGCGGGCACGGGCGGCGGCCGGTCGGCGGCCAGCTCCCGCAGCACCGCCCCGGGATCGGCGTGCTGCGCCTCCGTGACCGGACCCGCGACGGTGAGCCGCTGCGGGTGACTGCGGCGGACGGCGGCCAGCAGCAGGGCGGGCGTGCTCATCGGGTACGCGCACACCACCGTGATGCCGCTGCCCGGCAGCGTCAGATCCAGGGCCGCCTCGAAGTGCGCGGCGCGGGCCCAGGCGGCCCGGTCGTCGCCGTGCTCGGTCTCCCCGATGACCACGGCACCGGGTGACGAGTCGCCGAGCCGGTGATAGGCCGCGACGGCGGCGGCCGGGCGGGTGTACGCGTCCAAGCGGTCGACCGTGCCCGGCAGGTCGCCGCCCAGCACGGTGGTGAGGGGCGCGCGATGCTCCTCGCGGCAGGCGAGCACGACCGGGCCGGGGGCGTGGCGGACGGCGGCCACCTGGGCGAGCAGGTCGTCGATGTCGTGGTAGATCAGCGCGACGTGCGCGGCCGGGCCGGTCACGGCGACAGGCCGGGGCGCGGGGGCACGCGCTGCTGATGGGACATGCTCACCACCCTGGCGGACCGGTGCTGGACCGCCCAGTGGTACCCCGTGATGCCTCGCCGAATCGCGCCGCCCCGGCGGGTGCGCCTCGGTTGCTCTCGTGCGTCAGCGTGCCCGGCGCTTTGTCACTCAGCCCCGGCGCTTTGTCACTCTGCCCGGGCGCTTTGTCACTCTGCCCGGGCGCTTTGTCACTCTGCCCGGGCGCTTTGTCACTCTGCCCGGGCGCTTTGTCACTCTGCCCGGGCGCTTTGTCAGCGTGCCCGGCGTGCGGCCTGGCGGGCTGCCTTCTGGGCGCGGGAGTAGGCCTTGCGCTCCTCGAGGTCGCGTTTCCAGCCGTCGCGGGCCTCCTGGGTCACGCCCTCGACGGCGCCCTGCACGGCGGCCGGTCCGGCCCAGTACTTGTAGATCCAGTTCCAGAGGGCGCCGCCCTCGCGCGGGTCCTTCGCCATCGTGCCGCTCCTTCGTTGCCCTGCCAATGATTGGTGCACCAACTATTGGTATGCTAACAACTTCCCCGGAGGAGAACCAAGCGATGAGTGACACGATCGACACCGACCCCCTCGAGCTGGAGCACCAGGTCTGCTTCGCCCTGTCGGTGGCGGCCCGCAGCGTGGTGGCCGTCTACCGGCCGCTGCTCGAGCCGATGGGCCTGACGCACCCGCAATATCTGGTCATGCTGGCGCTGTGGCAGCACGCGCCCCTGTCGGTGCGGGAGCTGAGCGGGCTGCTGCAGCTCGACCCGGGCACCCTGTCGCCGCTGCTCAAGCGGCTCGAGTCGATCGGCTACCTGCGCCGCGAGCGGGACCGCGCCGACGAGCGCAGCCTCGCCGTGACCCTGACGGAGAAGGGGCGCGACCTGCGGGCCGAGGCGCTCAAGATCCCGCCCGCCGTGGTCGAGCGGCTCGGCATGCCGATCGAGGAGCTGCAGGCTCTGCACGGGGCGCTCACCCGCGTCATCGCCGCCGCGAAACTGCCCGCACAGCAGCCGGGAGACCTGCCCGCACGGCAACCGGGAGACCTGCCCGCACAGCAGCCACGAGCAGCGGCGGAATAGCGCCGGGCACGACCTTCGCCGATCTTTCACCACTACGGGGTCGCGGCGCGCGGGTGACGAGTTTGGCGATCGGCCCCGCGGGGCAACATCCGCGCGCCATCAACGGTACACAGGGGAGCGCCACCATGGTCGAGCCGCACGTCAACCTGGATCCTGCCCAGCTCAGCCCGGTCGAGGCGAAGCTGCAGGGGGCGCTGGAGGATCAGCTCACCTCCGCCCTTCAGCACGCCGCGGACAAGGTCTCCCACGACTACGCCGGCGAGCCGGTCGAGGCCGTGACGACCGAGCTCCTCGACGAGACGAAGGCCGGGCTGCACCCGGACATCGCCGACGGCTTCGTGCCCGACCAGCGCGACCTGCGCCGGGTCGCCGAGGCCATCGTCCGGGAGAACTGAGCCGCGGGCACCGCATACCCGGCCGCCGTGCTGCCCGCACGGCGGCCTTCGTGCTCTTCATGCGCTGCCGGCCCCTCCGCGGACGGCGGCACGGTGGCTTCGGGTGTTGTCAGCCCTGCGCCGACGGTGGCGCGGTGGGTTTCGGGTGCTGCCGGCCCCTGCGCCGACGGCGGTGCGGTGGGTTTCGGGTGGTGTCAGCTCATCCGGACGATCGCGGCGCGGACGCGGTGGAGGTCGCGGCGGCGGCGTTCCAGGGTCATGGCCAGGCCGACCAGGAGCAGCCCGGCCGCCGCGAGCGGGATCCAGCGCGGCAGGAGATCCCACACCAGCACCACCTCGTGCAGCGCGACGATCGTGAGCACGACCCCGCCCGCGACGACCGGCGCCCGCAGCCGCGCCCCGGCACCCACGGCGGTGACGGCCAGTGCCCCGAGCCCGAGCAGCAGCCGCCGCACCGGCCCGCCCTCGGTGACGAGCACGGTCACGAGTGCCGGGAGGAAGGCCAGGACAAGCACCGGACCGTACGCTGCCCAGCTCGTCGTCCCCGGCCGCCGGCGCCGCAGCCACCAGCCGGCCACGCAGGCGAGCGCCGCCACGCCGAGCAGCGCCGCGCGGGTCGTCTCCGAGCGGGTCGCGACCAGGGAGGCGTGGACCAGCAGGACGTACGTGATCGCGGTCGGCCACGGCGCGCCCCGGGCGGGTCCACCTCTCAGGCGGCCGATGACCGCGATCGCCGCCACGAGCAGGTCGCACAGGAGCGCCGTCCACCACGGCCAGCCGAACGCCGCCGGTGCAGCGAGGGCTACCAGCGCCGCTCCCGTCAGGGTCACTTCCACCCGCCACGGGACCAGGGCAGCCACGCCGGCGGTGACGAGTACGAGCACGACGACGACGCGCCAGTCCAGGTCCGTCACTTCGGTGAGCGGTCCGAGGACGGTCACGGCCAGGGCGCCGATGCGGGCGCCTCGGAGTCCGGGGGCTGCCGGGCGTACCCGGGAAGTCAGCGTGACCGCCGCGGCCAGGACCGTCACGACCAGCGTGACCAGCACCGGAGCGGGATAGTCGCCACCCGCGACGTGAACCAGGCGGCCGGCGCCGATCGCGAGCGCGACGATCAGCAGCCCGGCAGCCACCTCCCGCAGCGGCGCGACCCGGGACTGGAAGGCGCCCGCCACGATCACCAGCGCGCCCGCGAGAAGTGCGCCCGCCGCGATCGCCGCCGCACCCGCCGACGTGGCAGTCGCCTCCGCCACCAGCGCGGCCGTCAGCGCCACGAACACGGCCAGCGCGCCCAGCGCGTAGGACACCAGAGCAGTCGGCTCGGCGGGACGCCGGTGCAGGCGGATCACCACCAGGTCCGCGGCGGCGAGCGCGATCATTGTGTACGCCCACCCCGCCGCACCGGGAGACATCGGCGACACGATCAAAGGCAGCACGGGCTGGGCGACCACAAGCGCGGCGAACCGGGGACCGGCCAGGCCGGTGAGGTGGGCGTACCCGAAGGCGACCGCGGCCGTCACCGCGCAGACCGCACCGGCGTAGCCCGCGGGCCCGGTGAGCGGGAGGAGCCGGAGGTGCCACGCGGCGTACCCGTCGAGCAGGAGCAGCAGCAAGCCGACCGCGGCGAAGGTCTCCGCCGTGCCCCGCAGCCGCTGCCGCACCGCCACGAGCGGCGCCGCCAGTGCGACCACGGTGCCCACACCGAGCACGGTCACCCGGCCGCGCAGCCCGAACTGCGACCACGCCACGGCCGTGAACACGATCGCGGCCACCGCCAGCAGCACGCCCCCGAGCAGGAAGAGTGTGTTCTGCATGACCCGCGTCGACGCCTCGGCCGCCGCGGACGTCACGAATCCCGCCGACCGTTCGCCGGCCGCCGTGGTCACCGGCGCGGTCATCGCGGGCGCCTTGGGAGCGGCGCCCGCGGCGGCGGAGACGGCCGCGCGTACCCGGGCAGCTGCGGCCTCCCGGTCCTGCCAGGCCCGCCGCAGCGCCTCGTCGGTGCTGCCGACGGCCGACCGCGCCATCGCGAACGCGGCCTGCGCAGCGGAGAGGCGGGCGGTCAGCACGGGGATCTCGGCGTCCAGCCGGACGACCTGGGCGGCGTCCGGATCGGGGGCGCGGCCGCAGCCGGGACATCCGGCGGCTGCGGAGGCCTCGGCGCGGCAGAACGGGCAGGGGTACGTGGTCACGCGGTAGATCTTCGCCGCGCCCGGGGGCCCGCCTCCTGAGTCGCCGTACTCAGAGCGGCCGGGTAGGCCCCCTGGGTACCGGCGCCGGGTCCTGCGCCGACCAGGCCTGCCAGCGGGTGACGACGATGCGGAGGAAGGGGCCGGGCGGCGGGGCCGAGGCGTACTGGGGGTAGCGGGCCAGCAGCTCGGGGGAGGACTCGTCGGTGACGGTGGCGAGGCCGTCGGCGCGGACCCACCAGAGGGTGGACCAGTCGTCGTCGTAGTGGTCGGCGAGGACGCTGACGCGGGGCTCGTGGGCGATGTTGGTCAGGCGCTGCAGGGCACGGTGGCGCTTGGGCTTGCCGTCGACCGCCGTGTGGATGACGAACTCGGGCTGCCCGGCCGCGGCCGGTGGCGGCCCCTCGACCAGGGCGAAGACGATCGGTACGAGGTGCGGCGCGCCGTCCGGGGTGACCGTGGCGAGGCGGGCCGAGCGGGCGGCTCTGAAGCGCTCGGCGGCGAAGCGCTCGGCGCGGCTCATCGGCCGGTGAAGTCGCCGATCGCGCGCTCCCAGCGTTCGAGGGCGGGCTCGACGACGGACCACGGGCCGGACGGCAGCCAGGCCGACGCGCGGTGGACGCCGGCGTCCTCGAGCCGCTCCAGCACCTTCGGATCGGGCGGGACGCTCAGCAACTGCACCTGCAGCGGGCGCTCGGCGCGGGCGCGCAACTCCGCGATGCGGTCGAACAGCGCCGGGTTCTTCGTGAAGTTGGGGAACCACCCGTCGCCGTACTCGAGGACGCGGTCCAGGACGGTCGGCCCGTCCCCGCCGACGAGCACCGGAGGGTACGGGCGCTGGGCCGGCTTGGGCCACGACCAGATGCGCTCGAACGCGACGAACTCGCCGGCGAACGAGGCCTCGCTCTCGGTCCAGATTGCTTGCATCGCCCGTACGCGCTCACTCAGCAACCGCATCCGCGTGCGCGGGTCGGTGCCGTGGTTGGCCATCTCCTCCCTGTTCCAGCCGGCGCCCACCCCGAACTCCAGCCGCCCGCCGGACAGATGATCGACCGACGCGACCTCCTTGGCCGTCGTGATCGGGTCCCGCTCCACGACCAGGCACACCCCGCTGCCCACCCGCAACCGCGACGTGGCCGCCGCCGCGTCGGTGAGGGCGACGAAGAGGTCGTACGTGTGCCAGTACTTCCGGGGCAACTCGCCGCCCGCGCCGTAGGGCGTCGCGCGGCTCGCCGGGATGTGCGTGTGCTCGGCGAAGAACAGGGCGCCCAGCCCCCGCTCCTCGACCCGCCGCGCAATCTCGCCGGGCCGCATGCCGTCATGGGTAGGAAAATAACCGGCACCGAACTCCATGCCGCCGAGTCTCGCACGCCCCCACCCTCCCGGCGCGGCCCACCGAGACGCACCGCCACCGCCAGCGCCAGCGAGCGATGCCGATGACAGGTGACGACGAGCGTCGCCGGCCGATGGCGAGCACCAGCGCCGGCGGCGGGCGACGATAGCGACGGCGAGTGGCGGCAGACGATGGTCGGCGAGCCACGGCAGGCGACGAGCGACGGTAACGACGAAGCATCGGCGACGACGATCGACCGCGACGGCTAGCGACGGCGGCGGCGGCAACGGTGGCGGTGGCGGCAATGGCGGCGGTGGCGGCAATGGCGACGGTGGCGGCGGTGGCGACGGCGGCGGTGGCGGCGGCCCCGCGAGAGGGCCGCGCGTCAAGCCAGGTGACGAGCGGCTGGCCCCGGCCCATGCGGCCCGACGCCCGCCGTGATGACCGGCGCGTGAGCCCCCGTCGGTCGCTCGAGTGACCCCGCCTTTCAGTCGCCCGAGTGACCGAAGAAGAACAGCTCCGCCGGCCGCCCCCGCTCGTCGTGCAGCACCGCGCACCGCCCGAACCACCGCTCCCCGGCCAGCTCCCGCAGCGCCTCGGCATGCGCCCGGGTCGGCGTGGCCGTGCCCGTGGCCAGCAGCGCCTGCTCGGCCGTGACCGGCTCCACCGTGCCCGGCCCGTCATAGTCTCCCGGCTCGATCATGTGGGACATGTCCAGGATCGAGTGGGTGCCCTCCTCCTGCACGTCCGTGTCGGCCCACAGCTCCTCGTGCGTGCGGGGCCGGTGCGGGAACGCCGCCGCCGGCTTCCCGAGCTCCCGGGGCACAGCCCACCAATAGTCGCCGTCCGCGAGCACCTGCTCCTTCAGCTCGCGCAGTGCCTTGGCCAGATCCGGCTGGTAGGGGACGTGATAGCCCCACTGAGACGCGCCCATGACTCTCCCTCGTGTGTGGACGCGATCAACCTAGCCACGGGGTACGACAGAATGCGCCAAGTAGCAGCACCGTGACAACATGTATCTATGGTTCCCTCGGGGCGGCGCACCGCGGTGGTCGTCCGGCTGGGGTTCGTCGGGCTGGCGCTCGTGGCACTCATGCTCGGCTACATCGGCCTCGATCAGTATTTCCGGCAGGAGGCGCTCGACGGGCGTACCTTCCTCAATCTGCTGTATTGCGATCTTCAGCTCTTCGTCCTGGGCGCCGACCCGCTGCAGGGGGCCACGGACTTCCCGCTCAGCCTGCAGCTCGCCCGGTTCGCGGCGCCCGCCGTCACGCTGTTCGCCCTGGCCGAGGCCGGTCGCCTGCTGCTGGCCACCCAGCTCAACCGCATCCGCGCCCGCAACGCCCGCGGGCACTCGATCGTCTGCGGCGACTCGGCGGCCGCGATCGCGCTGGCCCGGAATCTGGCGCGGGCGCGGCGGCGTACGGTGCTCGTCCGGAGCCGGACCATCGGCCCGCTGGAGCTGCGCCGCGGCCGCCTGCTCGGCATCACCGGCGACGCGACCGACCCGGACGTGCTGCGCGGGGCCGGCGTGCTGCGCGCGACCACCATCTATGCCTGCACCGACGACAGCGCCACCAATGTGGCCATCGCCACCACCGCCGGCCGCGTGCTCGGGAGCAACGGCGGACAGGCCATGGTGTACGCCCAGATCCACGACCCGGACCGGGCGGTCACCCTGCAGGCCCGGCGGCTCGGGGTGGACGCGTCCCCCGGGCTGCGGCTGGACTTCTTCAACCTCGACCAGCTGGCGGTGCACGTCCTGCTCACCCAGCGGCCGCTCCGACCGGCCGGAGCCCGCCCGCCCCGGCTGCTGATCGCCGGTGACGCGCCGTTCGCCCGGGCCCTGCTGGTCGGCGTGGCGCGCAACTGGCGGCTCAGGCGGCAGGACGACGCCTCCCGTCTGCGCATCGACCTCGTGGCCCCCGGGGCGGCGGCGATCCTGGCCGGGCTGCGCGAACGGTACGTGATCGTCGACGAGGCGTGCGCCGTGTCCGCGTACGACCTGGAGCTGTCCGCCCTCCTGCGCGCCCGCCGTGATCTGCGTTACGACGACGCCTGGTTCTGCTACCGCGACGAGGAGTACGGCCTCCAGCTCGCCCTCACCGCCCACGAGCTGTGGCACCGGGTGCGCGGGCGGATCTTCGTGCCGGTCGAGCGGTTCGCCGGGCTGACGGACGCGTTCGGCGACGAGTCCGGTCAGCCCCTGCTCGACCAGGTGAACGGCAAGATCCGCCTGATCCCGAAGAACACCCTCGCCTGCGACCCCGACCTGATCGCCGAGGACCTGGTCGAGCGGCTGGCCCGGCTGATCCACGAACGGTACGTGATCTCCGCCCGCCGCCGCCCCGCCGAACCGACCGACCCGGCGGCCCTCGTGGACTGGGCCGACCTCGACGAGGAACGCCGCCGCTCCAGCCGGGCCCAGGCCGGCTCGATCGGCGCCAAGCTGCACGCGATCGGCTGCACGATCGTGGCGCGCACCGGACCGGATGACTTCCGTCTCACCCCCGGGGAGATCGACCTGCTGGCGGCGGCCGAACAGCAGCGCTGGCTCGACACGGCCGCCGCCGGCTGGCGCTACGGGAGCCGGCGTGACGAGGCGGCGAAGCGGTCCCCGTACGTCCGGGCCTGGGACGATCTCGCCGACGGCGACCGCGAGAAGGCCCGCGCGGCGATGCGAGACCTGCCGGCGATCCTCGCCGACGCCGGCTTCCAAGTGGTACGTCTGGCCGAGGGCACACTTGCAGTGACGGACGGAGAGACCGATGACGCGTACGGTGACACGGGTCGGCGTGACCGGCCACATCCGCCTGGCCCGAGGCTCGGCCCGGCCGATCTACCGGGAACTCAGAACAACGCTCGCCGAGCTGGCCGGTGACGGCGACCTGCACGGCGTGACCTGCCTCGCCGAGGGCGCCGACAGCCTCTTCGCCAAGGCCGTGCGCTCCCTGCGCGGCAGCTTCGACGTCATCCTGGCCGGCCCGCCCGGCCGCCGCACCACCCGCCGCCTCCTCCGCTCCGCCCGCCAGGTGCGGCGTGTCCAGCACGACGCCCGCCCGGAGCACAGGTACGCCGCCGCCAGCGCCGCCGTCCTCGACAACTGCGACATCCTCGTGGCGGTCTGGGACGGCAGCGAGGACGGCACGTACGGCGGCACCGCCCACACCGTGGCGCTGGCCCGCGACCAGGGCAAGACCGTCCACGTGGTCTGGCCCCCCAAGGCCCGGCGCCGAGGCTACGTGGGCGGCGGCTCGATGTCACACTCCAAGCGAGCCCCGGCGGCCGCCGCCTGAACACCGGGGTGATCGTCCCCGAGCGCCCGGGCCAGCCGAGCCACGGCCGCCGGATGATCACCCTCCTTGTCCAGCGCCAGATTGACGGCGGCCACAAGCGTCTCGGGGTGCTCCTCACCCCGCACCCGGACCAGCCGGTCGAAGGTCACCTGCCCGAGATCGACGGCCTCCTTGCGCATCTGCTGATGAGCGAGATCATTGGTCAGCCCGATCGCGGTGATCAGCGTGTGCGGATGCTCGTGCCCCAGCTTCTGCGCCGTCTCGTCATAGGTCACCTCATCGATGTTGTGCGCCTCCCGCCACTGCCCGAGCGCCCGCAACACCACCGCAAGGTTCGTCGCGGCGGCCAGCGTCAGCGGATTCTGCTCCCCGAAAAGCCGCCGATACCGGTCGTACGCCTCCGTGGCCAGACTCCGAGCCCCAATCGCATCCCCCACAGCCCGCAACGTGTTCGCATACGTCATGATCGCCGCCAAAGTCAGGTGATGATCGGGCCCGAACCGCTCCTGACACCCCCGGTAGTTGTCGGTGGCGAACCCCATTGACTCTTGCTGCCGTCCCAGTCTCCGTTGCCCCACGGCCATGGTTCTGATCGCGACGAACCAGTAATCATGTCTGTTCCGGCGCGGCATCTTCGACTGCTGCAGAGCCAGAGCCTCCTCGGTCCGTCCGAGGTCCAGCAGGTCCCATGCCAGGTTCCGGGCGGTGACGAGAACGTTGGCCTGGGCGCCTCCGTCGGCCCGCTCCGACCTGGCGAGCAGATCCGAGTCGATCGCGAGAGCCTCCTCCGAACGGCCCAGAAGCCGGAGGTTGATGGTGAGGTTACTGGCGGCCAGAAGCACACGTGGGTCGTCATCGTCGTAGATTTCACGCATCGTCGCGACTCGGCGGTTGTCGACGTCGTAGGCCTCCGGATAGTCGCCGTCGAACCGTAGGTAGAAGGCCACGATCGCAGCCAGCCCGAGCGTGTCAGGATGCTTCTCACCGTACGTCGGGTCCGCGCGCAGCGAATTCCACGTGTCAGAGATCATTTCCCGGGACTCGGCGTAGTGTCCGAGCGCTCGGAGCGCATTCGCGAGGTTCCGGGTGGCGCGGACGGTCAGCCGGTGCGTCGGTCCGAGATCTTCGATGGCACGCCAAGCGCCGAGTGCTTGCCGGGCCAGCTGGACGGACGCCTCGAAGTCGCCGACGCGCTCAAGGTAACGGATCTGATCGGCGACCGCCTCGCGCGCTTCGATGACGGTCGAGTGAGTGGCGTAGGAAGCATTCAGATGCGGTCCGATCTCGGCATGCTGCGGCCACGTCCGGGTGTCTTCCGGTCTACCAGGGTTCGCCGCCGCGAGGAGCCGATGGACGTCCAGCCGTCGCTGAACCGCCGTCTGCTCGGGCAATCCATCGCGGACGACGAGCTGAACGAGGCGATGGACCTGAATCTCCTCCTGGTCGGGGCTTACTTGGGCCAGGCCGTAGCGGGAGAGCTGTCTTGCGAGACGAAGCAACTCATCGGTGCGGTACAGCGCCCGTCCCAGCGGCGGTGTGAGCATGGCGTCGCGTCCGCGGTGAAGCAGGGCTATCGGCACGGGCACGGGAGCCATGAAGGACAGAAGTTCGAGCAGTTGCACTGCGGCCACGGAATCCTCCCGCAGCCGGGCAGCGGCGACGTTCACAAAAGTCGTGACTGTGGTGGTGCGGGAGCCGGCGCGACGCCCGGCGGCCAGGAGTTCGTCGAAGTGTTCGGCGAAGAGGCGCAGATACTCGGCGACGGGCATGCCGGTGGAGGTTTGCATGGCGCATACCTGTTCCAGGCCCAGCGGCAGGTCGCCCAGCTGCTCCGCCAGCGCGTCGCAGTCCTCGGCCGTCGCCACGACGCCCCATGCCCGCATGAACTCGATGCTCTCCTCGCGATCGAACACGCCGACCTGGACCGCCGTGTCCGTCACCGAGGACCAGGCGGCATTGCGTGAGGTGACAATCACGTGGCCACCCGCGGCGGGCACCAGATTCGTGAGGTCGCCGGGCTGGTCGGCGTTGTCATAGACCAGCAGCCAGCGTAGAGAGCTGCCCTCGAGCGCGGTGAGCACTGTGCGAATGGTCTGCCGCATGTCGGCGGACGCGCGGATGCCGAGCTGGTCGCCCAACGCGGACAGCGCCGCGATGGCTTGCGACGGGTGCTCGGCCGGAACCCACCAGACCAGGTCGTACTCCCGTGACCACCGGTGCAGATACTCGATGGCGAGCTGGGTCTTGCCGACGCCGCCGAGCCCCACCACCGGCAGCGGGGGCTCCGCCGAGCTGGTCAGCCCCGCGCGGATCTGATCGAGGAGCTGCTCGCGCCCGGTGAAGTGTCGCCCTCGTGCCGGAGCGTTGGTGGTTGTGGGGCCGGCGAGGGGCTGCTGCGGCAAAGATGCCCGGAGCGGTGGCGCCACGAAGTCGTTGCGCAACGGGGCAGGAGCCGTCTGACCGGGCTCGTCGCTGGCGGCCAGCCACAACTGATGGAAGCGGCGTACCTCTCGGTCGGCGTCGAGACCGGTCACCGACCAGGTCGCGAGCTGGCGGACGACGCACTCGACCTTGACCCACTTCGGCAGGATGCCGTTGCCGCGCAGCATCGCGTTCACCGTCTCGTGGCTGACGGTGTCGCGGAGAGCGTCGTTGTCCCGGATTGCCGTGCTGACCTTCCGGGCGGCCGGCTTGCCCGCAGCGCGGTGCAACTCCTGGAGGGCCGCGGTGAGATCGCGCAACGGCCCATTGGCAGCCGGACCCGATCGGGGAGCCGTCGGCACGCGCGAGCCCTCCGTCCAACGTCAACAGATGTCAGGTTCTGCCAATCGGAAGAAGTCCATTGGACGGCCTCCGTCAGCCGCCGTCAACTTCCGGCGGTCCTTGCCAGAACAGATCGTCCGACCGGCCGATGGCGCCAGGATGGAAGGGGACGATCCGCCGGGAGGAAACGGATGGCTGCACCCAAGGAAGTGTTGTTGACGGTCACATCGCTCGAACGTGAATTCATTCACCTCGGCGTATGTCCGGGCGATGTGATTCTGCTCCACAGTTCGCTGCGATCCGTCGGCTGGGTGTGCGGCGGCCCGACCGTCGTGGTGCAGGCACTGCTGGCCGCGACCGGTCCGGACGGGACCCTCGTCGTCCCGGCGCAGACGCCGTACAACAGACATCCGGAGCGCTGGAATCACGACCCAGTGCCCCCCGCGTGGTGGCCCGAGATCCTCCGGGACCTGCCCGCCTTCGACCCGCAGCTCACTCCCAGCGCCGCCATGGGAGCCGTGGCTGAACGGGTGCGCACCTGGCCAGGCGCCGTACGCAGCGCTCATCCGCTGACCTCTTTCGCGGCGGTCGGTGCCCGGGCGGCCGAGTTGCTGGCCGTGCACGACCTGTCCAGTCTGCTCGGTGACCGCTCGCCCGTGGCGGCGCTGGAACGCGCCGGAGCCAAGGTGCTCCTGCTCGGGGTCGGTTACGAGTCGTGCACCGCATTTCATCTCGCCGAGTCCCGTCTGCCCGGACTGCCGGTCGTCGAATTGACTGCGGTGGTAAGGACCGAACGCGGTCGCGAGTGGGTAGCATACGAGACGATCGGGCTCGATGCCCGTGACTTCGATCTTCTCGGGAAAGCATTCGAGTCCGCCTGCGGCGAAGGCGGGATTCTCACCAGGAAGACGGTCGGCGCAGCGGTGAGCCGCCTCTTTCCACTCCGCGACGCGGTGCGCTTCGCTGAGGGCTGGCTCCCGGGCCGGCGACCCCTGCACGTCCCCTCCGCTCCCGGCCCTGAGAAGGAGAACCGATGACTTCGTTCGAGACCGGTCTCTTGCGCGCTGCCGATCTGCCTCTCGACGAGCTACTGGCGCTCCGGGGTGCTGGCGACACCGTGCTCGACCACTGCCTGCGCCGGGTCGTGGAAGACGCCACCTCCGGCACCCGGGAGCGGGTGGCGGCCTTCAATGCGGCTCCCTTGCGCCGCCCCGCCCCGCGTCATGAATGAGCCCGTCCGGGAACTTCCGTTCCAGCAGTTCATCGTCAAGCTGCACAGCCGCTGCAACCTGTCATGCGACTACTGCTACGTCTATCACCACGTCGACCAGAGCTGGCGCGACCGGCCGAAAGTGATGAGCCGGCGGACCATCGCGGCAGTCGGCGCGCGGATCGGCGAGCACGCCGAGACTCATCGGCTGGAGGAGGTCTTCGTCGTCCTGCATGGCGGAGAACCGCTGCTCGCGGGACCGGCGGTGATCGAGGACATGGTCAACGGCATCCGGGGCTCGGTGCCGGCCGGCACTTCGGTGGACGTGACACTGCAGACCAACGGCACCCTCGTCGACCACCGGTTCGCCGACGTCTTCGCGCGGCACGACATCGGCGTCGGCATCAGCGTCGACGGCGGTCGCGAGGCCAATGACCGGCACCGTCGATTCGCGAACGGCCACCCGAGCTTCGCCCTGGTGCAACGGGGGATCGCCCGCCTGCGCGCGGCCGGTGACCAGTGGACAGGGCTGCTGTGCACCGTCGACCTGGACAACGACCCGCTGACGACGTACGAGGATCTGCTGGCACTGCATCCGCCCCAGATCGACCTTTTGCTACCCCTGGCCAACTGGGTGCATCCTCCGGCAGGCCACGGTGGCACCGCATATGCGGACTGGCTGATCCCCATCTTCGACAGGTGGTTCTCGGCGCCGCGGCGGCAGACCGGCGTCCGGCTCTTCGAGTCGATCATCTCCATGCTGCTGGGCGGCTCCAGCGACACCGAGGCCGTCGGACTGAACTCGGCACGGGCCATCACGATCGAGACGGACGGTCAGCTGGAGGCGACGGACGCGCTCAAGACCACGGCTCCCGGCCTCGGCGCCACCGGTCTGTCCGTGCATCGGCACACGCTCGACGACGCGATGCGGCATCCCCGCGTCCTGGACATGCACCGTACGCTCGGCCGGCTGCCGGCAGAGTGCCAGAGCTGTCCGATTGTCGACATCTGCGGGGGTGGCCAGACGTCGCATCGCTACGGAAACGACGGCAGCTTCGCGCATCGGTCCGTCTATTGTGCCGATCTGGACAAGCTCATCCGGCACATCAATGACAGGGTGCGCAGCGACCTGAAACTCGCGGCATGAACGGCCGGACGTTCGTCATCACGGAGGAGCAGCTGGCCGGCCTCGCCCGCGGCCACGGTGCTGACGACGCCATCCAGCTCCTGGTCGACGGGCAGCTCTCGATGCGGCGGCTCGGTCTCGTGGCTGTCGCTGTGCGGGCGGCGGAGCTTCCCGCTGATCTCGGCGCCGCGATCAGCCTGGTGGCACGCGTCGACAGGGAGGCGCCCGAGCGCGGACGAGACCTGCTCCGGCATCCGTTCCTCGGTGCGTGGTCCCGCTCCGTGCTCACCGGCGACGCCGGACCACAGGCGGCTGATTATCTCGTGGCTCTGATGTCGGCCACGGAACCGAGGGGTCGCCTCCCAGCGGTCATCATGGATCGGGACCCGCTGCGGAATCAGTTCGGCAAGCCCGTGCTGCCCCCGCTGCCGCCGGATGAGAGAGCCGCCTTTGCCCGGACGCTGGACGCCGCCTGGGATCTCCTTCTCCGGGAACAGCCCGCGCACGCGTCCGCCATGCGGCTGGCGCTGCGAGCGATCGTGCCCCTGCGCACACCGGCCGACGGCAGCCAGACCAGCGCCTCGGCGCGAGGAAGCTTCGGCGCCATCGGCATGTCGGTGCCGGATGATCCGGTGACGGCCGCCGAGCTGCTGGTGCACGAGTTCCAGCACGAGAAGCTGAACGCCCTCCTCGACCTGCTGCCGTTGTGCGCCGAGAACGGGCCGGCAGTGTGGCACGCACCCTGGCGGCCCGACCCACGGCCGGCGTCGGCCCTGCTGCAAGGGGTGTACGCCTTCACGGGCGTCACCGGCTTCTGGAAGCAACGCCGCCTCCACACCACCGGCGACGAGCAGGCCCACGCCGAGCGCCTCTTCGCCCACTGGCATGAACAGGTCTGCTATGCACTGGACCAGCTCATGTCATCCGGAGAGCTGACCCAGCACGGCAAGTTCTTCGTCACCGAGCTGGGCGCGACCCTGAACGACTGGGCGCCCGAGGCCGAGCAGGCCCGTCAGACCGCGAAGGGCGCGATGTCCTGATCGATCCGACGCCCCTCCTGGGCCGCGCGGGTGCTGGGGTGGTCCGGCCCCAGCCTGATCAGGAGCTTGCCGATCGCCTCGTCGCGATAGCGCTTCGCGCCCACCGGGTCGGTGTCCTGGTGACTGAGCACCCAGTTCGACAGGGCCGCGAGCAGCGCCGGATGGCTGTCGTCGAAGGCGGACCGGCGGAGCCGCCCCAGCACCTCGGCGTCCGTCTTCGCGGCCAGATTCAGCTTTCCGAGCGCGAACTGCGCGTTCGCCAGCGTGATCAGGCTCGCCACCGTGTAGGAGTGCGCCGGCGGGAACAGGGTGTCCAGCCGGTCGAAGACCTGCTCGGCCAGCCGTAGCGCCTCATCGAGGTCGCCGGCCTCGCGACGGAAGATCGCGAGGTCGTGGGCGAACACCATCGTCTCCGGGTGATCGGCGCCACGCGTTTCCCGGAAAGTCTTGTAGACCAGCTCGCCCAGCGACCGCGCCTCGCCGATCCGGCCCTGCGCCCACCGGACATCCGCCTGCTCCAACTGGCAGCTCAACGTCAGGCGGTGTTCAGGCCGCAGACCCTGCAGCGCACTGCGCACCGTGCCGTCGATCACATCGGCGGCGTCATCGACCACGTTGAGTCGACGCAGAGTGACGGAGTACGTATGCCCGATTCGAATAGTCCGATAATGTGTTTCGCCTCTGACTCGGATGCTGGTCCGGTATGCCGATTCCAGGAGGCTGCGGGCGGCCTCGAACTCGCCCAGTTCGACGAGATCGCCACCAAGATTCTCGGTGGAAGAGATCGAATCGACATGATCGGGTCCCAAAATCTTCCGGCGCCGCTCGAGGGTGTCGCGGTCGATGCGTTCGGCTTCCCGCAGGTTACCTGTGAGGCGCAATGACACGGCCAAGTTGTTCGCGGCGTTCAACGTCTCGCGGCTGTCGTCGCCGTAGACGGCGCGGAGACCCTGGAAGGTGCGCCGGTCGAGATCAGCGGCCTTCTCGTACTCGCCCCGCGCGCGGAGATCCACGCCCAGGAGCATCGCGGTGTTGAGAGTGTAGGGATCGTCTTCGCCGCGGGTACGGGTGAGACGGGCGAAGCTGTCCTCGTTCATCGCGTACGCCTCGGCGTCGCGGCCCATGCTGCTCAGCGCCAGCGCGAGGTTGCGACGGAGGCGAAGCACCCAGACGTCATCCTCACCCGACTGGGGGATCCACGAGCGGAGTGCAGCCTGCGAGAGTTCCTCGCACGCGGCGAAGTCGCCGCGGACGTACAGGTAGCGGGCCATGTCGATGACCAGCTGGCGGGTCTCCGGCTCCTTGGCCGACAGCGCGCCGCTCGCTTCCAGGTGGGGGCGGATCGCTTCGTACTTGGCGCGATTTTCGGCATTGTCCGGGTTGCCCCGGTCGGTTTCGGCCAGCACGCTCTGGATTTCCCGCCTACGCGTATTTTGTCCCGCTTCGTCCAGGCGCGAGCGTACTATATCGGAAGTTAGACGGTGGACCACGACGCCACGCCTTTCCGGGCCGGCTTCGTTCATCCCCGCGTTGACGCGGGCCAGGCCCAGGCGGCCGATCTCCTGGACCAGGGCGACGTGCCGGGCCGGGTCGTGCATCGTGGGGTCGATCGGAGCCAGCAGCGTTGTCATCTGCTTGTTGCTAATCATGCGGTACGGGATGACCTCGGGGGCGAGGAACGCCAAAAGCTCGATCAGCCGGGTGGCGGCGGGGTTGTTGGCGGCGAGCCGGTCGTAGGCGAGGCCCACCGTCGAGGCGACCGTCTGGTCGTAGGTCGCCGGGGCGTTGCCGCTCATGGTCTCGGCGGCGCGGTGGTTCAGCAGGTGGAGGTAGTCGGTGACGGCCATGCCGGTGGTGCTGAGCATGCCGCCCGCCTGTTCGAGGGCCAGCGGGAGGTCGCCGAGGCGGTCGGCGAGGCGCTCGGCGTCGGGGCGGGCGACGCCCTGGACGCGGCGGCCGAGGAGCTCGACGCTCTCGGTGCGTTTGAAGACGCTGACGTCGATGGCTTCGAGGGCGTCGGCCCAGCGGGGGTTGCGGGAGGTGACGAGCAGGTGGCCGGGGCCGGCGGGGAGGAGGTCGCGCAGGTCGGCGGGCTCGTCGACGTTGTCGAGGACGATCAGCCAGCGGCGGACCGGGGCGGCGCTGCGGAAGGCGGCCAGGACGGCGGCGACCTGCTCCTCGACGTTGTCGCCGGGCAGGGCGAGCTGGGTGGCGATGTTGGCGAGGGCGAGGCGGAGCCGGGCCGGCTGGGCGGCGGAGATCCACCAGATCCCGTCGTACGCGGCCGCGAACCGGTAGCAGTACTCCAGCGCGGTCTGCGTCTTGCCCACGCCGGGCAGCCCGACGAGGGCCAGCTGGGCGCCGTCGGGGCGGCGGGTGAGCAGGCGCTCGCGGATGTCCTCGATGACGCCGCCGCGGCCGGAGAAGCGCGGGTTGCGGTTGAGGCCGACCTCGAAGTGGGGCGCCCGGTCGGCCGGGAAGCGGATGCTGTCGGCGCCCTGGGCGGGGCCGGGTCGCAGGACCGGGTCGAGGCCGAGGGCGAGCGACGTCATCTCCAGGACGCGGTCCTCGGCGGCGCCCATCACGTCGATCAGGGCGCGCGGCGGGACGGTGCGTTCCAGGGGCGTCGCGTCGACCCGGAGGACCGCGGCGACGGACGGGACGTCGGAGCCCAGCCTGTCGTACATCTGACGCAGCAGGCGCAGGCCACCCTCGCGGGCGAGCAGGTCGCGGGAGTAGATCACGACGAGGTGGTCGACCTTGTCGAGGTCCGGGACCGAGTCGCGGATGTTGAGCATCGAGGTGCGGTGCGCGCCGCTGTCGAGCCGGTCGCGCAGCCACTCGGCCCAGATCCGGTCCAGCGGGGCGTACGCGACCACGACCGTCCGGTTGTCCCGAGGGATGTTCTGCTCGAAGGCGCCCAGCACCCGCGCCCGCTCCGACTCGGGGATGCTCTCCGCCGGGCAGTCGTGGCCGGCGAGCCGGGACGCCAGCCGCACGTACGGCCCGAGCAGCCGGCCGTTCTGCTCCGGCATGTCCCCGAAGACGGCGAGGATCTCCTCGTACGCGTAATAGGGGATGTAAGGCACCTCGACGCTGTTCCAGTAGTTGTCCGGGGATTCGCCGCCGAGGAACTTGAGGTGCGGCTCGAAGATCCGGCGGGAGAAGACGCGGCCGCGCTCGAGCTTCGCCTTCTCGCCGTCCTCGATGCGGGTCGGCACGGGATAGACGGTGATCTCCGGGTCCTGGCTCACGATCGACCGGGTGACGGCCGCCGCGCCGACGATGCTCTGGTTGTTGAGGGTGAAGCAGTTGACCACGCTCTCGGGCAGGTGCACGGTGCAGATGCCGCCGGTGTCGCTGGTGCCGGTCCGGCTGTCGATCAGCACGAAGTCGTAGTGCCGGGCCATCTCCTCGCGCAGGTCGGCGAGGAGCTGCTGTCCCTGGTGCCAGAAGGTGTCCCAGCCGAAGGTGCTCACGGCCTTGGCGTAGCCCTCGTTCTGCCGCCCGGCCGGGACGAAGTCGAGCAGGCCGCCGCGGGGGAAGTCCCAGTCGAGCGAGGCGGCGTAGGACTGGAGGCGGATGCTCGACGGGCCGCCCGGGCGCAGGCTCTCCTCGGAGTGCCGGCGGACCAGGTCGAGCAGGCCGTCGGAGCTGCGCAGCTCCTTGTCGCGCAGGAAGGGCTGGAAGTAGCGGTGCAGGCCCGGCGACTCGAGGTCCCAGTCGATGGTCAGCACGCGGTAGCCGTGGGTGGCCAGCAGCCAGGCGACGTTGGCGAGTGCCATGGTGCGGCCGGTGCCGCCCTTGTAGCTGTAGAAGGTGATGATCCGGCCGCCGGGGCCGGCGTCGGCGCCGGTCATCGCTGGTCCTCGGGAAGGTTGGGATTGAGCAGGGGCAGGTCGCGCCGGGGCGGCCGGGGTGCCCGGTTGCGCGGGCGCGGCGGGACGGCGGTGGGCGGGCGGCGGGTGGCGGCGAAGGCGCTGGCGATCTGGTGGAAGCCGGGCCGGTCGGTCGCCGGGGGCACGGGCCGGCCGGTGCTGAGCTCCACGACGCGCTGCGCCAGCACCTGGACGAAGTCGTTGTAGACGGCCTGGGCGCCGCGGATCAGCCGCCGCAGCCGCACCCTCTCGTACTCGTCGCCGAAGGCCGCCTCCCTGTACTGGTAGCGGTCGGCGACCGGGTGCAGGGTGTCCATCGGCACCCAGAGCAGGGGGATGATCGAGGTGCTCCGGCCGGCGGGTGCGATCCGGGACTCGAACACGGTCCACTCCTTGCCGCAGGCCTCGCTGCGGAAGTAGGACGGACTGAGCAGCGGCAGGAAGACCTGAGCGGTGCTCAGTGCCTCGACCAGCCCGTCCGACCAGCGGTCGCCGAGCTGCAGCGAGGTGTCGCAGAATCCCGTCCCGTCGTCCTTGCTGGAGAACACCTGCACGTCGTTGCAGAGGTCGAGGAAGAACTTCTCGACGAGCCGGTTGTCCTCGGCGGAGTGGTGGACATAGCTGATGAAGAAGCGCGGCGGAGGTTCAGGCATACCCACGGGCGAGCTCCCGAGGAGGAACAATCGTAGGGCTTCGATCACACAGTGTACGGGGATGTGTCGACTGAGGGCCGGTGGCGAGGCGAGGTGCAGGCGTCGGCTGGGCCCGCCGCGGCCCGGTCCCCCTGTCGGCACAGACACTAGGGCCCCCGCAGGATCGGCCGGGGGACGGCGGGTCCGTCGTCGGGGGAGCGCGGCAGGCGGCTGCCCCGGAAGAGCCGGTTGCGGGCCTCCTCGAGCAGGCCGGCGAGGTCCGCGTCGAAGTCGTGCGAGCTCGGGATCTCGGTGCGCACGAGCGGCTGCCGCCCGGACGCGGCGGCCCGGAAGGTGGTGCGCAGCCCGAAGCGGAGCTCGGCCAGGTGCTGGGTGGTCTCCTCGTCGAGCTGGCTGGCCGGCACCAGCAGCGCCGTGTCGCCGAGGCCGCGCCGGTCGATCTCGGCGAGGACGCGCTGATAGGCGTCGAGCTGGGTCAGCCACCAGTCGCAGAGGATGACGACGATCTCGCGGTCGGCGCGGGCCCGCTCGATCAGCTCCGGCACGTCCTCGAGGGCGGCGAGGTCGGCGGGCAGCGCGCGGTCGGCGGCGAGCAGGCGGGCCCGGCTGGCCAGGGATTCGGGGTCGGCCGGCAGGTACGGCGTCCAGGCGAGTGCCCCGTCGCCGTAGAAGGCCAGGTTGCTGCGGACCTCGTCCATCTCCTCGCGGGAGGCGGCCGCGATGACGAAGTGGACCCGGGGCCCCGGGCGGACCGGTGTGAAGGCACTGTGCACGGTGGTGAGGTCGCGGGGCGGCTCGACCGGCGGCGCCGGTGTGGACCGGCCGGCGGCCACGACGTGCGCGGCGACGGTGCTCAGGAACGCCTCGTAGCGGGGCCGGAGGCTGCGCAGCCGGATGAGTTCGCGCAGGTCGCGCTGGTCGCCGTCGACCGCCGGCGGGGCGAGCAGCGGGCCCAGCTCCGGTGGGGGCGCGGCCGTGCGGTCCCAGCAGACGGGGATCATGGCGGTGGCCCGCATGCCGGGCGGGTAGCGGTCCGCGAAGACCCGCCACTGCCGCCCGCAGCTCTCCGAGCCGAGATAGCGCGGCGAAACCAGGGCGAGGAACACGTCGCAGGACGCGAGCCGGAACAGGTGCTCGGGGCCGGGATGCTGATCGCCGTTGCCGAGGGTGCCCAGCCAGGAGGCGGTGGACTCGGGCACGAGCCGGCGCAGATCGTCGAAGAACTGCCGGACCCATGGATCGTCGTCGCCGGCCGCCGAGCTGAGGAAGAAGGAGGACACAGTCAGGATCCCGCCCGCCGAAGTTGTCGGACGACAGCTAGCGTAGCGACAACATGTCGGGGTGCCAAACGGGTGGTCGACCGGAGCATGTCCATGGGCGTCCTCTTTCGCCGGCCCTCGCCTCGGCGCGGGATGCCCCGGGCGACGGAGGCGCTGCCGAAGAGGTCGATCCGCTCCAGAGTAGGGGCGCCCGCAACCCCGAAACAGTCGGAATAAAGACAGAATTCGATGCCCTGATGGTGGTGCCGGGTACGGTCCCCGGCGTGTCTTCGTTGTCCGGCGCAACGGCGCGCGGAACGGCCATCGGAGGGTCACCCGTTCGGGGCCGGTGGCCCAGGCGGAGGCTCTCGATCCGCCTGAACCACCGACACCCTTTCGCTACCCGCTCACCGACGGGCTAATCACCCGTTCGAGAAGTGCCGGCAACAAGTCGCCCAGCACTGCCATGCCGTCCCTGCTCAGCACCGATTCGGGATGGAACTGCACGCCGGCGAATCCCGCACCGCGCAGCGCGTGGACCGTACCGTCGGGGTCCGCGGCGAGCTCCACGCCGGGAGCGGAACCGGCCAGGGCGGTGAAGCTGGAGTAGAAGCCGACCCGGCGCGTCGCTCCGAAGAGGTCGATGTCGCGCGCCAGCCCCTGATAGGGCGCGTCACGGCGCTGCAGCGGCAGGCCCAGGACCCCGGCGAGGATCTGGTGACCCAGGCACACGCCGAGGATCGGCCGGCCGCTCTCCAGCGCGTCGGCCGCCAGGCCACGCAGGCGGACCATCTTGGGCGACTCCGACGCCGGGTCCCCCGGGCCTGGTCCCAAAATCAAAAGATCAGCCGGGGGTACGGCCGGAGCGCTCCACGGGACGACGGAAACGCTCAGTCCCAGCGCTCGCAGCTGGTGGGTGAGCATCGCGGTGAAGGTGTCCTCCCCGTCGACGATCACCGCGGTGCGCCCGAGGGACGGCTGGCCCGGGGTCCGCTCGTCCAGCCAGAACCGGGACAGCCCCTCGTTCCGAGCGGCGAGGGCGGCGTCGTCGGCGACCGGCGGCTCGAAGCCGGACGCGGCGCGGCCGTGCAGGGCGGCGAGGACCCCGGCGGCCTTGGCGTGCGTCTCGGCGACCTCGTCCGCGGGCGTGGAGTGGCGGACCAGGGTGGCGCCGACCGGGACGCGCAGCTCGCCGGCGGGGGAGATCGACGCCGTACGGATCAGGATCGGCGCGTCCAGGGTCTGCCGGCCCTCGTCGTCGTGGCCCAGCAGGGCGAGCACCCCGCCGTAGTACCCTCGGCCGCGGCGCTCGTGGCGGGCGATGACGCGGCAGGCGTTCTCGATCGGGCTGCCCGTGACGGTCGGCGCGAACATCGTCTCGCGCAGCACGTCGCGCACGTCGAGGGAGCCGCGGCCGGCGAGGAGGTACTCGGTGTGGGTGAGGTGCGCCATGTGCTTCAGGTACGGGCCGACGACCTGACCGCCGTGCTCCGCGACCGTGGCCATCATCTTGAGCTCCTCGTCGAGGACCATGTGCAGTTCCTCGATCTCCTTGCGGTCGGCGAGGAAGGCGGCGAGCCCGCGCGGGTCGCTGTGCCGGTAGGTGCCGCTGATCGGGTTCATCATGACCAGCCCGTCGGCCACGCTGACGTGCCGTTCCGGGGTGGCGCCGACCAGCGTACGGGTGCCGGTGTGCACCAGGAACGTCCAGTACGCACCGCTCTCGCCGGTCAGCAGCCGCCGGAACGCCGCCCGTGCCGCGTCGACGGGATCGCCCGACACGGTCGCCTCGTACACCCGGTGGATCACGAAGTTGGCGCCCTCGCCGTGCCCGATCTCGTCCCGCAGCACGTCCGCCACGATGCCGGCGTATGTCTGGTCGTCGAGATCGAACGCGCCGTCGGAAACGGACAATTCACCGGGCATGTCGGCGATGACCCGGTCGACGGGGAGGAGGCTGACCGACGACACCCGCAGGCACTCCAGCGGCGCCTCGTCGTCCACACACTCGAACCCGCGCTCGGCGATCTGCCGGTAGGGGATCAGGGCGAGCGTCTGCGGGCCGGTGCCGGAGGGGAGCGGGATGTCGGCGAGCGTGGGCACGGTCACGACGTCGCCGTGGAGGAGCTCGACGTGCGATGCGCCGTCGCGGTGCAGCAGGGCGAAGGGCTTCATGGGTCCTCGATCGGGTCGGGGACCGCCGCCGGGGCTGCCCGGCACACAAGCCGACGGCCGCCTCGGGGAGGCGGCCGCGTGAGTGATTACGCGCGAGCAGGGGCCGCCGGACAGGCGGGCCACCACATGCTCAATCGCGCGTGCATGGGGCAGAGGCTAGCAGAGTCAGGCGGTGTACGCCTTCCGCACCGCGCCGCGCGCCCACTTCATCCGCGTCGGGGCGCAGTCGGGGTGCTCGCCGAACTCCTGGGCGACCAGCGCGGCGCAGCCACCCTCGCCCAGCCGGCCGACCGTCTCGGTGACCGCGGCGCGGATCGACTCGGGCGTCGGCTGGTCCGAGCCCTGCAGGTCGGACAGGAACAGGGCTTCGATACGGACGTCGTCGAGGTCCACGGCGGTCATGATCTCCTCCTGCGGGTGCTTGGATCAAGAACACCGCGCCGAGGATGCATTCGTGCTGCGCCCGAGTTGCGGTGCGGTTGCGGGAGGACCAAACATCCGGCTGGGGAAACCGATATCGTCCCGGTAAGGGATGAATTGGGGGTACGCCGTGACGGTGGTGCTGGTCGCCGACGACGACGCGGACATCCGGGATCTGGTCGCGTTCAAGCTCGAACAGGCCGGGCTCGAGGTGGTCCCCGTCGAGGACGGCCAGGCCGCGCTGGAGCAGGCCCGGGCCCGCCGGCCCACGCTGGCCGTGCTCGACGTCTCCATGCCCGGGCTCTCTGGCATCGACGTCTGCCGCATGCTGCGCGCCGACCCCGCCACCGCCGGCATCCTGATCATCATGCTGACCGCCCGCGTGCAGGAGCAGGACGTCGAGGGCGGCTTCAGCGCCGGCGCCGACGACTACGTGACCAAGCCCTTCAGCCCGCGGGAGCTGGTGTCGCGCATCCAGGCCCTGCTGACCCGGGCGCGGGCCTGACCCGCGAGTCCCACGCCCATGACCCGCAACCGGTCCGTCGGGCGCCTGCTCACCCGGGCCTTCGGCGCGGTCGTCGTGCTGATCGTCGCCACCGGCGCCGCCGAGACCACCGCGCTGACCCTGCAGCACCGGGTCGTCAAGGAGCTCTCCGAGTACGTCCAGCCGCTCGAACTGGCCAACGCCGAGCTCCGCACCACCCTCGGTGACGCCCAGCGCGGCCTGCGCGGCTACCTGCTCACCGGCGACGGGCAGCTGCTCGACTCCTACTCCGCGGCACGCACCGCCTACGAGCAGTCGGCCGCAGACCTGACCGCCCTGGCGCGCAGCGACGAGCGGGTCTCGGTCGACGAGCAGATCGACCGGGCCGACCAGTGGTGGCGGCTGGCCGAGCAGCAGCGGCTGGCCCCGCCGCGCAGCGCTGCCGCGGCGGCGTACGTGAATCAGGGCAAGCCGCTCTTCCAGGCCTTCCAGGCGGTGAACGAGACCCTGGACACGAGCCTCGCCACGCGCGCGGCCGACCTGCAGCGGCGCAGCTCGCGCCTCAGCCAGGTGACCACCGCCGTGGTCGTCGCGCTCACCGTGCTGGCCGCCGTGGTCGCCCTGGCCACCGCGGCGCTGACCGCCCGCCGGATCACCCGTCCGCTGGCCCGGGTCGGCGCGGTGATCGACCGGCGCCGCGCGGGCGAGCTCGAGGCGCGCGCGGACCCGGGCCGCGGGCCCACCGAGATCCGGGCGGTCGCGCTGGCGATCAACGAGATGGCCGAGGAGCACGAGCGCATCCGGCGGGCCGAGGCGGACATCGCCCGGCTCCGCGGCGAGGTGCGGGCGCTGGGCTATCGCATCCGGGCCCACCTCAAGGTCGAGGACGCGGTGCGCGAGGCGATCGAGGGCGCCGCCGCCACCATCGGCGCGGATCACGTGCTGCTGCGCATGGCGCCCGGGCAGACCGACGTCCCGGCGCAGGTCAGCCTCCGGGACGAGCACGCGGGCGGCGTCCTCGCGGACCTGGGCGGGATCGACGTCACGTGGTTGCGTACCGGGGATGTGTGGGCGTCCGGCGACGCCGGGCCGGTCGTCCCGCCCGAGCCCGAGCGGCAGGCGGCGGAGACGTTCGGCGGGCCCGTGCTCACGGTCGCGGTCAGCGGCGGCGAGGAGCTGCTGGGCGCGCTGACCCTGGTGCGCGACGCCGGGCCCGCCTGGAACCCGGTCGAGGTCCGGCTCACCGAGGTGGTCGCCAACGACCTGGGCCGCGCGGTGCACCTGGCCCGCCTCTACGAGCGCGAGCAGCAGCTGGTCGCC
>NZ_JAUQWH010000042.1 GCF_030757795.1 Actinoplanes oryzae
CGGGGGCGGGGGCGACCGGGTTGGGCAGGGCTCCGCCGAAGCGGCGGTCGCGCTGGGCGTAGAGCTCGCAGGCGTACCAGAGGTGGCGGCGGTCGAAGTCGGGCCAGAGGGTGTCGAGGTAGACCATTTCGGCGTAGGCGGACTGCCACAGCAGGAAGTTGGACGTGCGCTGCTCGCCGGAGGGCCGCAGGAACATGTCCACTTCGGGGACCTCGGGGTGGTAGAGGTAGCGCTGGATCGTCTTCTCGTTGACCTTGTCGGCCTTGAGCCTGCCGGCCGCCACGTCGCGGGCGATCGCGGCGGCGGCGTCGGCGATCTCGGCCTGGCCGCCGTAGTTGACGCAGAACTGCAGGGTCAGCTTCGAGTTGCCGCGGGAGAGCTCCTCGGCGGTCTGGAGCTCACTGATCACGCTTTTCCAGAGGCGGCCCGCGCGGCCCGACCAGACGATGCGGACGCCCAGGTCGTTGAGCTCGTCCCGGCGACGGCGGATGACGTCGCGGTTGAAGCCCATCAGGAAGCGGACCTCCTCCGGCGAGCGCTTCCAGTTCTCGGTGGAGAAGGCATAGGCCGACAGGTACGGGATGCCGAGCTCGAGCGCGCCCTCGATCGTGTCGAACAGCGAGTATTCGCCCTGCTCGTGCCCCTTGGTGCGGGACAGGCCGCGCTCCTTGGCCCAGCGCCCGTTGCCGTCCATGACGATCGCGACATGCTTGGGGATCGCCTCCTTGGGCAGCGCGGGCGGCTTGGCGCCGGAGATGTGCGGAGTGGGCGGACGTGTCACTGGGAGGGCTCCCGTCACAGGATCAGAGGGGCAGGAAGGTCACGGCTGAGGACCGCGGAGGAAGTCAGGAACCGGCGGAGAATCGCCGCGGGGCCGCAAGACGGACGGCAGATCACCGAACCCGGCCGACGACCGATCAGCGGGGACGGACGGCAGATCGCCGGACCCAGCCGACGACCGATCAGCGAGGACGGACGGCAGATCAGCACGGGCGGACGGCAGATCACCGAACCCAGCCGACGACCGATCAGCGCGGGGCCGCAGGACCGGCGGCAGGTCACCGGACGCAGCCGACGAGGCATCAGCGCGGCGCAACGATCCGGACTCCCGTCGGTCGACCAGGGGCAGGGCTCGGAGGTTACGTTCCATGTGCCACTGCAGGTGGGCCGCGACCAGGCCGCTGCACTCGCGGCGCACCGAGGGGTCGGCGATGTCGGCAACCGTCCAGTCGCCGCCGAGCAGGGCGGCCATCAGGCCCAGGGTTGCGGGTGCCGGGTGAGCGGCGCCGGGTGGGCGGCAGTCGGGGCAGACCGAGCCGCCGGCCGGCACCGAGAAGGCGCCGTGGGGGCCCGCCTCGCCGCAGACCGCGCACTCGGCGATTGCCGGGGCCCAGCCGGCGAAGGCCATGCCGCGCAGCAGGTAGGCGTCGAGCACCAGGCTTGTCGCGTGCTCGCCCACGGCCAGCGCCTTGAGGGCCCCGAGGGTCAGCTGGAAGAGGCGGAGCGACGGCTCGCGCTCCACGGGCGTCAGCCGCTCGGCCGTCTCGGCGATCGCGCTCGCCGCCGTGTAGCGCGGATAGTCCTCGAGGAACTTCTTGCCGAAGAGGTTGACGCCCTCGACCTGGCTGATCGAGTGCAGGCTGCTGCCGACGCCCTCGGGCGAGCCGGCGAGCTGCAGGTCGATGTGGCCGAAGGGCTCCAGCCGGGCGCCGAAGCGGGAGTTGACCCGCCGGACGCCCCGGGCCACCGCGCGCAGCCGGCCGTGGCGGCGGGTCAGCAGCGTGATGATCCGGTCGCTCTCCCCCAGCTTCTGCACACGCAGCACCACCGCGTCGTCGCGGTAGAGCTGGCGTCGATATCCGGATCCGCTGGGCACCCCGACATTCTGCCCCCTGGGTACGACAACCTTCCCACGGCACCGGAAAGAGCGGGCCCGCCCGACCCTGAGGCGGATCTCAGGGTCGGCTCCGGGGTGAGTCCGGTGGTGTCACCCCGGGCGGGCTCATAGCGTTCTGGGCATGACCGCGAGACTGATCCGCCGGGCCGGGGCGCTCACCCTGGCCGCCGCTGCCACGGCCACCGTCCTCACCGGCTGTGGGGCGGGGGTCGGCGCGAAGCTCACCTACGACGACACGGAGAAGGCCAAGATCACCGCCATCGTGATCGACGGCAGCAGCGGGGACGTCGCGGTCTCGACCGGCGCGGCCGCCGAGACGCGGATCAAGCGGATCGTCCGCACGGACGGGCGCGACCCCGAGATCTCCTACCGGGTCGCGGGCAGCACGCTCAACGTCAACACCTCGTGCGGGGATCACTGCTCCGTCTCGTACGAGATCACCGCCCCGGCCGGGGTGAAGGTCAGCGGGCGCCTGAGCTCGGGCGACCTCACGCTGAGCCAGGTGGCGTCCGCCGACGTGCAGGTCAGCTCGGGCGACCTGCTGCTCAATCGCATCGCGGGGGACGTGACCGCCCGCGCCGAGTCCGGCTCGATCACTGCGAACGATCTCGGCGGCGCCCTCAACCTGTCCGTCTCGTCCGGTGACCTGCTGGCGCACGAGCTCGGCGGCGGCAAGCCGATCAAGGCGAACTCGTCGTCCGGCGACATCACGCTCGGGCTCACCAAGGCGGCCTCGGTGACCGCCCGGGCCAGCAGCGGCGACATCAACCTGATCGTGCCGATGGGCGACTACAAGATCGTCGGGCCGCCCCGGAGCGACGACGGCGACGGGCTGAACACGGACCTCGTCAGCAACCCGTCCGCCCCGAACGTGCTCGACCTGAAGGCCAGCAGCGGCGACGCCAACGTGGTCAGCACCCCCTGAGAGACGGCGGAGCAAACGGCCCGCGCCACGGGAAGCCGGAGGCGCCCGGCAGCGGGGCCGGAGGCAAAGGCGAGGGCCGCGAGAAAGTGAAGGGCGGCGATCGGCCGGACTCGGTACGACCTAGGGCGCCGGGGACGGACCGGCCGGCCCGGAGACCACCGCGACGGGGGCGGGAGGCAGCGCCGGCGCCGGGGACACCGGGGCGACGCGGGGCCGGCCGCCCGGGACGAGGCGCGGCGGCCGCCCGGCGGCGAAGTCCTCCACCCAGCCGAAGAGCAGCACCGCCACGGCGACGAGCCCGATGACCACGGGGATGCGCCAGCTGAAGCCGTCCCAGCCGCGTACCGGCAGGGCGTGCCTCTCCGCGAACCACATCACGCCCACGATGATCGGGACGTGCCACAGGTAGATCGTGAGCGCTCGGGCGTTGAGGATCGTGATGAGCCGGTTCGAG
Organism: Actinoplanes oryzae; assembly: GCF_030757795.1. Taxonomy (GTDB): domain Bacteria; phylum Actinomycetota; class Actinomycetes; order Mycobacteriales; family Micromonosporaceae; genus Actinoplanes. Next base: position 3,277 of record NZ_JAUQWH010000042.1, read on the forward strand.
CGGGCCCGGGTGGCGAGCGGGGCGAAGCCCAGGGCGATCAGGATGAACGCCGCCGACCAGAGGGCGTTGCCGAGCGGGATGTCATTGAGGTCGTACCCGCGGGGTCCGGGGTGGGTCAGGAACCAGGCCGCGCCGCCCGCCGCGAGCAACCCGGCACCGCCGACGAGGATCTTGCGGTTGACCTTGCGCAGGAGGCCGTCGTGGTGCGCGAAGCCGATCAGCCACGCGCCGCCGTAGAGCGCCATGTCGTGCAGGATCGGGTGCACGGTGAAGTCGCCGAGCTCCAGGACCGCCAGTGCGACGTAGGGCACGGCGACCGCGATGCGCGGGAAGCGGCGGAAGACCGGCAGCAGCAGCGGGGAGAGAAGGACGAACCAGAGGAAGTCCCGCAGGTACCACGAGGCGTTGAGGACCATCGCTCCCCAGCCGTTGACGGGCGCGTCCTGCACCGGCATGGCCCAGAGGAAGATCCGCCAGTCCCAGTCGAGGCCGGTCAGCAGCATGATCGGGACGGCGATGCCGGCGATCGCCCACAGCGACGGCAGCAGGCGGCGCATCCGGCGCTCGACGGCCAGCGGCCCCGACTTGTCGATCGAGGCCGCCATCAGCGATCCGGCCATCGCGAACATCACCGACATCGCCGGCACCGCGATCGTCAGCACCGCCCAGCCCGTCGAGTGGTACACGACGACCCGGGCGATGGCGACCGCGCGCAGCACGTCGAGATACCGGTTCCGCATGAGTTACATGGCTATCTAAAAGCGCTTACCTGTGCAAATCGTGTGAAACGTCCCACAGATCGTGCCAAAAAACCCGATCAGAACCCCAGCCGCCGGAGCTGCTTCGGGTCCCGCTGCCACTCCTTGGCGACACGAACGTGCAGGTCAAGGTAGACCTTACGGCCCAGAAGAGCCTCGATCTCCGCCCGGGCCTTCGTACCCACTTCCTTGAGCCGGGAACCCCGCGTGCCGATGACGATGGATTTCTGGCTGTCCCGTTCGACGTACACGTTCGCGTAGATTTTGAGGAGATTTCCCTCGGGGATCATCTCCTCCACCAGCACCGCGATCGAGTGCGGCAGCTCGTCCCGGACGCCCTCCAGCGCCGCCTCGCGCACCAGCTCGCCGATGAGCACCTGCTCGGGCTCCTCGGTCAGCACGTCGTCGGGATAGAGCGGCGGCGACTCCGGCAGGTGCTTGACGATCACGTCGACCAGCGTCTCCACCTGGTGCCCGGAGACCGCGCTGACCGGGACGATCTCCGCGAATTCGTACAGCTTGCTGACCGCCAGCAGCCGCTCGGCGAGCGTGGCCGGATCGACCAGGTCGACCTTGGTCACCACGGCGATGACCGTGGCCTTGAGCTCGGCGATCTCGGTCGAGATGAAGCGGTCCCCGGCGCCGACCGGCTCGTCCGCCGGGAAGCACACGCCGATCACGTCGACCTCGCTCCACGTCTCGCGGACGAGATCGTTGAGCCGCTCGCCCAGCAGCGTGCGCGGCCGGTGCAGACCGGGGGTGTCGACCAGCACGAGCTGGGCGTTCTCCTGGTGCAGCACGCCACGGATGACGTGCCGGGTGGTCTGCGGCTTGTTCGACGTGATCGCGATCTTCTGCCCGACGATGGCGTTGGTCAGGGTCGACTTGCCGGCGTTCGGCCGCCCGACGAAGCAGGCAAAACCGGCGCGATAGACGTCGTCCCGAGCTTCCTGCCGCGAGGCCGCCTTGTGCCGGTGCACCTTTTGCTCGGTACGCCGGGAGGCCGGCCTGTCCGCGCCCGCCCCCGCCGCGTCGGCCTGCGTGGCGCGCTCGGCCGTCTCCGCCCGGCGCGCCGCGGTGTGCCGGGGCTTCCGCTCACCCGACTTTCCCGATTTATTCGACTTGCCGACCTCGGCCGCGCCCGGCGTCCGCTCGGTCTCGCCCGCAACGACGCGCCGACCGCCCGCCTCGCCGCGCCGACCGCCGGCCTCTGCTTTGCGACCGCCCGACTCGCCCGAAGGGCGCCGGGGCTGACGGGTCTCGCCCGCCGCCTGCCGCCGCTTCTCCGCCTGCCGCTCACGCCGGCGCAGCTCGTTCCGCTCGCCGGGGGTGAGACGCCGCTCGTCGGCCTCCGGTCGCCGCCGCTCGCCCGAGTCGCTCACTCCGTCACCGTGCCCCGCAGCTCGCCGTCCACGCCGACCACATGGATCGGCGCCGCCGCGCCCAGGTCACGCACCGCCGCGTGCCCGGCCCCGTCGAGCGTCTCCGCCGCCGTGGCCACCGCAGCCGCCTCAAGGCTCTGCGCCCCCGCCGCCACGGCCGACGCCACGGCCAGCTGCAGGGCGGTCACCTGCAGGCTGGGCAGGGCCACGGTCGCCGCGGCGTACGTGCGGCCGTCCTGGTCGCGTACCGATGCTCCCTCGGCCGCGCCCACCCGGGCGCGCGCGCCGCGGGCCAGCGTGACCAGCTTCGCGTCCTCGGCGCCCAGCTCGGTGGCACCGGCGTTCGGAATGGTCTTCTCAGGCATCGGCGTGCTGTCTTTCCTCGGTCTCGGGAGTGTTCTCGGTGCCGGCGGACTCCGCCGGCGCGTTCTCGGCCCGGCGCACCAGCACCGAGTCGATCCTGTTGCGGCGGCCGGTCGTGCCCTCCGCCACCAGGTGCAGGCCGCCCACGTCGACCGTGGCGCCCGGGATCGGCACCCGGCCCAGCGTCTGCGCGAGCAGGCCGCCGACCGTCTCCACCTCGTCGGCGGGCAGCTCGACCCCGAAGATCTCGCCCAGGTCCTCGATCGGCAGCCGCGCGGTCACCCGCACCGCGCCGTCGTCGAGGTGCTCGATCGGGGGGCGCTCGACGTCGTACTCATCGGTGATCTCGCCGACGATCTCCTCGAGGATGTCCTCGATGGTGACCAGGCCGGCCGTCCCACCGTACTCGTCGACGACGATCACCAGGTGCGTGCGGGCCGCCTGCATCTCCGACAGCAGGTCGTCGACCGGCTTCGACTCGGGCACGAACGTCGCCGGCCGCATCACCTCGGCCACCGGCATCGCCGACGCGGCCGGGTCGCCGTTCTGCGTGCGCCGGATCACGTCCTTGAGATAGAGCACGCCCAGCACGTCGTCGACGCTGTCCCCGATCACCGGGATGCGCGAGAAACCCGAGCGCAGGAAGAGGAAGAGCGCCTGTTCGAGGCTCTTGGGCGCCTCGATCCACACCATCTCGGTCCGCGGCACCATCACCTCCCGGGCGATCGTGTCCCCGAGCGCGAAGACCGAGTGGATCATCTCGCGCTCGCCGTGCTCCACGACGCCGCGCTGCTCGGCGAGGTCCACCAGCTCCCGCAGCTCCACCTGGCTGCCGAACGGGCCCTCCGGGAACCCCTTGCCCGGCGTCACCGCGTTACCGATGAGGATCAGCAGCGACGCGAGCGGGTTGAGCACCCGGCCGATCCAGCGCACCAGCGGGGCGGTCGCGCGGCCGACGGCGTACGCGTGCTGGCGCCCCACCGTGCGCGGCGCCACGCCGACCACGACGAAGCTCACCACGGTCATCGCCCCGGCCGTGACCAGCGCCGACCGCCAGCCCACCCCCCAGCTGTCCACCGCCACCAGCGCCACCAGCGTGGTCGCGGTCAGCTCGCACAGCAGGCGCAGGAGCAGCAGCAGGTTCAGGTGACGGACGACGTCGGCGGCCACCGCGGTCAGCGCGGCGGCTCCCCGCTGCCCCTCCCGCTCCATCTCGGCGGCCCGGGCGGGCGACACCGTGGCCAGGGCGGCGTCGGTCATCGACGCGAGCCCGGCGAGGAACACCAGGACGACAGCCGCCCCGATCAGTTGCAGATCCGGCAGCCCGGCAGGCGCGGCCGCGCTCGCCCCGTCGGCGAGCACGGCCCATGATCGCTCCATCGGGTCAGCCGGCCCGCCGCCCGGCGCGCCAGCTCTGCAGGAGCCGCGCCTGGAGCCCGAACATCTCGCGCTCCTCCTCGGGCTCGGCGTGGTCGTAGCCGAGCAGGTGCAGCACGCCGTGCACGGTCAGCAGGTGCAGCTCGTCCGCGGCGGTGTGCCCGGCCGTGACGGCCTGCTTGGCGGCCACCTCGGGCGCGAGCACGATGTCGCCCAGCAGGGCGGGCTCCCCGGTGCCGGCCTCGCCGGGCCCGTGGTCGACGCTGCCCTCGTCCATCGGGAAGGCCAGGACGTCCGTGGGGCCGTCGCTGCCCATCCACCGATGGTTGAGCTCGGTCATGTAGTCGATGTCGATGAGCAGGATCGACAGCTCGGCGAGCGGGTTGACCCCCATCTCGTCGAGCGCGTGCCGGGCCACCGCGAGAATCGCGTCGGTGTCGACCTCGACTCCCGACTCGTTGCCGATCTCGATGGACATGTGGTGCTCTACCCCAGCTTCCGGTCGGGTCCGCGCCGGTCCCCCCGGCGGCGGCGCACGTGGGCGGCCCGCGTCCGCAGGTCGCTCTCCGTGCAATTCTGACGAACGCGCCCGGACCGGGCGAGCCCCGGTCCGGGTTTTGTGACGCACGGGTCGGCAGCGAAGGCCCGGACGTGCCCGATCCCGCGCCCGGCGACACCGGCGCGGGATCGGGCTCGTCCCGCCCGGGGCCCGCCGGCCCGGGATGCTCGATCGACGGGGTCAGCGCCGCCGGTTGGGCCGGCCACCGCCCGCTCCCCGCCCGGGCACGGCATGCACGCCCTGCTGCCCGGCCTCCTCCTGATCGGCGTCGAACCGCGCATAAGCGTCGACGATCTCCGCCACCAGCCGGTGCCGCACCACGTCGGTCGACGACAGCTCGGCGAAGTGCACGTCGTCGACGTTGCGCAGGATCTCCCGCACGAGCCGCAGCCCGCTGGTCGTCCCGCCGGGCAGGTCGACCTGCGTGATGTCGCCCGTCACGACGATCTTCGCCCCGAACCCGAGCCGGGTCAGGAACATCTTCATCTGCTCGGGCGTGGTGTTCTGCGCCTCGTCCAGAATGATGAATGCATCATTCAACGTGCGGCCACGCATGTAGGCCAGGGGCGCGACCTCGATCGTGCCGGCCTGCATGAGGCGCGGGATCGTCTCCGGGTCGAGCATGTCGTGCAGCGCGTCGTAGAGCGGGCGCAGGTAGGGGTCGATCTTCTCGTTGAGCGTGCCCGGGAGGAAGCCGAGCCGCTCGCCCGCCTCGACCGCGGGGCGGGTGAGAATGATCCGGTTGACCTGCTTGGCCTGCAGCGCCTGCACGGCCTTGGCCATCGCCAGATAGGTCTTGCCCGTGCCGGCGGGGCCGATGCCGAAGACGATCGTGTTCTCGTCGATGGCGTCGACGTAGCGCTTCTGCCCCAGCGTCTTGGGGCGGATGGTGCGCCCGCGACGGGACAGGATGTTGAGGGTGAGCACCTCGGCCGGGCGCTCCGCGGTGTTCTGCTCGAGCATGGCGACGGTGCGCCGCACGGCGTCCACGCTCAGGGTCTCGCCCTTCTCGATCAGCTCGATGAGCTCCGAGAAGAGCCGCTCCGCGGTGGCGTTGTCCGCGGGCGCGCCGGTGATGGTGATCTCATTGCCGCGTACGTGCACGTCGCTGGCCAGGGTCCGCTCGACGAGCCGCAGGATCTCGTCCTTGGGGCCGAGCAGGTTCACCATGATCTTCGGGTCGGCGACCGAGATCCTGGTCTGCACCCGAGCGCCAGCGCTGCTGTGGTCGGTGCCGGTCATAGGGGCGGCCGTGAGGCCTACGCCACCTGCTCTCTGTCTTAGTCCCCGCCGCTGGTCGGCGGCGTGCCTGAGGTCGTGCCATCGTATCCGCTCCAAGGCACCCCCGCCGAGGCCATTACCGCCCGTTTCGGCGGACGTCTCCCCCGGGTGTGGCAGCGTGCGAATCATGCTCGCCGAAGTTCTGCTCGACACCGGCATCCACGTGCACTACCGCTTCCTCGACCTGGCCCCGGCCGACGACGAAGCCGGTGGCCGGGACGACGCCACCCGAGGTCAGGCCAACGGGCTGTGCGGCGCCGCGGTCCCCGGCCGGCTGACCATGGTCACCGGCCTGCACACCGGCGATGTGCACGTCCGCCTGGAGTTGCACGACACCGCGCCCGAGCTCGGTGACGAGTGGGCGGACGCGGTGGAGGTGATCTACGCGACCACGAGCGACGACCTGTGGCTCAGCGCATTCGACTCCAGCGAGGGCCCGGTCGACCTGCCGCCCGGCATCTACCGCGCCCGCTACTGCGCCCGCGGCTTCGCCGCTGCCCACGACCTGGACACGAACATGGGCGACGAGCCGGTGGACCACTACCTGCTTCAGTTCTGGCCGCTCACGGGCGCCGACCGGATCCTGCGTACGGGCGGGCCGTCCGCCGAGTACTGGCACGCCAAGGGGCACGAGCCGGCCTGGACGGCCGAGGAGCTGCGAGAGCGGGTCCAGGAGCTGCGGACGAGGCGGGCCGAGCGGCAGGAGCGGGAAGAGCTCGAGAGCTGGCACGAGCAGGACGACGAGCTCGACGAGCTGGACGGTGATCTGGCGGCCGCCCTGGCCGGGGCGTCGCCCGCCCTCCACCGGTCCGTGACGGCGTGGGCGGTGGAGCGCGTTCTGGAGAACTGCGGGCTGGCCGGCGAGTCGTGGGTGCCGGGAGCGCTGACCGCCCTGCGCCAGGGCACCTTTCTCCCACCGCGTGCGCTGGTGGAGCGGTCGCTGCCCCCGATGCCGCAGCCCGACCGGAACGATGCCTGGTCCCTGGTGGGGGGCGACACCATTCTCGTGGCCGCCGGCGATCTCGGGGATGAGGGTGCGGAGGCGCTTCAGCAGGCCCTCGACCGGCGCAACGCGGTTGAGACCCTGTATCGGGCCGGCGACCCGGACACTCTGACGGCCGCCCGCCTGAGCCTGGCGGCGGCCGCCCTCGACGCCGACGACTCGGACGAGTTCTTCGCCCGGGCGCGCGAGCGCTTCCCGGAGTTGTGGCGTTAAGGGTCTGCCCCTACGCGCCCTCGGAGACCCAGACGCCGTCGAAGGCTTCCTGGCGGCGGGTGAAGCGGTAGGTCGCCCAGTGCATGCGGACCACGTCGCCCGTCTCGTCGCGGGTGAGGCGGAGGAGTTCGCCGGTCTCGCGGCCGGAGACCGTACGCAGGCAGTCGGGGTTTTCCGGCAGCGGGCGGAAGACGGCCGGGGGCGCGTCGGCGGGGGCCTCGGCGCTGCGGGCCTGCAGCGTGCCGTCGTGCCAGCTGAAGATGTGCGGGAAGCCCTCGCCCCACCAGGGTCCGAGGATCGACCGGTACGCGGCGGGGGCGGGCCGCCCGGGACGCCACGGCACGATGTCGGCCGGGTCGTGCTCGACGGCCTGGTGCAGCAGCTCGTGGACGAGGGTGTTGATCTCGCCGGCGGTGCCGGAGGAGCCGAGGACCGCCGCGCCGAGGGCTCCGGGGTTGCCTTCGCCGCCGCGGCGCCCGTAGACGCCGGCGAGGAAGCCGGGCATGGCGCCGTCGTGGCCGACGTGCACGACGCGGCGGCCCTGCGGGACGAGGATGAGGCCGAGGCCGAAGCCGGTCGACCAGACGGTCTCGTCGCGGGTGGTGAGGGGCCAGCGCATCTCGTCGAGGGTGGCGGCGGCGAGGACCCTGCCGTGGGGGTCGACGATCTCCGGGGAGGCCAGGAACGCGGCCCAGCGGGCCATGTCTCGGGCGGTGCTCCAGAGCTGGGCGGCGGGCCCGGCCCCGCGCATGTCGAAGGGGGGCTCGGGGCGGGCCGCGTCGGAGTACGCGTCGACGAGCCAGCCCGTGACGGCCAGATCCGTGGGGTCGACGGTGGTCTCCGTAAGGCCCAACGGGTCGAGGATGCGCTCCTGCAGGACCGCGGCCCAGGTGCCGCCGCGGAGCTTGGCGACGAGCTGGCCGAGGACGGCGAGCCCGAGGTTGGAGTAGTGGAAGCGGCGGTTGTCCGGCAGGACCCGCTCGGCGCGGCTGAGCTCGGCGAGCAGCTGCTGGTCGTCCGGGGTGACGAGGGTGTCCCAGATGTCGCCGTGGGGTTCGCGCTGGAGGCCGGCGGTGTGCGAGAGCAGCCGGCGGACGGTCGCGCTGCCGTGGGCGGGGACGTCGAGGTGCGCGGCGACCGGGTCGTCGAGGTCGAGCAGGCCCTCGTCGCGGGCCTGCAGGACGAGGACGGCGGTGAACGTCTTGGTGACCGAGCCGATGCGGAAGCGGCTGCCGGCGTCCAGGGGGCGGCCGGTGCCGGAGTCGCCGACGGTGAAGGCCCAGGGGTCGCGGTCGGCGCGGTGCACGGCGACCGACAGCGCGGGGATGCGGCCGTCGGCCTGAGCCTGCCGGGTGGCCCGTTCGAGGCGCTGCCCGGCGGCGGTCGAGCGTTCAGAAGTCACCTGCAAGATCCTAAGCTCAGGGGATGACTGACCCTGGGGACCTCGTCGGGCTGTTGTCGCTGGAAGAGAAGGTGTCGCTGCTCACCGGGCAGGACTTCTGGTCGCTGCCGGCGATACCGCGGATCGGGCTGCGGTCGCTCGTGATGTCGGACGGTCCGGTGGGGGTGCGCGGCACGGGCTGGGCTCCCGGGGACCCGTCGGTGGCGCTGCCGAGCCCGACGGCGCTGGCGGCGACCTGGGACGTCGAGCTGGCCCGGGAGGCGGGCCGGCTGCTCGGGTACGAGTCGCGGCGCAAGGGCGTGCACGTGCTGCTCGGGCCGACGGTCAACCTGCAGCGCACGCCGCTGGGCGGGCGGCATTTCGAGTGTTACTCGGAGGATCCGCTGCTGTCGGGCGAGCTGGCCGCCGGGTTCGTCACCGGCGTGCAGGAGCAGGGCGTGGGCACGACGGTCAAGCACCTGGTGGGCAACGACTTCGAGACCGAGCGGATGAGCGTCGACGTACGGATCGGCGAGCGGGCGCTGCGCGAGGTCTATCTGGCGCCGTTCGAGCGGGTGGTGGCGGCGGGCGGCTGGGGCGTGATGAGCGCGTACAACGGGGTCAACGGCCTGCCGATGGCCGCGAACGGGCCGCTGCAGCAGGACGTGCTGAAGGACGAGTGGGGCTTCGACGGGGTGGTCGTGTCCGACTGGCGGGCGGCGCGGGACACGGTCGGTGCGGCGCTCGGGGGCCTGGACATCGCGATGCCGGCCTTGGAGAACCCCTGGGGGCCGAGGCTGGTCACCGCGGTCCGGTCCGGCGAGGTGCCGGAGGAGCTGATCGACGACAAGGTACGCCGGGTGCTGCGCCTGGCGGCCCGGACCGGCGCGCTGGGCGAGCCGCGCACGGCGTCCCCGCTCGGTGGGGACGTGCCTCGCAAGGTCGCCGTCCGCTCCTTCGTCCTCGCCCGCAACGAGCGCTACACGCTTCCCCTGGAGCCCGCCGCCCTGACCCGCGTGGCGGTGATCGGTGCGCTGGCCACCGATGCGCGCGTGCTCGGCGGCGGCAGCGCGCAGGTGACTCCCCCGCACGTCGTGTCCCCGTGGGAGGGGATCGTGCGGGCGCTGCCCGGCGTGGATCTCGTGCACGCGGTCGGCGCTGACCCGCGGCCGTTCCTGCCCGCGCTCGCCACGCCCACCACGGTCACGCTGCTCGGGGCGGACCACTCGTTCGAGGTGCCGGCGGCCGCGGTGCGGTGGATCGGCGACCTGCCGGGCGGCACCGATCCGGCGGCGGTGACGGGGATCGAGCTGGTGACCACGTTCACCCCGCTGGAGGACGGGGAGCACACGTTCGCGGTGTCCGGGTTCGGGACGTTCGAGCTGCGGGTCGGTGACGACCATCTCCCGATCGGCGCGCTGCACCCCGCCGGCACGGGACGGGCGGACCTGCTGCTGTCGCCGCGGGAGCACCGGGTGGTCGTCGGGCTGACGGGAGGCGTACCCGTGGAAGTCAGGCTGCGGCAGACGCTGCGGCCGGGGATGGGGCACACGGTCGCCACGACGCTGGGCCACCAGCCACCCGGGGTGTCGGCCGAGGGCCGGTTGGCCGAGGCGGTGGCGGCGGCGCGCGAGGCGGACGTCGCGATCGTCGTCGTGGGCACGACCGAGCAGGTGGAGTCGGAGGGCTTCGACCGCACGTCGCTCTCGCTGCCGGGCCGGCAGGACGAGCTGGTCGTACGGGTGGCGGCCGCGAACCCCCGCACGGTGGTCGTGGTCAACTCGGGGTCGCCGGTGCTGCTGCCCTGGGCGCAGGAGGTCGCGGCGATCCTGCTCACGTGGTTCCCGGGGCAGGAGGCGGGGCTGGCGCTGGCCGACGTGCTGTTCGGGGCGGAGGAGCCGGGCGGCCGGTTGCCGACCACGTGGCCCCGGCGCGAACAGGACTGCCCGATCCTCGAGGTGCGGCCGCGCGACGGCGTGCTGAGCTACGACGAGGGCGTGTTCCTGGGCTACCGGGCGTGGGACAGGGCCGGCACCACGCCGCTCTTCGCGTTCGGGCACGGGCTGGGCTACACGAGCTGGCACTACGAGTCGCTGGTGGCGACCGGGACCGAGGCGGTGGTCACGCTGCGGAACACGGGTGCCCGCTTCGGGCGCGAGGTCGTGCAGGTGTACGTGGCCCCGGCCGGCGAGGCGCCGGTCGGCGTGGGCCCGCACGGGGTGCTGCCGGAGCGGCCGCAGCGGTGGCTGGCCGGCTTCGCGGCGGTGTCGGCCCACCCGGACGAGACGGTGACGGTGCGGGTGCCCCTGCCGGCGCGGACGTGGCAGATCTGGGACGGCGGGTGGCACACCGTGCCGGGGGCGTACACGGTGTCTGCCGCGCACGCCCTCGACGATGTCCGCCTGACAGCAGAGCTGTCGTTGTGACTACTCGGTGCGGACGACGGTCAGGTCGATGCCGTCGGCCTCGTTGTTCTTCCAGGTGACCTTGTAGCCGGGCCAGCTGCCCTGCAGGTCACCGTCGGCGCCGACCGTCTTGTGGATCCGGGAGCTGAGCGCCCCGGGCACCTGGAGCGTGTCCAGGATGCAGGTCAGCGCCTCCTCGGAGACACCGGCCGAGGACTTGCCCTCGACGGCGCCGCTGACGGTGAGCCGGCTGTTGCTGTCGGACAGCTTGGTGCCCTTGCGGTCGGGGTCGCACTTGTTGACGGCGTCGGCCATGGGGTCCGCTGTGGACTCCGCGACGGGCGCCGCCGAGACTTCCTGGTCGCCGCCGAGCAGGCGGGGTCCGAGGACCACGCCGGCTGCCACGACGAAAACGGCGAAAAGGATCCACGGCAGTGGACTTCGCTTCCGGGCATGCGCCTGGACTGGTTGCTGGGGGCTGGTCATGTCACGTCCTCAGCGTCGAGGGGGAGGGGATCAACGCGAGCACGAAGTTTCCTCCTCGTGACCAATTGTGACAACGATCATGCGCTGAGTTCGGACGAACGGATGAGCTGACAGTGGGCGAACGGCGTGGGTACACCCCCCAGAGTTGCGGGAAAGTGCAGGTAACGGTCCTTATTGATCATTAAGGGCCGGACCGCAGATCGTGCGCTTTCCCGGCCGCCGAACGACGAAAAGCGGCCCGGGCACCCGCCCGGGCCGCAAAAAGTCTCGTACCCGGTCAGGCCGGGATGAGGGTCGGAGCCGTCCTGCGCGAGACGACCGAATCGAGAATCTCGCCCACGCGGATGGCGGTGTTGGACAGCAGCGCCGACGTGATGCCGTGCGTGTGCTCGGTGCCGCCCTGCAGATAGACGCCCACCCGCAGGCCCGGGTCGGCGGCGATCCGGTAGTCGCGCTCGACCCGCGCCCGGCCCCGCTCGTCACGCCGGCACAGCTCGCCGACGTCGCCCAGGATCGCGAACGGGTCGGCCTGGTGATAGCCGGTCGCGCACACGACCACATCCGCCTCGAGCCTGGTCACCTCGCCGGTGACCAGCGAGTGCACGGTCGCCACCACCCCGTCCGGGCCGTCGGCCACCTGCGTCATCCGGGAGACGTTCAGCATGCGCAGCCGCTCCCGGCCCAGAACCTTCTCCTGGTACGCCCGGCGGTACAGCTCATTGATCAGATCGATGTCGACGACGGAGTAGTTGGTGTTGCCGTGATAGTCCATGAGCTGCTGCTTCACCGCCTCCGGGGCGGCATAGAACTCGTCGACGGCGGCCGGGTCGAAGATCCGGTTGGCGAAGCTGCTGTCGTCGGCAGGCGAGTACCCGTACCGGGAGAAGACCGCGCACACCTCGGCCTCGGGGAACTCGGTGTGCAGCGTGGCAACCGCCTCCGCGGCGCTCTGGCCGGCGCCCACGACGACGAAGCGGCGCGGCCGGGTCCCGCGGATCCCGGGCAGCCGGTGCAGCAGGTCGCTGGTGTGCCACACCCGGTCGGAGGCGGTGACCCCCTCGGGCAGCCGCGGCCGCAGGCCGGTGCCGACGACCAGGTTGCGGGCGCGCAGCGTGGTCAGCCGCTCCCCCTCGCGCGCCAGCACGTCGACCGCCGTGACGTCGCCCCCCTCGCCGCGCACCGGGGTCACCGAGAGCACCTCCGAGCCGTAGGTGACCTGGTCGGCGACCTGCTCGGCGGCCCACACGAAGTAGTCGTGGAACTCGGCCCGCAGCGGGAACAGGTTCTTGTGGTTGATGAAGTCGACCAGCCGGCCCCGGCTGTGCAGGTAGCGCAGGAAGCTGAACTCGCTGGTCGGGTTCCGGAGCGTGACCAGGTCCTTGAGGAACGAGACCTGCATGGTCGCGTCGTCCAGCAGCATGCCGCGATGCCAGCCGAAGGATGCCTGCCGCTCGAGGAACCGCGCGGAGACCGGGGAGGCGCCCGATGCGTTGTGCTCCGACACGGCGATCGCCATGGCCAGATTGGACGGGCCGAAGCCGATCCCCACGACGTCGAGTTCAGGTTCAGACATGTCCGTTCCCTCCAACGCGGGGCCGACCTGGCCCCGGATTTCGGTTAGCCTAACCTAAGGTCCTGCACCCACGGATGAGGGAGAAACATTCATGCGAGTCGTCATGTTCGGCTTTCAGACGTGGGGCCACCGGACCCTGCAGGCCCTCTTGGGGTCCGAACACGACGTCGTGACCGTGGTGACCCACCCCCGCGGCGAGGGTGCCTACGAGAAGGTGTGGGCCGACTCGGTCGAGGACCTCGCCCGCGACGCCGGCGTGCCGGTGCTCATCCGCGAGCGCGCCGACGACGACGAGCTCTACGACGCCCTCAAGCAGGCGGCCCCGGACGTGCTCGTGGCCACCAACTGGCGCACGTGGATCCCGCCCCGCATCTTCTCGCTGCCCCCGTTCGGGACGCTCAACGTGCACGATGCGCTGCTGCCCGCGTACGCCGGCTTCTCGCCCTTGATCTGGGCCCTGCTCAACGACGAACCCGAGGTCGGCGTCACCGCGCACCTCATGGACGACACCCTCGACGCGGGGCCGATCGTGCTCCAGCGCGCCGTCCCGGTGGGCCCGTCGGACACCGCGACCGACCTCTTCCACAAGACGCTGGAGCTCTTCGGCCCGATCACCGTCGACGGCCTCGCCGAGCTGGCTACGGGCCGCCGCGACTTCCCGGCGCAGGACCGCTCGAAGGCCAGCTTCTTCCACAAGCGCTCGGAGGAGGACATCCGCATCGACTGGACCTGGACCGCCGAGGAGCTGTCCCGCCTGGTCCGCGCGCAGTCCGACCCCTATCCGCAGGCCTTCTGCTTCCACAAGGGACAGCGGCTGGAGATCGTCCGCGCGGGCGTCTCGTCGGCGGTCTACGGCGGCACCCCCGGCCGCATCTTCTATCGCGAGGGCGACGGCGTGGCCGTGGTCGCCGGCGCGGAGGCGCGACGCGGGCGCAGCAGGGCGCTGCTCATCCGGACCGTACGCACGGAGGACGGCGTCGAGCGGGCCGCCCAGGACTATTTCCGCACCATGGGCGGGTATCTGACGAGCTATCCCCGGCCGGCCTGAGCCCGTTCGCCTGGGGATTCCGCCCGTCGCCGGGGTCTCCGCCTGTCAGGTTTCCGCCTGGCAGCTTTCCGCCCGCCGTCGATGCCGCGGGTCCCCCACGGCTCGCGGGCCTTCCCGTGGCTCGCGGGCTTTCCGCGCCTCGCGGGCTTTCCGTGGCCGTGGCGTGGCTCGCGCCGTGGCGTGGCGTGGCGTGGCTCCGTGGCGTGACACGCGGCGTGGCGTCACACGCGGCCTGACGTCACACGCGGCCTGACGTCACACGCGGCCTGACGTCACACTCAGCATGGCGTCACACGCGGCCCGACGTCACACGCGGCCTGGCGTGGCACGCGGCCTGGCGTGGCACGCGGGCACGGTCCGGCCGAGCCGCCCGCCCCGGCCCCGCCGCGCGTTCCGCAGATCGGCGCGGCGGTCGGCCTCGCGGCCGGGGCGGAGCGGGACCGGTCGTGGGCGTCACCCTCCCCGGCACGCCCAGCGACACCCACTGTGCCGCGATGATCGGGGATCGGCCAGTACGCAGCTGCGAACCGGTTTTGATCAGTAGCGGGCGCCCTCGGGTGCGGGGAGGTCGTCGAGCTCGGCGGAGTCGAGGGTCAGGTCGGCGGCACCCGCGTTGTCGGCCAGATACCTGGGCGTCTTGGTGCCGGGGATCGGGATCACCCGGGGCCCCTGCGCCAGCACCCAGGCCAGGGCGACGCGGGCGGGGGTGGTGCCCAGGCGCTCGGCCACCTCGCGGACCTTGCCGACGATGGCGAGGTTGGCGCGCAGCGCGTCCTGCTGGAAGCGGGGCAGGTCGCGGCGGAAGTCGTCGGCGGGCAGGTCGTCGAAGGAGGCGAAGCGGCCCGTCAGGAAGCCCCGCCCCAGCGGCGAGAACGGCAGGAAGGCGATGCCCTCGGCCGTGCAGTGGGGCAGCACGCCGGCCAGCGGGTCCCGGGTCCACAGGGACAGCTCGGACTGCACGGAGGCGACCGGGTGCACGGCCTGGGCCCGGCGGATCTCCTCCACCGTGACCTCGGACAGGCCGATGGCGCGCGCCTTGCCCGCGGCGACCGTCTCCGCCATCGCGCCCCACGTCTCCTCGAGCGGCACCGCCGGGTCGACGCGATGCAGCTGGTAGAGGTCCACGTGGTCGGTGCCGAGCCGCCGGAGACTGGCGTCGATCGAGGCGCGGATGTGCTCCGGGGTGCCGTTGCGGCCCAGCCCCGCCGGGCCTCCCCCGGTGCCGCCGCCCGTGACGAGCCCCACCTTGGTGGCCAGCACGGCACGCTCGCGCCACGGGCCCGCGAGGGCCCGGCCCACCAGCTCCTCGTTCGTGTACGGCCCGTAGACGTCGGCGGTGTCGATCAGCGTCATGCCGGCGTCGAGGGCCTGGTGGATCACCGAGACCGAGGTGGCGTCGTCGCGCGGGGCGGCCTGATCGTACGCGTGGGTCATCCCCATGCAGCCCAGCCCGACGACGCCGACCCGCGGCCCGTCCTTGCCCAGAGTCGTCGTCCTCACGACCCGAACCTACGCCGTCTCCGGCACCCGGAGGATGCCACGACCCGAACCTGCGCCGCCTCCAGCTCCGCAGGATGCCCCGACCCGAACCTGTGCGGTCTCCAGCTCCGGGTGATGTCGCGGCCCGAACCTACGCCGTCTTCAGCTCCCGGAGGATGTCCCGCAGGATCTCCTGCGTCCGGTCGGGCGGCTCGGCCTCGATGACCAGCCGGCCCATCGCCGCTGCGTAGTGGTCGACGTCGTCGCGCTTGTCCAGGTAGAGGCCGCTGGTCAGGTGCTCGATGTAGACCACGTCGGGCAGGTTGGCGTGCGCGAAGCGGAGGATGCTGAACGCCCCGCCGGCCGCCGCATGGCCGCCGGAGGCGAAGGGGATCACCTGCAGGCGTACGTTGCGGTGGGCCGACGCCTCGAGCAGGTACTCGATCTGCTCGCGGAGCACGTCCATCCCGCCGATCGGGCGGCGCAGCACGGCCTCGTCGATGACCGCCCACAGCCGGGGCGGGTTCTCCCGGCGCAGCAGTTGCTTGCGCGCCATCCGCAGGTCCGCGCGCCGGTCGATCTCCTCGGCGGAGGCGGTGCCGTGTCCGAGCATGATCACTGCCCGGGCGTACGCGTCGGTCTGCAGCAGCCCCGGGACGAACTGGATCTCGTACGTGCGGATCAGCTCGGCGGCCTGCTCGAGGTCCAGGTAGTTCTGGAACCAGGTGGTGAGCACGTCGCCGTACGAGTGCCACCAGCCGGGGGAATTCGCCTCGCGGGCCAGGGCGAGCAGCCGCTCGTGCTCGCCCTGGTCCGTGACGCCGTAGAGCCGGAGCAGGTCGGTGACGTCGCGCTCCTTGAACGCGACGCGGCCGAGCTCCATCCGGCTGATCTTCGACTCGGAGCCCCGGATCTCGTATCCGGCGCGGTCGCGGGTGATCCCCGCGGCCAGGCGCAGGCTGCGCAGGCGGGCACCCAATTGGAGCCGGCGGACCGTGGGACCGCCGTTCTGCTCCGGTGCGCTCACGGCCAGGGCCCGCTGGTTACGGCTTGCGGGCAACGACGGCGTACTGGGGGATCTCATCGGCTTTCTCCGCGCCCGGCTCGGGCTTCCAGTGGACCACCGACACGATGCCCGGCGCCACGATCTCCAGGCCCTCGAAGAGCCCCGCGAACTGCTCCGGCGTGCGCAGATGGTACTTCGGGTTGGCGGAGATGTTCCAGATGCGGACGGCTTCGGTGTTGTCGGGGCTGGTGTCGCTGCCGTCGTACATGGCGACATAGCTGCCCGAGGGCAGCTCGTCGATGAACGACCGGATGATCCGCCGGGCCTCGTCGTCGGACTCGATGTGGCCGAGAATGCCCATGAGGAACAGCGCCACCGGCCGGGTGAGGTCGAGCGTCTTGCCGGCCTCGGCGAGGATCTTCTTGCTGTCGCGGATGTCCGCGTCGATGTAGGCGGTGGCGCCCTCGTTGCTGGTCGTCAGCAGCGCGCGGGCGTGCGCCAGCACCAGCGGGTCGTTGTCGACATAGACGATGCGCGCCTCGGGCGCCACGGACTGGGCGACCTCGTGCGTGTTGTCCGCGGTGGGCAGGCCCGTGCCGATGTCCAGGAACTGCCGGATGCCCACCTCCCCGGCGAGGTGGCGCACGGCGCGGGCGAGGTAGGCCCGCGACAGCTTGGCGTTCTCCGCGAGCTGCGGGAGGTTCTCGATGATCTGGTCACCGACCTCCCGGTCCGCGGCGAAGTTGTCCTTGCCGCCGAGCAGGTAGTTCCAGATCCGCGCGGTCTGCGGAACAGTCGTGTCGAGCTTGGGATTGTCGCGCTCGCCGCCGCCGGCGGCCGGACCCTCTGCCACGTGCGCTTCCTTCGTGTCGTGTGTCACGTCTCGATCGTCGCGCGATGAGCATAGACCCGATCACAAAGGACGGTCGGCGCTCAGGCGTAGTCGGCCGGATCGAAAATCCTGTCCAGGAGGACGGCCGGCGGGGGCGCGACGCCGGGGCCGCCCGCGTCCAGCCAGGCGACCACGGCGCTGACCAGGCTCTCGTCGAGGATGTCCCCGAGGTGGACCACGCGGGTCCCGCGCCGGCGGACTTCGGGGGCGGGGTGCACGACGACGACGTTGGATCGCTCACACACTTTGAGACAGTCGCTCACGCGTACGCGATGCGGGGTCTGCCGGAACGCGGCGAGCTGAGCGTCGTGGTCGGTGCCGGGATGCTTCTCGGCGTCGCCGCAGCAGCAGTCCCGGCAGACCGTGAGTGTGCTCAGTGGACCAGCACCTTGCTGGAGATCTGGTCCTCCGCCCCGGGCACCGGCGCGCTCGGGTCGGTGCCGATCTCGACGAGCTCGTTGCGCTCGTTGACGTGCGCGACGCGAGGGGCGTACGAGGCCCGCTCGGCCTCCTCGACCTGCTTGAACGACATGATGATGACCAGGTCGCCCACCGAGATGAGCCGGGCGGCCGCGCCGTTGATGCCGATCACGCCGGAGCCGGGCGCACCCTCGATGACGTAGGTCACCAGGCGCGCCCCGTTGTCGATGTCGACGACCTGGACCTGCTCGCCCTCGATGAGGTCGGCGGCGTCCATGAGGGTCTTGTCGATCGTGATCGACCCGACGTAGTGCAGGTCGGCCTGGGTGACGGTGGCGCGGTGGATCTTGCCGCCGAGCAGGGTGCGCTGCATGGTCCTCATCTCTCTGGTCTTTCCGCCGCCCTCCGGGGGCGCGTCGGATCGGAAGCAAAGGTAGCCTAACCTAACCTCGCCTTCCGTCATACTCTCTGGAGTCGATATGTCCTCCCTGTCCCGCCGCCGCCTGCTCACCGCGGCCGCCGCCGGCGTGCTGGCCGTCGCGACCTCGGCCTGCGCTTCCGATGAAGACTCTGCCGCCCCCGCGGCATCCGGCTCGTCGTCCGCGGCCTTCCCGGTGACCATCGAGCACAAGTTCGGCTCCACCACGATCGAGCAGCAGCCCACCCGGGTCGTCACGGTCGGCTGGAACGACCAGGACCCGACGCTGGCTCTCGGCGTCGTGCCGGTCGCCACGCGCGAATGGTTCACCGAGTACCCGACCTACCCCTGGGTCAAGGACTCGCTCGGCGGCAAGCAGCTGCCCACCTTCTCGGCCGAGATCAACTACGAGGCCATCATCAAGCAGCAGCCGGACCTCATCCTGGCCATCTACGAGACGATCAACAAGGAGACGTACGACAAGCTCTCCCAGATCGCCCCGACGGTGATCCAGACCGCGGACTACAAGGACGAGGAGACGCCCTGGGACGTCCAGACGCTGACGATCGGCAAGGCGCTGGGCCGGAGCACCGAGGCGCAGGCGCTGGTGGACCGGGTGAAGGCCAAGTTCGAGGAGGCGAAGACCGCCAACCCGCAGTTCGCCGGCAAGACCCTCGTCGCGGACTTCGGCCCCGAGAAGGGCGAGCACTGGCTGCTGGCGGAGAACGACCCGCGCCGCACGGTCTTCACCCTGCTGGGCTTCGGCACCCAGGCCGAGCGCGACGGCATCAGCGAGGAGCGCCTCGACGTCCTGGACAAGGACGTCCTCATGGTCACGGGCGCGACCAAGAAGGACATGCTGGCCTCCCCGGCCTTCAGCCGCCTCAAGGTGGTCACCGAGGACCGCACGATCTACACGTCGTTCGAGACCCCGCTGAGCGGCGCCCTGTCGTACGGCGGGCCCAACGCCCTGCTGTACGCGCTGGACGTCCTGCTCCCGGCCCTGAAGAACGCCACCGACGGCGACCCCGCCACGCCGGTGGCGGATCTGTCGAACCAGTCCTCGTGAGAGGAGGACGGCCGGCCGCCCTCGGGGAAAGGCGACCGGCCGTCCGGCTTCCGCGTCAGCCGATCTTGACCGACGCGATCCTGTTGTCGAAGTCGATGTCCCGCAGATCGGCGATGCCCCCGACGAACTCGGCGTTCACCGCGCCCAGCTCCTGCGACTCGCCGGTGCAGTCCGGCCCGTCCCACACCTTGACCAGCCCGTCGAAGGCGATGCTGGAGGCGGTCTTCGCGTCGATGGCGTTGACACAGCCGCCGTCCGGGGCGCTGCCGGCCTCGATGACCTGCGAGCTGGCGGCGTCGTCGAAGACGTTGAAGTTCCGGCCGCCGAAGAGGACGACGCGCTTCGCGCTGCCGGCCGGGGTCTGCGCGCTCTGCTCCGCCGGGTCTTCCTCCGCCGGGGCCTCCGCCTCCCCCGCCTTGCCCCCATCGGGAGTGATGCCGAACCACGTGCCCTTGACGCCCTGCCCCTTGGTGTCCCCGGCCTCGGTGTCCTTGGCGAAGCGATAGACCGGCCAGCCCCCGACGGTCACCTGCAGCCGGCCGTCGTCCCGCCGCACCACGCCGACCTTCTCCTCGGCCACCCCGGCGATGAAGATCTTCCCGTCCGCCTCCACGGTCACCGGCGGCCACGTCGTCGCACACTCCCCGTTGCACGTGGCCGTCGGCGGGTCGGCGCTGTCCTCATCAAAGCGATAGAGCGTCAGGCCGGCCCCGTTCACGAGTACGGGATCCAGCGCCCCGGCCCGCGCGGCGGTCAGCTGCACCCAGTTGTCGGCCTTCTCCACGTCGACCGCACGCAGATTCCCGCCGTTCGGGGCCGCCCAATCGCCGGTGCCGGGCTGCGCCTTGGACGTCTTCGCCGTCCCGATGGTCGTGTTCAGCGCCCCGGCACCGCCACCGGTCCCCCCTTGAGCCGGCGCCTCGGCCGCGCGCTGCTGCGGCGCGGGATCCCCACCGCACCCCGCGAGCAGCAGCGTGCCGGCCATGGCAATTGCGGAGATGGTCAGCGTTCGCATGGGTGCGCCTCTTTCATGAGCTATGTGAGCGGTACGCCCTCCACACGAACCCCCGCCCCGAACGGTTCACCCGTTCAGCCCTGTCCCCACCGCACCCGCCTCGACCACGATGGCTCCATGAAGGACAGTCAGCGGCAGAGAGCCCTGATCGCGGGCGTCTTCTATCTCCTCACCTTCGTCTCGGTGCCGACCCTCCCCCTCTACAACGCCCTCCACGACGGCGCCGCCGCCGGCACCGGAGTGGTCTTCGGCGCAGTCCTCGAAACCGTCGTCGCCCTGGCCTGCATCGGCACCGCCGTCGCGCTCCACCCGACCCTCCGGCAGAGGGCCGAGGGCCGCGCCCTGGGCTTCGTCACCGCCCGGGTCGTCGAAGCCACCCTGGTCCTCGCCGGGGTGGCCACCCTCCTGACCCTCGCCGAACTGCACCGATCCGGCCATGATCCGGACAGTCGCCCCTGGGTCGCCCTCTACGACTCCCTCTTCGTCATCGGCCAAGGCCTCATCCCCGCCGTCAACGCCATCCTCCTGGGCAGCGTGCTGTACCAGTTCCGCCTCGTCCCGCGATGGCTCCCCGCCCTGGGCCTGACCGGAGCACCCCTGCTGGTGGCCGCCGACCTCGGCATCCTCTTCGGCGCGTGGGACCGCTTCTCCCCCGTCGTGGCGCTCGCTTCCCTCCCGATCGCCCTCTGGGAACTCTCCCTCGGCATCTATTTGATCGCCAAAGGCCCCCGCCGGGGTCCTGCACACCTTTGATGATCGCCCAGACGTGCGATATGTGTACGGCTGCGAGAACGCAATCTGCCACCTGGCCATTTGCCATCAAGCCATTCATTTCTCGCTCACGGCCAGGTACTGGCGGAGCACGAAAAGGCCACGCATTATTAGTACCCGACGAGAGAGCGATACGCGCAACAGTCTGTGCTGATGCCTGGAGGTAGCGGCGCCATGACCGAGGAGCCAGCACAACGACCGTCCCACAAGGCTTTGGCAGCGCTCCGCCTCACAGCCTGGACGGCGGCCATTACAGGCGTTGTCATTGTCACCTTGCTAGCCGGCGTCGGCCTTGCCGCCGTCCTGGCGCAGCGAGGAGCGTCGGAGGAGTGGCAGATCTGGAGCGACGTCGGCCAGACGTTCGGCGTCCTCAGTTCCATCATCAGCAGCCTGGCACTTGTGGCGGTCATCATCACCGCTAGGCAGAACAGTAGAGAGCTCGGGCATCAGCGCCGATTACTCGCACGCACCTCACACGCCAACTTGGGCATGCTTCACCAGCAACTCCTGAAAATGGGCGTCGATGACCAAGACTTAGCCGACGTTTGGCCCGCGATGCACCCGGCACGGACAGCAGGCGATGTCCGGCGCCTGCTGTACGCCAACATGATTTGGTCCTTTCACCTACGCGCTCACGAGTCCGAGGATCTTCCCGCAGCGTCCCAGGTCGGTAATCTGCGGTATCTGTTCTCATCCCCGGTCATGCGCGAATACTGGCAGGCCGCAGCGGAGGCGAGGAAGCACCTTGATCCCAACAGCACGGAGTTCGCCCTGGCTCAACACGTCACCAGGATCTGCGCTGAGTACGACGAAGCGGCGGCCCGCCACCCGCAGTCAGATCCCGGCATCCCGGCTCGACGTAACACGCCCCAGCGTCGAAACCTGAGGTTTCGACCAAGGCGTCGCACGCCTAGTTGACGGAGATGTCCGACCTTGCTGCCACGAGTGTTTCCCGGGTAATCACGACGATGCGCTCGTAGTCCGCCAAACCTGCATCGGACGGCAATCCGGCGCTGAGTTCAGCCGTCCGATCGGTGCCGATCACCGCGAACGAGCCGTCGATGAGCTCGAAGATGTCGGGGCAGGTGGCATTGTTCAGACTCCCTCGCTCGCTGGGACTTTTTCCGATACGACGCACAAACTCCATGGACCGACCCTTCTTACGCAGGGAACCGATACGGCGTTTACACCACGAAACGCGATACACCGCACCTCGCCCCGTGAGCGAAGGCGCGAAGCCTCCATAGCTTGACGCCGGGGATTTGACACAGGACGAGGGCCGGTCGGCCCAAGACTCAGCCGCACATGTGATTGTAAGTGGCTGAGGTCTGCATTAAGCCTCAGGGATGTCCCGCTTCGCGGCCACCAGCGTCTCCCGCGTGATAACGACAATTCGTTCGTCCGGGGCACGGCCTGCGTCCACCGGGAGAGCAGCCTCCAGCTCCCTGGTCATGTCCGTTCCGATGACGGCGAAACGGCCGTCGTCGAGCTCGAGGATGTCGGGACATGTCCCGTTGCTCAGGCTCCGGCGCTGCGCGGGAGTGGTTCCCAGCCGGCGTGTGAAGCGCACTGACTTGCCACCTTTCGACGGGCGCTGACCACTGGGCGTGATCGGATTGGCACGCCCGGCGCCCTGAGGCGGACTTTAAGGGGCTTCGCGTAATCGGGACAGACGGGAGCGCTCAATGGGCATGGCCCCCGAGCGCCGCGGCGAGAAGAGGACCCAGTTTGTCCAGGGTGGCGGGGTCGAGCAGCTCGGAATGCCGAACTGACAGATCATGGACATGCTGGTCGGCGATCAGGGGCGCCCAGGCCGGGGCGGCTGGCCCGGAGAAGCCCTGCTCCGGCACCGTCGCCTCCACGAAGAGGACCGGGCCGGCGTAGGACGGGTACTCGGCCGTGGCCATGAGGCGGTCGCTGGCCAGGTAGTTCTCCAGGATGAGGGCGATCTGGGCGTCGGTCAGGGCGGCCACCGTGCCACCGGCCGCGCGGACGAAGGCGACTGCCTGGTCCATGGTGAGGTCCGGCGACGGGACTTCGTAGCCCATTTCGGTGAGCAGACCGGCCACGGTGGACGGCGAGGAGGAGGCGTCGCGGCGGGCGTCGAGCATGCCCACGAAGGCGACGTCCCGGCCTCGGGCGCGGAGGGCGGCGGCGACGCAGAGGGCGAGGGCGCCGCCGAAGGACCAGCCGAGGAGGCGGATCGGGCCGGACGGCTGCGCAGCCTCCACCGCAGCAGCGTGTGCGGCGGCCAGGTCGGTCATCGTGTCCGGGAGATCACCGCCGGAGAGCAGGGGCGACTGGAGGCCGATCAGCGGGACGTCGAGGTGGCGGGCCAGGCCGGCGAACTGCCAGGTCAGGCCGCTGGCGGGGGCGAGGCAGAACAACGGCTCCCCGGTACGGCCGCCAGTCAGCGGCAGCACGGGTGCCAGGGCGTCGGGGCCGTCGAAGTCGCCGGTCAGGAGGCGGGCAACGCCGGCGACCGTCGGGGCGGTGAAGAGTCTCGCCACGGGGATGTCGGCGCCGAACTGGGTGCGGAGGGCCGTGGCCAGGCGGACCAGGAGCAGGGAGTGAGCTCCGAGGGTGAAGAAGTCGTCGTCCACCCCGACCGTGGGGACGTCGAGCAGCGATGCCACGAGGGACGCCACCGACGACTCCAGCCGGGAGCGCGGGGTGGAGACGGGCGCCGGGGAAAGGACCGTGGGGAGGGCGTTGCGGTCCACTTTGCCGTTCGGGGTGAGCGGCAGGGCGTCCAGGGTGTGGATGACCGACGGGACCATGTACGGCGGCAGGGCGGCGGCGAAGGCCTCGCGCAGGCCCTCCGGGGTCCCTGTCACGTAGGCCACCAGCTGATCGCCGCGGGCCACGACGACGGCTCGGGTGACGCCGGGGTGGGACAGGGCGACGGACTCGATCTCCTCCGGCTCGATGCGGAAGCCGCGGACCTTGACCTGGTGGTCGGTGCGGCCCAGGTACTCCAGCGAGCCGGCGGCCCAGCGGGCCAGGTCACCGGTGCGGTAGAGGCGCTGACCCGCGGGTCCGGCGACGAAGCGGGAAGCGGTCAGCGCCGGGCGGCCGTGGTAGCCGCGGGTGACCTGGGGGCCGCCGAGGTAAAGCTCTCCCGGCACGCCCGGCGGGACGGCGTTGAGGTGGTCGTCGAGCACGAGGGCCGTGACCCCGGGCAGCGGGCTGCCGATGGAGCCGCGCCAGCCGCCGGCTACCGGGGCCGCGGTGGCCCAGACGGTGACTTCCGTGGGGCCGTACAGGTTGCGGACGGCGGATGTGCGCGAAACCAGGGCTGCGGCGAGGGACTGCGGCAGCGCTTCGCCGCCGACGAGGGCACGGACGCCGGAGAGGTCCACGTCGGACGCTTCGAGGAGCGCCGCCCAGAGCGACGGCGTCGCCTGCATCGCGGTGATGGCGTGCGTGGTGATCAGCTCGGCGAGCAGGCGCGGGTCCCGCACCTGCGACGAAGTGGCCAGCACGACCGTGCCGCCGGCCCGGAGCGTGCCGAGGATCTCCAGGACCGAGATGTCGAAGGACAGCGTGGTGACGGCCAGCAGGCGTTCGCCCGGTGTGAGGGGGAGCGCCTCCAGGAACGAGGACAGGTTGCCGCGCGTGACGACCACGCCCTTGGGGCGGCCGGTCGAGCCGGACGTGTAGAGCACGTAGGCGGCCGAGGACGGCGACGGGTCGGGCGCGGCGAAGGCCGCCGGGGTCACGGCGGCCAGGAACTCCGGATCGATGATCACCGCGGGCCGGGCGTCGGCGACCATGTGGTCGCGGCGGGCCTGCGGGAAGGCGGGATCCAGCGGGAGGTACGCGGCCCCGGCGCGCAGCACGCCGAGCACGGCCACGACCAGGTCCGCCGAGCGCGGCAGGTGGATGCCCACGATGTCGTCCGGGCCCACCCCACGGGCGGCCAGGGCGGCTGCCACGGAGTCCGCGGCTGCGGCGAGTTCGGGCGCGGACAGCACCGTGGAACCGCAGATCAATGATCCGCCGGCCGAGGACGGCGAGGAGGCGGGCGGCACGGACTGCCAGGCGGTCAGGTCGGCCGTGTCGGCGGCGGAGAGGATCGGCAGGGCGGAGAGCGGCGTGGCCGGCGCGGCGACGATTCCCCGCAGCAGCACGCCGAGCCGGTCCAGGAGAGCGGCGGCCGTGCCGGAGGCGAACCGCGACCGGTCGTACTCGAGGAGGACCTCGACCCCCGACGGGCCGCCGTCCACGAAGGTGATGTTGAGGTCCACCTTGGGGTCGGCCGCGACCGGCGGGGCGTCCAGCACCGGCAGCCCGAGCAGCGTGCCGTCCTGCGACGGGCGCGGGAAGTAGCCGATCATCACCTGGAATAGCGGGTTGCGCCCGGCGGCGCGCTGCGGGTTGACCAGCTCGACCACCTGCTGGAACGGGACGTCGGCGTGGTCGAAGGCGGCGAGGTCGGCATCCCGTACGCGGGAGAGCAGTTGATCGAAGGCGGGGTCGCCGGACAGGTCGGCGCGCAGGACGACGGTGTTGACGAAGAAGCCCACGAGGTCGTCGAGGGCGGCGTCGCCGCGGCCGGACGTCGGGGTGCCGATCGGGATGTCGGTGCCGGCGCCGTGGCGGTGCAGCAGCGTGGCGACCGCGGCGTGCAGCGTGATGAACAAGCTGGCCGAGGCGGCGCCGCCGAGGTCGCGGAGCCGGGAGACGAGGTCGCCGGGGAGGGTGGCGGACGCGAGACCGGCCGGGCCGCGTTCGGTCCCGCGCGAGGAGGAAGCGGGGAGGGGGATCTCCGCGGGCAGCTCCCGCAGGGTGGACGCCCACCAGTCGGGGCTTCGGGAGGGCAGGGACAGGACGTAGTCGGCGTACTGCACGGGCAGCGGGTCCCACGACGGCGCCGAGCCGGCGAGCCGGGCCGTGTAGGCGGTGCTCAGGTCGCGCAGCAGCGGCCCGTCGGACCACTCGTCCATGGCGATGTGGTGCAGCATCAGCGTCAGGGTGGTCGCGGGCCCGTCGGCCTCGAGGGAGGCCCGGATCGGCAGGTCCCGGGTGAGGTCGAACGGCTCCCACAACGAGGACGACAGGGGAATGACCGCGGGAGCGGGCAGGACGCGCTGCGCCGACTCCGAGACGACTGTCCGCAACACCTCGTGCCGGGCCACCACGTCGGCCAGGGCGACGGAGAGGACGTCCGGGTCGAGGCGGCCGGCGAGGCGGATGACCAGCGGGTAGTGGTAGGCGGTCGAGCCGGGGTCGAGCCGGTCGAGCAGCCACAGCCGTTGCTGCGCCGGCGACAACGGGATGGTCTCGGGACGAGCGACGGGAGCCAGGGCGACTCGCGCCGATTGTCCGGAGACGGCGGCGAGCCGGGCCGGCGTCCGTGCGTCGAAGAGCGCCCGCAACGACAGGTCGACGCCGAGCGCGGCCCGCACCCGGCCGATCAACCGCAGGGCGATCAGCGAATGGCCGCCCGCCGCGAAGAAGTCGTCCTCCACGCCGAAGGACGGCAACCCCAGCGCCTCGGCGAAGAGCGCCGAG
This sequence comes from Actinoplanes oryzae, assembly GCF_030757795.1. GTDB lineage: Bacteria > Actinomycetota > Actinomycetes > Mycobacteriales > Micromonosporaceae > Actinoplanes. The sequence continues at coordinate 29,693 of NZ_JAUQWH010000042.1, forward strand.
AACAAGGCTTCGCGGTCGGACGCGGGGGGCCGCGAGGTGGAGGCGATCGGGGCCGGGGCGGGCAGGGCCGCGGTGTCCAGCTTGCCGTTGACGGTCAGCGGCAGGGACGGCACGACGGCATACAGCGACGGGACCATGTAGGACGGCAGCCGCTCGGCGACGAAGGCACGGACGTCCGCGGGGGTCGCGGTGCCGACGAGGTAGGCGACCAGCGCGCCGTCGCGGGCGAGCACGGCGGCCTGGCGTACGCCGGGAACGGCCGCGACCGCCGACTCGACCTCGCCCAGCTCGATCCGGTAGCCGCGGATCTTGACCTGGTCGTCGGTGCGGCCGAGGAAGTCGAGGTTGCCGTCGGGGCGCAGCCGCACGAGGTCGCCGGTGCGATAGAGGCGGCCGCCCTCGGCGAAGGGGCTGGCCACGAAGCGGGACGCCGTGAGCCCGGGCCGGTCGAGATAGCCCCGGGCCAGGCCGGCGCCCGCGATGTAGAGCTCGCCGGCGACGCCCGCGGGGACGGGACGCAGCCAGCCGTCGAGGATGTGGGCGACGGTGTTGAAGATCGGGGTGCCGACCGTGGCGGTGGGGCTGTCGGCCGTACCTCCGCCCAGGGTGTTGATCGTGTATTCGGTCGGGCCGTAGAGGTTGTAGCCGGCCACGCCGCCGGTGTCGCGCAGGGTGGCCCAGAGCTTGTCGGAGACCGCCTCGCCGCCGAGCAGCACCAGGCACGGCCGGTGGGCGCCGCCGAGCAGGCCCTCGTCGAGCAGGGCCTGCGCGTACGTGGGCGTGAGGTTGACCACGTCGACCCGGTGCTCGCCGCAGTAGGCGACCAGCGCCCGCCCGTCGCGCCGCAGCTCCTCGTCGGCGATGTGCACGTGGTGGCCCTCGACCAGCCAGAGCAGCTCCTCCCACGACATGTCGAAGGAGAAGCTCACCGTGTGCGCGATGGTCAGCACGCGCCCGCCGGCCGCCTCGATCGTCGGGCCGAAGATCGCCGCGCGGTGGTTGAGCTGCATGTTGGTCAGGCCCCGGTACGGCGTGACGACGCCCTTGGGCCGGCCGGTCGAGCCGGAGGTGTAGATCACGTACGCGGGGCGGTCGAGCCGGCCGGGCGCGCCGGGCGCGAAGTCGTCGAGCCACGGCTCCCCCACCTCGCGGTAGAGGCCGGCGAGCGAGTCGAGCACCACGACGGGGCGGGCGTCGTCGATCATGGCCCGGCGCCGGTCCGCGGGCAGATCAAGATCCAGCGGCAGGTACGCGGCCCCGGCGCGCAGCACGGCGAACAGCGCGACGACCATGTCGATCCCGCGCGGCAGCGCGAGCCCGACGATCTGCTCGGGCCCGGCGCCGAGGGCCCGCAGTCCCCGGGCGACGGCGCTGACCCGGCCGTCCAGTTCGGCGTAGCTGATCGTGGTGCCGTCATGGGTGAGCGCCGCGGCGGTCGGGGTCTTTGCCGCCTGCATGGCCAGCATCTCCGCGATGGTGACGTCCGGGATGTCCGCCCCGGCGCCGGTGAGCGGCGGCGGGGCCGGAAGCGCCACGGCGCCCGCCTGGTTCGCGGCGTCGAAGGTGGTCAGCACCGCACGCAGCCGGTCCAGGAGCGACTGTGCCGACGCGGCGGGGACGACGTCCGGGCGGTACTCGAGGCGGATGCGCAGGGCGCGGCCGGGCGTCGCGACCCAGGTCAGCGGGTAGTGCGTCGCGTCCAGCGCCGTCACGCCGACGATGCCGTGCTCGGCCTCGAGGTCGTCGAACGTGTCGTCGCCGAGGAAGTTCTGGAGCACGTACAGGCTGTCGAACAGCTGCTCGTGGCCGGCCGCGCGCTGGATGTCGCCCAGGCCCGCGTACTCGTGGGGCATGAGCTCGATGCGCTCGGCCTGGACCCGCCGCAGCACCTCGGCCAGCGGCTCGGCCGCGGCGAAGGTGACGCGCTGCGGCACGGTGTTGAGGAACACGCCGACGACGTCCTCGATGCCGTCCAGCTCGGTGGGCCGCCCGGCCACGGTGGTGCCGAAGACCGCCTCGGCGCGCCCGGACGCGTGGGCCAGCACCAGCCCGAGCGCCGTGCTGAGCAGCGCGTTGAGGGTGACGCCGGCGGCCCGGGCCTGCTCGGTGAGGTGCGCGGTCTGCTCCTCGGTGAGCTGCAGGGCGAGGCTCTCGGCGAGCACCGGCCGGGTGCCCGCCGCGGCCGGGTAGAGGATCGTCGGCTCGGCTCCGGCCAGGTGGTCCGCCCAGGCGCGCAGCGACGCGTCCCGGTCCTGCCGGGCGATCCACTCCAGATAGTCGGTGAAGCTCGCGGTGCGCGCGGGGACGGGCTTCCCGGCGTACGCCCCGAAGAGGTCCCGCAGCACCAGCTCCCGCGACCACCCGTCCCAGAGCAGCAGGTGATAGGTGAACAGCAGCCGGTCGCGCCCGTCGGGGCGCCGGAGCACGGTGAGCCGGGCGAGCGGCGGGTCCGCCAGGTCGAACGGGCGGGTCCGGTCCTCGTGGAGCGCGTCCTCGTGGTCCTCGGCGACGGTCACGGTCGCCGGCACCTCGCGGCGCAGGACGGCGCCCTCGTCCGTGAAGCCGAGCCGGGCCGCCGGATGCGCCGCCAGCACCTTGGCGAAGGCGGCTTCCAGGGCGGCGGCGTCGATGCGGTGGTCGACGTCGAACACGTTCTGGGCGATGTAGACGTCGGCGTCGCCCGCGAGCTTCGCCTGGAAGTAGAGGCCCTCCTGCAGCGGCGACATCGGCAGCACGCGCTCGGCGGCCGGGGCCAGCTCGGCGGCCCACGCGTCGGCGATCGCCCGCGTGGCGTCGAGACCCAGGCCCTCGTCCGCGTAGGTGAGCACGGCGTGCAGCTCCCCGCCCCGGAGGGCGACGTTCACTTCGAGCAGGTACGGGGTGCCGAGGTCGGCGTCCGGGCGGACGCGGAGGTCCGCGGGGTCGCTCGTCCAGTCGCCGTCCTCGTCGGCGAACCGGCCCAGATAGTTGAACAGCACCTGCGGCGTGCCGAGGCGGGCGAGGGCGGCGGCGCTGCGCGGGTTGACGTAGCGCAGCAGGCCGTAGCCCAGCCCGTCGCCGTCGGGCAGGGCGGGCAGCCGGACCGGGGCGATCGAGGTGAACCAGCCGACCGTGCGGGACAGGTCCGCGCCGGCGACGGGCTCGCGGCCGTGGCGTTCGAGGTCGACGGTGAGGTCGCCGTCCGTACCCCGCCAGGTGTTGACCGCCTTGTGCAACGCCGTCAGCAGGGTGGCCTGGACGTCGCCGGTGAGCTCCACGGGGATCCGGAGCTCGTGGTCGCGGGTGCCGCCGACGGTCAGGCCGAAGGTGACGGCCGCGGGGTCGAGCTCGCCGCCGGGGGCGAGGGCCCGCTGCCACTGCGGGAACTCGGCCAGCCGTGCGGCGCTGCCGGCTTCCTCGGTGAGATCCCTGGCAAAGGTACGCAGGCTCGTGGCGACCGGGTCGAGGACGCCGTGCTCGTACGCGGTGCGCAGGTCCTCGATCAGGATGTGCCACGAGACGCCGTCGACGACCAGGTGGTGGGCGACCAGGAGCAGCCTGTGCTCGGTGCGGAACCAGACCGCCTCCAGGACGTGCCCGGCCTCGGGATCCAGCCGGCTCACCGCGGCCTCGGCCTCGCGCCGGAAGTCGCCGCCGTCCACAATGGTGAGCCGGGCGCTCCCGGTGGTGGTCACCTCCTGGGACCAGAGCATGGGCGCCGGGCGGCTGAGCCTCAGACGCAGCGCGTCGTGGTGGGCGACCAGCGCGTCGAGCGCGGCCCGCAGCCTCTCCGGGGTCGCGTCCGCGGGGGTACGGATCAGGTCGGCCTGGTGCAGCCGGTTGATGCCGCCGCCCAGTTCGGCGAGGCGGTGCACGATCGGGAGCAGGGCGATCTCCCCGACGCCGTCGCCGGTCCGCTGCGGCGCCGCGGCCGGTTCCGTGCCGGCGAGCGCCTGGGGCGTGCGCTTGAGGAAGACGTCGCGCGGGGAGATCCGGAGGCCGGTGCGCTTGGCCCGGTTGACCAGCTGGATCGCGACGATGCTGTCGCCGCCGAGGGTGAAGAAGTCGCCGTCGGCCGGGACCGCGTCGAGGCCCAGGACGTCGGCGAAGAGGGCCTGGAGCGCCGCGGTCGCCGGGTTGGTGGCGATCTCCGCTGGTTCCGTCCGCCGTGCGGGAGCCGGGAGGGCGGCGCGGTCGAGCTTGCCGTTGACGGTCAGCGGCAGCGCGTCGAGGGTGACGAACGCGGCCGGGACCATGTAGCCGGGCAGCACCGTGGCGAGGTGCGCGCGGACCGCGTCGACGTCGGGGCGGCTGCCCTGCCGGGCGACGAGGTAGGCGACGAGCTTGCCGTCGCGGACGAGCACGGCGGTGTTGGCGACCCCGGGCAGCGCGAGCAGGGCGGACTCGATCTCGCCGAGCTCGATCCGGTAGCCGCGGATCTTCACCTGGTCGTCGCCGCGCCCGAGGTAGACCAGCTCGCCGTCCTCCCAGCGGGCCAGGTCGCCGGAGCGGTAGAGCCGGCCGGGGCCGAACGGGTTCGCGACGAACCGGCTCGCCGTCAGGCCCGGGCGGTCGAGGTAGCCGCGGGCCAGCTGGTCGCCGGCGACGTACATCTCGCCGGTCACGCCCTCGGGGACCGGCTGCAGGTACGCGTCGAGCACGTGGACGGTCAGGCCGGGCAGGGCGGCGCCGATGACGCTCGGCTTGTGCACGTCGGTCGCGTGCAGCTCGCGGAAGGAGACGTGGACGGTGGTCTCCGTGATGCCGTACATGTTGATCAGCCGGGCGGTGGCGGCACCCTCGAACCAGCCGGTCAGGCGGCCCGGGTCGAGGGCTTCGCCGCCGAAGACGACGTAGCGGAGCTGCTCGTTGCGCGCCACGCCGGCTTCCAGGAGCGGGAAGAAGGCCGACGGGGTCTGGTTGAGCACGGTGACGCCCTCGTGGTCCAGGAGGTCGCGGAAGCGCTCCGGGTCACGGACGACATCGTTCGGGACGAGCACGAGGCGGCCGCCGTGCAGCAGCGGGCCCCAGAGCTCCCAGACCGAGAAGTCGAACGCGTACGAGTGGAACATCGTCCACACGTCGTCCGCGCCGACGTCGAACAGCCCGGCCGCGGCCGCGAACAGCTCGCGGACGTTGCGGTGGGTGACGACGACGCCCTTGGGCTTGCCGGTGGACCCGGAGGTGTAGATGACGTACGCCGCGTTGTCGGCGGTCGTCCGCGTCGCGGGCCGGGTCGTCGGCCGGCCCGGGGCGTCGACGCCGATGCCGCCGTCGCCGATCAGGACGACCGGCTGGGCGTCCTGGAGAATGTGGTCCTGGCGCTTGGCCGGGGCGGCGCTGTCGACGGGGACGTAGCAGCCGCCGGCCTTGACGACGGCGAGGAGGGCCACGACGAGGTCGGTGGTGCGCGGGAGGCGGACGGCGACCCGGCTCTCGGGGCGCACGCCGCGGGCGATGAGCTCGTGGGCGAGCTGGTTGGCGCGGGCCTCGAGCTGGGCGTAGGTGAGGTCGCCGACGGCGATCGCGTCGGGGCTGTCGAGCGAGATGTCCAGGGTGCCGGCGTCGTTGTGCTCGTCGGCGGCGGCGGGTGCTGCGGGTGCTGCGCCGACGTGCTTGGCGCCGACGGCGGGGGCGGCGGGTGCTGCGCCGACGTGCTTGGCGCCGGCGGCGGGTGCTGCTTCGGCGCGACCCCCGCGAGCCCGCCCTCCCAGGGGGAGCCCCCGCTGGTCATTGTCGTGGAGAGCAGGGGCGGCGTGCGCAGCGGCCTGTGGGTAACCCGCTTCTGTGGAAAACGCCGCGCCCAGCGAGAGGGCGGCCACCGGCCGGCCCGGGTCGTCGATCAGCTGCTCGACGACCCGGGCCACCTGGGCGACGAGGCGGGCGGCCGCCGCGGCGCCGACCGCTTCGTCGTACTTGATCTCCAGGGTCAGGCGGTCGCCGGGGAAGGCGACCAGCGAGACCGGGTAGTGCGGGGAGTCCGTGCCGGTGAAGCCGGTCACGCCCAGGCCGTCGGCGCTGTCGGCGGAGACCGGGGGGAAGTTCTCGACGACGACCATGGAGTCGAAGAGCTCGCGCGCCCCGGCCAGGCGGGTCAGCTCGGCGAGGCCTGCCTGCTGGACGTCGAGGACGTCGGTCTGCTGGTCCTGGAGGCGGCGCAGGACGTCGGCGACGGGTTCGCCGGGGTGCCAGGACATCGGCACGGGGACGGTGTTGATGAGCAGGCCGACGATGGTCTCCACGCCGGGCAGGTCGCCGCCGCGGCCGGAGACCGTGGAGCCGAAGACGACGCTGTCGCGGCCGAGCAGGCGGCCGAGGACCAGGCCCCACGCGCCGTGGACGAGGGTGCTCACGGTGATGCCGTGCGCCCGGGCTGCCGCGGTCAGGTCGGCGGTGCGGTCCACGTACGCGAAGGCGCTCTCGTGATGCGACACGGTGGTGATCTCGGGGTAGAGCGCGGTCGGCTCGATGCCCGCGAGCGCCTCCGCCCAGCGGGAGAGCGTGGACGGGCGGGTGACGACGGATTCGACGTGGTCGTGGAAGGTGGCGACCGGCGGCGGCAGGGAGCGGCCGTGGTAGGCGGCGACGATGTCGGAGAAGACCAGCGGGTACGACCAGCCGTCGGCGAGGATGTGGTGCATCGTCTCGACGAGGCGGTGTTCCGTGGGGCTCAGCGACACCAGCGCGTAGCGCAGCAGCGGCGGTGCGGCCAGGTCGAACGGCCGCGCGAGTTCGTCGGCGGCAACGGCGGCGAGGTCGGCACCGGCACAGGTTCGCCACGGCACCTCGACGTCGCGCGCGATGACCTGGACGATGCGGCCGTCCTGCGTTTCGCGGAAGGAGGCCCGCAGGGCCTCGTGCCGGCGCACCACGGTTTCCACGGCTGCCCGCAGCCGGTCGGGGTCGACCGGCCCGGAGAGGGCGGCGATCTGCTGCACCGCGTACGTGTCCACATCGGACGTCACGGCGTGGAAGTACATGCCCTCCTGCAGCGGCAGCAGCGGCAGCACGTCCGCCGCGTCCCCGAAGGCGTCGACGTCGGCCTGGGTGAGCGGCACCAGCGGGAAGTCGGCCGGCGTGTGCCCGCTGACGTCGGTGCCGGCGAGTTCGCGCAGGACGGCGGTCCAGTGCTCGGCGAGCGCGACGACCCGGTCCTCGGCCAGCAGGTGCGCGGGCCACGACAGGGTGGCTTCGAAGGTACCGCCCGTCACGTGGGCGTTGATCTCCAGCGGCATGGCCGGGTTGGCGGGGTCGACGCCCTCGCGGAGCGGGGCCGCCGGGGACCAGTCGCCGCCGTCGTCCGCGCCGAAGCGGCCGAGATAGTTGAAGAGGATCTCGGGCGCCGGGCCGAAGTCGTGCCCGTGCAGCCAGCGCAGCGAGCCGTAGCCGAGCCCGTCGGTGGGCACGGCCCGGAGCTGCTCCTTGACCGCGCGCACGGCCGCGACGAGGTCGGTGGTGCTGCCGGGATCGAGCCGGACCGGGTGGATGGCGGTGAACCAGCCGACCGTCCGGGAGAGGTCGTGCTCGCCCGTGCGCCCGTGCCCCTCGAGGCTGACCAGCACCGGCGCGTCCGAGCCCCGCCACCGGTTGACCGCGACGGCGAGACCGGTGAGCAGCACGTCGTTCGCGCCGCCGTAGAAGGTGGCGGGCAGCGTGTCGAGTAGCGGCGAGGCGGGCAGCGACACGGTGATCGACCGGACGGTCGCCGCGGTGTCCACCGCCGGATCCGCCGGCCGGTCGCCCAGCAGCAGCCGGGGGCCCGAGAGAACGTGCTGCCAGAACGCGACCTGGGACGCGTACGACGGCTGGGCGGCGGCGAACGTCCGGAACGACGTCCCCACCTCGTCGAGCGGCAGACCGGCACCGGCCCGGCGCAGGTCGTCGGTGAGGACGCGCCACGAGACGCCGTCGATGACCAGGTGGTGGATGACGAGCAGCAACCGCCGCCCGTCCCACCCGGCGCGCACCATGACGCCCGCGGCCGGATCCAGCTGAGCCACCAGCGCGGGCTCGTCGATCGGGCCCTCCACCAGGACGTCCCGCTCGGCGGGCGGGGGAACGTGCAGCGTGCCGTCGAACGTGGCCCGCAGCAGGTCGTGCCGGTCGAGCAGCGCCTGCAGGATGCGCACCAGGGAGGAGCGGGTCAACGACGCCGGCGTGTGCCAGGCCATCGACTGGTAGAAGTGCCCCAGCGGGGTCGCCGACTGCACGGTCTCGGCGATCATCGGGGTGAGGGCCACGTCGCCGAGGCCGTCGTCCTTCGCGACAGGGGCCACGGTCGCGGGCAGGGCGGCGGCGAGGGCCTGCACGCTGCGGCGGCGGAAGACGTCCCGCGGGGTCACCTGCAGGCCCGCCTTGCGCGCGCGGCCGGCCACGGCGATGGACGAGATGCTGTCGCCGCCGATGGCGAAGAAGTCGTCGTCGATGCCGACCTCGTCGAGGCCCAGCACGGCGGCGTAGATGCCGGCGAGCACCTGTTCCCGTTCGTCGCGCGGGGCCCGCACCACGCCGAGGATCGGGGTCGCCTCGGGCAGCGCCTTGACGTCCAGCTTGCCGTTCACCGTGAGCGGCAGGGCGGGAACAAGGGCATAGAGCGAGGGCACCATGTACGACGGCAGCCGCGATGACAGCGCGGCGCGCAGCTCCGCCAAATCCAGGGATCCGACCACATAGGCGTGCAGCTTCCCGTCGCGGGCGAGCACGGCGGCCTGCCGCACACCGGGCACGGCGGCGACGGCGGATTCCACCTCGCCCAGCTCGATGCGGTAGCCGCGGATCTTCACCTGGTCGTCGCTGCGGCCGAGGAAGTCGAGGTTCCCGTCGGGGCGCTCCCGCACCAGGTCGCCGGTGCGATAGAGGCGCTCGCCCGACGAGGAGGCCACGAAGCGGGAGGCGGTGAGCCCGGGCCGGCCGAGGTAGCCCCGGGCCAGGCCGGCGCCGGCGATGTAGAGCTCGCCGACGACGCCGGGCGGGACGGGACGCAGCCACTCGTCGAGCACGTGGCCCACGGTGTTGAAGATGGGCTTGCCGACGGTGGGGGTGGGGCTGTCGGCCGTACCGGCGCCCAGGGTGTTGATCGTGTATTCGGTCGGGCCGTAGAGGTTGTAGCCGGCCGGGCCGTCCGGGTCGCTCAGCCGCGACCACACCGCGTCGGTCACCGCCTCGCCGCCGAGGAGGACGAGCCACATCCGATGCCCGCCGCCGACCGTGCGAGCCGTATCTGCCGCATCGGCCACGCGGCCGCCGAGCGTGCGAGCCGCACCGGCCACGCCGCCGGAGGAACCGTCGAGCAGGCCCTCGTCGAAGAGCGATCCGGCGTACGTGGGCGTCACATTGATCACGTCGATGCCGTGCTCGCGGCAGTAGGCGACCAGCGCCGTCGCGTCGCGTCGCAGCTCCTCGTCGCAGACGTGCACCTCGTGGCCCTCGACGAGCCACAGCAGTTCCTCCCACGACATGTCGAAGGAGAAGCTCACCGTGTGCGCGATCCGCAGCCGCTCGACGCCGGCCGCCCGGGCCCGCGCGACGGTCGGGTCGAAGATCTCCGCCCGGTGGTTGAGCTGCATGTTCGTCAGCCCCCGGTACGGCGTGACGACGCCCTTGGGCGTGCCGGTCGACCCGGAGGTGTAGATCACGTAGGCGGGCCGGTCGAGCGCCACCGGCACCCGCACCGGGGAGGTGTCGTCGCTCGCGATCCCGTCCAGCGACGACAGCACCAGCAGGGGGCGGGCGTCGTCGATCATCAGCTGACGGCGTTCCGGCGGCAGATCAAGATCCAGCGGGAGGTACGCGGCCCCGGCGCGCAGCACGGCGAACAGCGCCACGACCATGTCGATGCCGCGCGGCAGCGCGAGTGCCACGATCTGCTCGGGCCCGGCGCCGCGGGCGATCAGTCCCCGGGCGACGGCGTTGATCCGCGCGTCCAGCTCGGCATAGGTGAGCCGCTGGGCGCCGAACACCAGGCTGGTCAGCGAGGGCGTACGGGCGGCCTGCTCCGCGAGCATGCCGGCGATGGACGTCTCCGGGATGCCGGTCTCGTGCCCGGCGAGCACGTGCGAGTCGCCGAGCGGGACGGCGCCCGCCTGCACGTCGAGGCCGTCGGCGAGGAACCGGACGACCGCGAGGAACTCGTCGACCAGGGTCCGCGCGGCGGCGGCGGTGATCACGTCCGGGCGGTACTCGAGCTTGACGCGCAGGTTGGCGCCGGGCGTCAGGACCCAGGTCAGCGGATAGTGCGTCGTGTCCGTGTACTGCACGTCCACGATGCCCTGCGCCGCCTCGAGCTCGGCGAACGTGTCGTCGGCGAGGAAGTTCTGCAGCACGTACAGGGTGTCGAAGAGCTGCTCGTGGCCCGTGGCGCGCTGGATGTCGCCCAGGCCCAGATATTCGTGCGGCGCCAGGTCGATGCGGTCCTGCTGGGCGCGGCGGGCCAGGTCGGCGACCGTCGCGGCGGGCGTGGCGGCGACCCGGGCGGGCACGGTGTTGAGGAACAGGCCGATGACGTTCTCGATGCCGGGCAGCCCGGTGGGGCGCCCGGCGACGGTGGTGCCGAAGGTGACGTCGCCCCGGCCGGTGCGGTGGCCCAGGACCAGCCCGAGGGCGACGGTCAGCACGGAGTTGAGCGTGACGCCGGCGCGCCGGGCCTGCTCGGTGAGCCGGGTCGTGACCGTGGTCGGGAGGGCGGCGAGGATCCGCTCGGACAGCATCGGCTCCCGGCCGGCCGCCTCGGGCACCACGATCGTCGGCTCGTCCAGGGCGGCGCGCCAGGCGGCGGCGGAGGCGTCCCTGTCCTGGGCGGCGATCCACGCCAGGTAGTCGGGGAAGCCGGGGCCGTCGAGCGGGAGGGCGCCGGTCTCGCCCCGGGTGTCGTACAGGGCGAAGAGCTCGCGCAGGACCAGCTCGCGCGACCAGCCGTCCCACAGCAGGAAGTGACAGGTCAGGAGCATCCGGTCGGTGCCGTCGGCGTTGCGGATGACGGTGAGCCGGATCAGCGGCGGGTCGGCGAGGTCGAACGGCTGCACCAGATCGGCCGCGGTGCGGGCGTCGGCGTCCCCCTCGGCGACCGTGACGACCGCCGGCACGTGCGCGGCGATGCGTTGCTGCGGCCGGGGTTCGCCCACGAAGGCCGCGCGCAGGGTCGGGTGCCGGTCGAGCAGCGCGGCGAAGGCCAGCTCCAGCGCCGGCACGTCGAGGCGCCGGTCGAAGTCGAACACGTTCTGCGCGATGTAGGTGCTGGCGCCGTCGGCGTACGTGGCCTGGTAGTAGACGCCCTGCTGCAGCGGGGAGAGGTCCCAGACCTCGTCGTCGCCGGTCGGCGCCGGCGCGAGGACGGGCCCGTCGGCGGTCGCGGCGACGGCGGCTGCCGTACGGGTGCGGAAGATGTCCTGGGTGGACAGGGTGAGGCCGTCCTTCGTGAGCAGGTTGACGAGGCGGATCGCGGAGATGCTGTCGCCGCCGCGGGCGAAGAAGTCGTCGTGGATGCCGACGGTCCCGCCGCCCAGCACCTCGGCGAAGCGGGCGACCACCTGCGCCTCGCGCGGCGTGCGCGGGGGCTCGGCGACGGCGGCGACCGGGTCGGGCAGGGCGCGGCGGTCGCGCTTGCCGTTCGGCAGCAGCGGCAGCGCGTCGAGCACGGTCACGGTCGCCGGCACCAGGTAGGCGGGCAGTTCCTCGCGCAGCGTGGCGAGCAGCGCGGGCGGGTCGAGGGTCTCCCCGGGCTCGGCGACGACGTACCCGTGAAGGCTGCGGCCGTTGCGCGCCACGGCGACGGCTTCGCGCACCCCGAGCCGGCGCAGCAGGGCGGCCTCGACCTCGGCCAGCTCGACGCGGTGCCCGTTGACCTTGACCTGGTCGTCGTTGCGGCCGAGGAACTCGACGCGGTCACCGATCCAGCGGCCGAGGTCGCCCGTACGGTAGAGCCGCTCGCCGTTCTCGGAAGCGACGAACCGCGCCGCCGTGGCACCACCCTGGCCGCGATAGCCCCGGGCCAGCTGGACGCCGCCGACGTAGATCTCGCCGACCGCCCCGGGAGCGACGGGCTGCAACGCGGCGTCGAGCAGCAGGATCCGCACCCCCGGCACGGCCCGGCCCAAGGTGACGACGTCACCCGGCACGACCGGCCCGGCCAGCACGTCGCCGGTGTTCTCCGACGCCCCGTACGAGTTGACGATCTCCGCCCCGGGCGAAGCGGCGGCCAGCGCGGCAACCGTGTCGCCGTCGAGCGCCTCCCCACTGGTGATCCACCGCCGCACATGCCCCAACTTCCCCGGTACCGTTTCGGCAAGGGCGCTCGCCAGACTGGGCACAGCAAGCAGTTGCGTGGCCCCGGTTTCCGAGACCAGCGCGGCCAGGGCGGCGCCGTCCGCGGCGGCCGTCTCGTCGGCGATGACCACCGTGGCCCCGGCGACCAGCCCGCCGAGCAGCTCGGTCGTGCCGTCGATGAAGCTCATCGAGCTCTTCGCGACCCGGATCTCCCCGTCCCAGGCCTCACGGGCCCAGGCGAGCCGGTTGGCCAGGGCGCCGTGGGTGCCGACGACCGCCTTGGGCCGCCCGGTCGAGCCGGACGTGTAGATCACCGACGCGGCATCCAGCGGTCCGATCCCCGCCTGCGGCGCCGCGCCCCGGGCGGTGCGCAGCCGGATCACCGGGAGGTCGTGCGGCGGCAGGGCCCGGTTGCTCGCATCGTCGGCGAGGACGGCGACGGGCCGCGCGTCGTCGAGCATGAACTCGATGCGGGCGGCCGGGTAGCCGGGGTCGACGGGCAGGTAGGCGGCTCCCGCGCGCAGCACGCCGAGCAGGGCGACGGGCAGGTCGGCGGTCCTGCGCGTGGCGACCGCGACGACGTCCCCGCGGCTCACCCCCGCCGCCCGGAGCGTGGCCGCGACGGCGCCCGATCGCTCCGCGAGCTCGGCGTAGGTCAGCGTGGTGGCGCCGGCCCGGACGGCGACGGCGGCGGGGTCGTTGTCCGCGAGGAGATCCAGGATGGTGCCGGAGCTGTCCGGAGCGTCGCCCATCCCCCGGGCCAGGACGTCCTCGACGTCGTCGACCAGGCGGAGAGCGTTGACGGCCGTCGTGTCGGCGGCCTCCACAACGCGCTTGTACTGATCAAGCAGACGAGCGGCGACATCGGGCGCGAGCCGGTGGGTCAGGGTGACGGAGACGGTGTCGCCGGGCTTGACCATCAGGGTCGCCGGATAGTGCGGCGCCTCGATCACGTCCATGCCGCTGATCCGCAGGTCCCCGCCCGCGGGTGCCGCGGCGGCCGGATAGTTCTCGACCACGACCAGGGTGTCGAACAGCTCCGGCAGCCCGATCCGCCGCTGGATCTCGGCGAGAGACGTGTGCTCGTGCTCGACCACCTCGCGCTGGTCCGCGGCGAACCGGCGCAGCACGTCGGCCAGGGTCTCCGCCCCGGACCAGCGGACCCGGGCCGGGACGGTGTTGATCGCGAGGCCGACGACGGCGTCGATGCCGGGCAGGTCGCCGCCGCGCCCCGAGACCGTCGAGCCGAAGACGACGTCGCTGCGCCCGGTGACCCGGCCGACGAGCACGCCCCAGGCGGCGGCGAGCACGTTGCTGACCGTGACGCCGTGCCGCCGGGCGACCTCCCGGACCAGCGCACCGTCCACGGTGGTGGTCAGAGATCCGGCTTCCTGCGCCGGGAGGCCCAGCAGGGTGGGTTCGGTCACGCCGTCGAGCAGGCGTGCGTACGCCTCCGGGTCACCGTCGCCCCGCTGCTCGAGGAAGTCCCGGTACGCCGGTGCGGGCTGCAGGGGCAGGCCGGCGTACAGGGAAAGGAGGTCGTTGAGGACGAGCGGCACGGACCAGCCGTCGGCGACGATGTGGTGCACGGTCTGCACCAGGACGTGCCGCTGCTCGCCGGTCCGGACCAGGGCGAAGCGCATGCCCGGCGCCCGCGACAGGTCGAAGGTGCGCTCGCCGCCGGCCACGGTGCCGACGTCCCCGCCCACGACGTAGCGCCACGGCACCCGCACGCCGTCCCGCACGACCGCGAGGACCTGGCCGTCGCCGACCGGCTCGTAGGAGGCGGCCAGGTTGGGGTAGCGGTCGAGGAGGGCGTCCGCGGCGCGGTGCAGCCGCTCGGCGTCCAGGGGGCCGTCGAGATGGATGAGCTGCTGGACCACGTACGGGTCGGCGCCCGGCGTGAACGTCGCGTGGAAGTAGAGCCCGGCCTGCAGCGGGGTGAGCGGCAGCACGTCGCGCACCCCGGCGCCGAGCGCGTCGACGTCGGCCTGGGCGAGCGTGACCAGCGGGAAGTCGGAGGGGGTGTGCCCGGCGACGGCGGGGTCGGCGGCGAGGGCGGTGAGCAGCCGGGTCCAGCGGTCGGCGAGCTGCCGCACCCGGTCGCGGGTCAGGAGGCGCCCGGGCCAGCTGAAGACGGCTTCGAGCCTGCCGTCGATGGTGACGGCGTTGACTTCCAGGGCCCGGGGCAGGGGCATGCGCGGGTCGCGGCGTTCGACGACGGCGGTGTCGATGCGGCCGAGGTAGTTGAAGAGCACCTGCGGCTGCACGGCCAGTTCGCGGTGGCCGTGGGGATAGCGCAGGACGCCGTACGAGATGCCGTTGCGCGGCACCGCCCGCAGCTGCTCCTTGACGGCCTTGACCGCGGCGGCCGGGGCGAGGCCGGTGACGTCGAGCGGCACCGGGAAGAGGGTGGTGAACCAGCCGAAGGTGCGGGACAGGTCGAGGTCGGCGACGTCCTCCTCGCGGCCGTGGCCCTCCAGCTCGAGCAGGAACGGCTCGTCCGGGGAGACGGCCAGCGCGAGCGCCGCCACCAGCGCGTCGTTCACGCCGCCGTGGATCGCCGCCGGGACCGCGCCCAGCAGCCGCTCGGTGACCTCGGCGCTCAGCTCGACGGTCAGGGTCTCCTCGGTGGCCACGGTGTCGATCGCCGGGTCGAGCGGGCGGTCGCCCAGCGGCCGGACCGGCACCGCGGCAGCCGCCCGCCAGAACGGCAGATCGTCGCTGAGGTCGGCGGCTCGCAACGCCGTGGCCCAGTGCCGGAACGAAGTGGGTGCGGGCGAGACTCCGTTGCGCACGTCCTCGGCGAGCACCCGCAGCGAGACGCCGTCGACGACCGTGTGGTGCACTGCCACGATCAAATCGCCGTCCCGGTACGAGAACGCGACGAGCTGGTCGAGGGAGAGCCGGGCGGCCGTCGCCTCCAGATCCTCGCCGTAGCGGAGCACGTCCAGGGCGCCGACCGGCCGGATCGTCAGGACGTCGCCGCGCAGCGAGGCCCGGAGCACGTCGTGCGCCGCCAGCAGCCCGTCGACGAGCGCGGGCACGTCGGCGTCCGCGGGCAGCGGCACGGTGATCGCCTGGAAGAAGCCGTCGTGCGCGTTGCCGACCTCGTCCAGCCAGGTGAGGATCGGGGTGGGCGGCACCTCCCCGATCGCCGCGACGGCGGCTTCCTCGCCGGGAGCGGAGGCGCCCACGACCAGGGCGAGCGCGGCGGGCGTCGGGTGGGCGAAGAGGTCGCGGGCGCGCAAAGTGAAGCCGGCGCGGCGGGCGGCGCGGACGGCACCGATCGCGACGATGCTGTCGCCGCCGAGCGCGAAGAAGTCGTCCTCCGCCCCGACCGCGTCGAGGCCGAGCACCGACGCGAAGACCTCGCAGAGCCGCGCCTCGGTCTCGGTCTCGGGGGCGCGTGAGCGGGCGGGGCCGAGCACCGGCACGGGCAGCGCCCGCCGGTCCACCTTGCCGTTGGCGGTGAGCGGGAAGGCGTCGAGGACCACGAACACCGACGGGACCATGTACTCGGGGAGGCGGTCGGCGCACCAGGCCCGGAGTTCGTCCGGCGTGGCGGGGGCGCCGAGGACGGCATAGCCGATCAGGTGCCGGTCGTGGACGGTGACGACGGCCTGGCGTACGGCGGGGTGGGTGGCCGCGGCGGACTCGACCTCCTCGAGCTCCAGACGCATGCCGCGGATCTTCACCTGGTTGTCGGCGCGCCCGACGAACTCGAGGCTGCCGTCGCCGGTCCACCTGGCCAGGTCGCCGGTGCGGTAGAGCCGGCTGCCCGGTTCACCGAACGGGTTCGCGACGAACCTGTTCGCGGTGAGGCCCGGGGCGTTGACGTAGCCGCGGCCGAGGAGGAAGCCGGCCGCGTACAGCTCGCCCGTGACGCCGGGGCCGACCGGGTTCAGCTCGTCGTCGAGGACGTACAGCTGGGTGTGCGGGTTGGGGCGGCCGATCGACGTGGCGATGCGCTCGGCGGAGTCGCGGTAGATCACGTGGGAGACGCCGATGGTGGCCTCGGCCGGGCCGTACCCGTGGTAGAGGGTCGTGGTCAGCTGGGCCCGGAAGCGCTCGAACAGCTCGGGCGTCAGCACCTCACCGCCGCACCAGACGTGGCGCAGCCCGTCGAGCAGGTGGGTGCCGTGGGCGAGCTGGAGCAGCACGTCCAGCATGGAGCTGACCAGGTAGACGAAGGTCACGCCCTCGGTGGCGATCAGGTCGAGCAGGTACTGCGGGTCGCGTTCGCCGCCGGGCTCGGCCACGACGACGTAGCCGCCGGAGACCAGGGGCAGCAGGATCTCGTTGACGCTGATGTCGAAGGAGAGCGGCGCCTTGAAGAGCGTCGCGTCGCCGGGGCCGAAGTGCAGGATCTCGTCGCGCTGCCAGCGGAGGCGCTCGTGGATCGCCTCGTGGCGGATCATCGCGCCCTTGGGCTTGCCCGTCGACCCCGAGGTGAAGATCACGTAGGCGAGGCGGGCCGGATCGATCGCGGGCTGATCCGACATTTCCCCCGTGGCCGGGATGTCCGTCCCGGTGAGGGTGATCGTCGCGCCCGCCTCGTTGAGGACCTGCGCGCGCCGCTGGCCGGGCCAGGCGGGATCGACCGGGACGAACGCCGCCCCGGCGACCATGATGCCGAGGACGGCGATCACCATCTCGGCCGAGCGGGGCATCCCGACGCCGACGACGTCCTCGGGGCCGATCCCCCGCTCCCGCAGCCGCGCGGCCAGGGCGTGGACCCGGCCGCTCAGCTCCGCGTACGTCAGCCGGGTCTCCCCCGCGACCAGCGCCAGCGCCTCCGGCGTGCGCGCCGCCTGCGCCAGGAAAGCCGCCACGACGGTCGAGGTCTCCGCCGGTCGCGTGTGGTTGTTCCACCGCTCGAGCAGGTCGTCGATCCCCTGGAGCCCAGCCGTCATCAGTTCCGCCCTCCGATGTGGACCGCGCTTGGTGCGCGCCATCGATGCGGACTCAGGTTAGCCTACCCTAACTGGAGATCCCTAGGGGCGGTGTCGACTCCCACTTCGACGCCGCCCCGCACCGACCAGGCGCTCCACAGCTCCGCGTACCGGCCGCCGGCGGCGATCAGGGCAGCGTGCGGGCCGTCCTCGACCACGACGCCGTGCTCCAGGACGACGACCCGGTCGGCCGACGCGGCCTGGGTGAGCCGGTGCGCGACCACGAGGGCGGTCCGGCCGTCGAGTGCCGCGGCGGCGGCCTGTTCGAGGTCCCGGGCTCCCGCGCTGCCCGCCTCGGCCGTGGCCTCGTCCAGTACGGCCACGGCCGGGTCGAGCAGAACGAGCCGCGCCAGGGCCAGCTGCTGCGCCTGGGCGGCCGTCAACTCGTGCCCGCCCTCGCCCACGAGCGTGGCGAGCCCCTCGGGCAGATCCGCCGCCCAGCGCAGCGCGCCGACCCGCTCCAGGGCCGCCTCGACCTCCGCCTCGCTCGCATCCGGGCGGCCCAGCCTCAGGTCCTCGATCAGCGGCCCGGCGAAGACGTGCGTCTCCTGGCTGATGATCGCCACGGTGTCGGCCGGCAGCTCGGTCACCGGCACGCCGCCCACCGTCGCCGTGCCGCTCTCCGGGTGCAGGATGCCCGCGGCGATCAGGGCCGCCGTCGTCTTGCCGGCCCCGGTCGAGCCGACCAGGGCGACCTTCTCGCCCGGAGCCACGTGCAGCGTCACGGTGCGCAACACCGGTTCGTCGCCGTAGCGGAAGGTGACATCGTCGAGCGACAGCGCGTGATCGGCCGGGGCCCGCCCGCCGGTCCGCTGCTCGACCGGCATGCGGACCACGCCGACCAGGCGGCCGAGGCTCGCGCCGGCGGCCTGGATCTCGTCGAAGGTGAAGAGCATCATCGACACGGGATTGAACAGCCGATGGAAGAGCAGCGCCGCGGCCGAGGTCTGGCCGACGGTCACCTGCCCCTGCCGGACGAGCAGGAAGCCGACCACGAGGATCACCGACAGCCCGATGAACTCCGCCCGGTTGACCCGGCCCACGAGCCGGGTGAAGAGCGTGAAGACGTTGATCGAGATGTCCCGGGCCCGGACCGAGGCGCCCTCGATGTCGCGCAGGTGGCGGTCCTCCAGCCGGTAGGCGTGGACGGTCCGCAGCCCCTGCATGCTCTCGACCAGCAGTTGCGAGCGCTCGGCGACGGCGACGCGCTCCTGGGCATAGCGGGGGGCCGCCCGCGGCAGGTACCACCGCAGGCCGAGCACGTAGAACGGCACGGCCACCGCGCCGGCGAGCCCGAGCCGCCAGTCGATGCCCGTCAGCGCCGCGAGGCTGAGCACCCCGAGCAGCAGGGCCGAGAAGACCTGCGGCAGCACGTCGGTGACCGCCTTGGCGATGGCCGCGATGTCCGCGCTGACCCGGGACAGCAGGTCGCCACGGCCGGTCCGGTCGAGCACCAGCGCGGGCAGCCGCAGCGCGGTCGCCACGGTGCTCTCGCGCAGGTCGGCGAGCATCCGGGCGCCGAGCCGCCCGATCAGGTAGGTCGACAGGCCCGTCGCGAGCCCGCCCAGCACCGCCGCGATCACGATCACGACCGCGATCGGGACGACGGCGTCCGCCCCGGCGCCCTCGCGGACGCGGTCGACGAGCGTGCCGAGGGCGTACACGGGGACGATCGTGGCGGCGGCGGCCAGGAGGCCGGCGATCAGCGTGCCCGCCACCTCGCCGCGGCGGGTTCTCAACTCGGCGGCGAGCCAGGCGCGGCTCTCCCGCGCGGAGGCGATCGGGAGGATGTTCATCTCAGGACCGTCCGGCGGTAGGTGTCGTCGGCGGCACCCAGATCGGCGTGCGCGCCCTCGGCGGTGACCACGCCCTCGCCCACGACGACGACGCGGTCCGTGGCGGCGAGCAGCGCGGGGCTGCTGGTGATCACGACGGTCGCGAAGCCGGACCGCGGGGCGTGCCGCAGCGCGCGGATGCCCTGGGCGATCGCGTGCTCGGTGACGGCGTCCACGGCGGTCGTCGGGTCGTGCAGCACCAGCACCGGCGGGCGGGCCAGCAGCGCGCGGGCCAGGGCGAGGCGTTGCCGCTGGCCGCCGGAGAGGCTGGCGCCGCGCTCGGCGACCGCCGTGTCGAGCGGCCCCACCTCGTCGGCCGCAGCGGCCGCCAGGACGGATGTCTCGGGCTCGCCGTGCAGCGCCACATTGGAGCGGATCGTTCCGGTGAAGAGATCCGCGTGGTGGGGTTGCACGAGCAGCAGCCGGCGGGCGTGGTCACGCTGGACCAGCTCGAGGGGCTCGCCCCCGAGCAGCACCGTGCCCTCGTAGGAGTCGGGCACCGCCAGCAACCGGACCAGCGCCTCCGCATCCGCCGGGCGGCCGGCGACCACGCCCACGAACTCGCCGGGGCGCACGTGCAGGTCGAGACCGGCGAGCGAGCCGTGCCGCACTCCGGAGAGCCGCAGCTCGCAGCCTTCCGGGCTGGGCGACGCCACGCCGTCGGGCAGGGTCAGGCCCGCGTCGACGACCTTGGCCACCCGGTCGGCGGAGGCGCGGGCCTCGGCGACCCAGCTCGGGATCACGGCGAGCAGGCCGAACGGCTCGAGCAGGAACTGCGCGGACCCGATCACGGTGATGAGCTCGCCGACGGAGATGCGGCCGGTCAGCGCGAACCAGCCGGCCAGCACGGCGACGGCGCAGGCGAGCAGGGTGCTCAGCGTCGTGGAGGCGGCCTCGTAGGCGCCCTGGGTGCGGGCCGCGCGCAGCGTCGCGGCGAGGGAGCGCCGGCTCACCACGCGGTAGCGGCCGGCGGCGGCTTCCTGGGCGCCGAGGCCGCGTACCGGCCGCAGGCCCGTCACCAGGTCGGTGGCCAGCGAGGTCGCGCGCCCGGCCTGCTCCTGCTGGTCCGCGACGCGCTTGGTGATCAGTGGCGCGCTCACCTGCAGCAGCGCCAGCACGATCGGGGTGACGACCAACACCGCCAGCCCCAGGGGTACGGAGATCACGAGCAGCGTGACGGCGCTGATGACTGTGGCGACGACCGCGCCGGCGATCCGTGGCACGTAGTCGATGAGGTACGACGTGTTGTCGGCATCCGTGGTCGACACCGTCAGCAGGTCACCGGTCCGGTAGTCGGTCGTGATCCCGCGCGGGTGCAGGATCTTCGCCGACACCTCGAGCCGGAGCTGGTGCGCCTCCTCGGCGATGCCCTTCATGAGCTGCCGCGCGCCGAAGCGGTAGGCGACCGTGAGCACCGCGAAGAGGCCGGCCAGCACCGCGATCCAGGTGATCAGCGACGGGGTGTCCGCCGGGCCGACCGCCTGGTCCACGATGACGCCGATGAGCACCGGGACCAGCGCCTCACAGGCCTGGTGCAGGCCGATCAGCGCGGTCCCGGACCACAGGTTCTTGCCGTTGCGGGTGACGACCCGCTTGAGGACCCTGGTGCCGCCGCTCACTGCGCCATGCTGTCGCGGAGGCTCTTCGGGCGCAGGTCGGTCCACTCGCGGTCCACGTAGTCGACGGCCTCCTGGCGGGTGGCCGGGCCGAAGACGCTGCGCCAGCCGCTCGGGATCTCCTTGAAGGACGGCCAGAGCGAGTGCTGCTCCTCGTCGTTGACCAGGACGTGGAAGGTGCCGTTCTCGTCGTCGAACGGGTTGCTGGACACGCGGGGTCTCCTTCTGCCGGACTCGTCTAGCGTGGTTAGGCTAACCTAAGCCGGAGCGCGGAATCACCAGCGGGGTGTGACTTTCCGGGTCCTCGATGATCCGGCAGCCGAGCCCGAAGACCCGCTCGACGAGATCGGCGGTCATCACTGCGGCGGGGTCGCCCTGGGCCACGATCGCGCCGTCCCTCATGACGACGAGGTGGTCGGCGTACCGGGCGGCCTGGTTGAGGTCGTGCAGCACCGCGACCATCGTCACGCCCTGCTCCCGGTTGAGCCGCACGCAGAGCTCCAGCAGCTCGATCTGGTGCGCGATGTCCAGGAAGGTCGTCGGCTCGTCGAGCAGCACGATCGGCGTCTGCTGGGCCAGCACCATCGCCACCCACACCCGCTGGCGCTGCCCGCCGGAGAGGGTGTCGACCAGCTCGCCGGAGAGCTCGGTCACGCCGGTCGCGGCCATCGCGGCGGTCACCGCGGCCTCGTCCTCGGCAGACCACTGGCGGATCAGCTTCTGGTGCGGGAAGCGGCCGCGCGCGACCAGCTCGGCGACCGAGATGCCCTCGGGCGCGATCGACGACTGCGGCAGCAGCCCCAGCCGGCGGGCGACCTCCTTGGCCGGGCGCGCGTGGATGTCGCGGCCGTCCAGCAGCACCTCGCCGGCGGACGGCTTGAGCAGCCGGGACAGGGCGCGCAGCAGGGTCGACTTGCCGCAGGCGTTGGGGCCGATGATGGCGGTGAAGCGGCGCTCCGGGATGTCCAGGGAGAGGCCGGCGCTGATCGTCTTGCGGTCGTACCCGACGGTGATGTCGCGTGCGGCGAGGCTCATCTCGATCCCTTACCTCCGGGCTTGTCTCATCAGGAGCCAGACGAAGTAGATGCCGCCGACCGACACCGTGACGACGCCCACGGGCAGCTGCGTCGGGGCGAAGAGGCGCTGCGCCAGCCAGTCGCTGAGCATCAGGAGGAAGGCGCCCATCGCGGCGGACGGCACCAGCGCGATGCCGGACGTCCGGGTGAGCCGCCGGGCGAGCTGCGGGGCGGCGAGCGCCACGAAGGAGATCGGGCCGGCCGCCGCCGTCGCGACCGCGATGAGGGCGACACCGATCACGAGGTACGCGAGCCGGACGCGCTCCACGTCGACCCCGAGGGCGGCCGCGGCGTCCTCTCCCATCTCCAGGAGCGACAGGCGTTGCCCGTACGCGAGGAGCAGCGCGACCAGCACGCCCACGCCGGCCGCCACCGGGGTGACCTGCGCCCAGCCGAGCCCGTTGAGCGTGCCCTGCTGCCAGATCGACGCGGCGTACGCGGCCTGCAGGTCCATTTTGATCACGAACCACTGGTTCGCGGACGCGAGCATGGCGCTGACCGCGATCCCGACGATGATCAGGCGGAAGCCCTGCACGCCGCGCTTGAACGCCAGCAGGTAGACCACGATCGCGGTCACCAGCCCGCCCACCAGGGCCCCGGCGGCGGTCAGGTAGTTGCTGTTGCCGAGAGTCACACTGACGAGCAGCACGCCCGTGTACGCGCCGGTGTTGAAGCCGATCACGTCGGGACTGCCCAGCGGGTTGCGGGTCAGCGCCTGGAAGATCGCGCCGGAGAGCCCGAGGGCGACGCCGAGCAGGAGGGCGAGCAGCACCCGCGGGAGGCGCCACTCGACGACGACCAGCCGGGCCGCGCGGGTGCCCTCGCCGGCCAGCGCCTCGAGGACCTGCTGGGGGGTGAGCGTGAACTCGCCCGTGCCGAGCGCGAGGACGCCGACCGCGCCGGCGCTCAGCAGGAGGACGCCGGTGACCACCGCCGGGCGCACCGGGATGCGCGCGCTCACGGCACCGGTGCGGAGAACGAGGGTTTTTCTCCCGAAGTTCACAGGCCGCTCACCCGGGCCCGGCGCACGAGATAGATCAGCACGGGAGCGCCGACGAACGCGGTGACGATGCCCACCCGCAGCTCGCCGGGGCGCACGACGACCCGGCCCACCACGTCCGCGGCCAGCAGCAGGACCGGGCCCAGGACCATGGTGTACGCGAAGATCCAGCGCTGGTCGGGCCCGGTGAACCAGCGCACGGCGTGCGGGATCATGAGCCCCACGAAGCCGATCGGCCCGACCGCCGCCGTGGCCGCCCCGGTGAGCAGCATCACCGCGACCGTCGCCAGGACCCGGGTGCGGCCCACGTGCGCGCCGAGCGTGCGGGCCAGGTCGTCGCCGAGGGCCACGGCGTTGAGCGAGCGCGCCACGACCAGCGCCAGCACCACCCCGGCCGCGACGAACGGCAGGATCGTGCCGGCCACGTCGGCGGGACGGCCGGCCAGCGAGCCGACGTCCCAGAAGCGCAGATAGTCGAAGGCTCGGGGGCGTACGAGCTGGACGCCCGACGAGATGCCGTCCATGACCGCGCCCAGCGCCACCCCGGCCAGCGTGAGCCGGATCGGCGTGGCGCCCGCCCGGCCCGCCGAGCCGAGCAGATAGACCAGGGTGAGGGCGAAGGCGACGCCCGCGAAGCCGAACCACATGTACTCGTGCAGGCTGGTGAGGCCGAGCACGCCGACCGCGACGACGACGAAGAGCGCGGCGCCCGAGTTGATGCCGAGCACCTGCGTGTCGGCGAGCGGGTTGCGCGTCACGGCCTGGATGACCGCACCGGACAGTCCGAAGGCGATGCCGGCCAGGATGCCGAGCAGCGTCCGGGGCACCCGCAGGTCCCGCACGACGGCCTGGTCGTCGGTGTCGGTGTAGTGGAAGAACGCGTCCCAGACCGTGTGCGGGGAGACGTTGCGGGCGCCGAACGCGATGCTCAGCAGGCAGACCCCGGCCAGCAGCAGGAGGCACAGCGCGAGTCCCGCGCCGCGGCGTGCTCTCCCCTCGGTGGGCTGCGGCGGACGCGCCGGCGCGGGCGTACGCGTCAGGACCATGCCGCCGAGCTTAGGCTAGCCTTCCTTAACAGTCACCAGCGGCCGAGCCGGGTGCTGAGCACCGACAGCGCGGCCACCCCGGCGGTCGAGGTGCGCAGGACATTGTCGCCGAGCTTGACCGGATGCGCGCCGGCGGTCACGAAGGTGCCGAGCTCCTGGTCGCTGATGCCGCCCTCGGGCCCGACCACCAGCACGATCTCCCCCGCGGTGGGCAGCTTGGCCGTGGTCAGCCGGTCGCTCGCCTCCTCGTGCAGCACGAACGCGGCGGCCACCGCGCCGAGGCGGGCGGCGACGTGCTTGGTGGACACGTCCGGGTCGCCGGACACCTCGGGCAGCCACGACCGGCGCGCCTGCTTGGCCGCCTCCCGCGCCGTGGACACCCACTTCTCCCGGGCCTTGGCGCCCCGGTCGCCCCGCCACTGCGCCACCGACCGCGACGCGGCCCACGGCACGATCTCGTCGACGCCGATCTCCGTCATCGCCTGCACGGCCAGCTCACCCCGGTCACCCTTGGCGATGCCCTGCACCACCACGAGCCGCGGATCGGCCGCCGCGGCGAACGACCGCTCCCCCACCCGCACATCGATGCTGCCCCGGCCGACCGCGGTGACCTCGGCCCGGGCGACCCCGCCCCGCCCGTCGGCCAGCAGCAACTCCTCGCCGGCCCGCAACCGCTGCACATCGGCGGCGTGATGCCCCTCCCTGCCCCCGAGCGTGAACCGGGAACCGGTGGGCAGATCGTCAACAAGAAACAAGGGCGCGGACACGACAAGAACGCTACCCAATCCCGTATGCCCGCACGGCCGGCGGCCGCCTCACATGCCGGTCAAGTGGTCACCCGGTGAGGTCTGGAGCAGCCACGCCAGCGGCATCTGAGCGGTGGATCCGTAAGTCCCATCCGATCCGAGCCGATGCAGCGTGACGGTCAGGGCCGCGTCGCGCGCAACAGTCCAGTACTGCGGGATGCCGGCAGCGGCATACTCCTTCACCTTGGTCACCTGATCGATCGCCTCCGAGCCACGCGAGACGATCTCGATGACCAGCACCAGCTCCGTCACCGCCAGCCATACGGCGCGCTCCTGCGGCTTGGACCACACGGTCAGGTCCGGAATGCGACCTCCCACGCCCTCGGAGGCAGCGATCCGGATGCCCGCAACCTGCATGATCTGTTCCAGCGGTACACCAGCCGTGATCAACCAGGCCATGAGCCGGGTGGCGATGACGGCATGCTCACTGTCGGGAGGTGGCGCGACGGAGAGAACTCCGTCAGGAGAGACCTCGTATCGGCGGCCGTGAACGTCGGCCGAGATCATGGCGGCAAGGTCGTCGAGCGAAATGACTTCGGGCATGCACCGCCCCACTGCCTCCGCGCTCATGCCGGCACCTTACCGCTGACCCCGGCGCCAGGCCTGCACCTGAGCATGGACTTCGGCCGCTCCGCGGACGGCTCCCGTACGGCCGCGGCCGTAACCCGTACGGTGGTTGCGTCGTTGAGCGATGCGGCACAGACTTTGCAGCGCTCCCCCCACCCCTCGCAGGTTCTGGACGACATCGATGGCTTATCTTCCGGCGGCCGCGGCGGCCGGCTTCGTGACGGCGTGCTCGGCGGCCGGCGCCGTCGTCATGCTGCGCGCCGCCGTGCGCGGTGACAGTGCCGGGCCGCGGTTGCGGGTGCTGGCGCTCGCCGGCGGGCTCGGGCTCACCGCGGCGTCCGGCGCGGCGAGCGGCATCGCCGTGCTCGTGGCGCCCGGCGCCCTGGTCGGCGGGGTGCCGGTGCCCGCGGAGATTCCGCTGGTGACGCTGTTCCTGGCGGCGGCCTGCTATCTGCCCGCGGTGCTGCGGCCGGCCCAGCACCGGGACAGGCTCGCCCAGGTGCGGATCGCGCTCGACACGCTCGGGGTCACCGCCTGCCTGCTGTTCCCCGTGTGGATGCTGCTCTTCGGCGGCGGGGGCGAGCGGCGCGGCGCGGCGATCACCGCGCTGATCTTCGGCGGCGGCGCGGCCGCCACCCTCGCGGTCACCGGGCTGCACGCCCTGCGGCACCGGGCCGCCCTGCAGTGGTGCGGGCCGGCCGCGGCGCTGTCGCTGATCGGGTCCACGGCCCTGGTCATCGGCATGGACTTCCCGGGTGTGCCCAACGCGGCCATCGCGGCCCTCGCCGGCGGGCTCGCGATCAACGTGGCCGGCGCCCTGCTCTGGTACGGGTCGGTCCGCGTCCCGCCCGACGAGGCCGAGCTGCCCCCGCCGGGCAGCGAGCCGTCGGCGAGCTTCCCGCTGCTCACCGTGCTCGTGGTCGGCTCGGCGCTGACCACCGTTTACCACCTGGTCAACGGCGGCCGCCTGGACGCGCTGTCGGTCCTGCTGGCCACCACCGCGCTCACGGCCGTGGCCGCCCGGGAGTGGGTGTCCGCGGCGGCCCAGCGCCGCCACGCCGGCCACCTCATCGACCAGGGCAACAGGCTGCGCACGCTCATGTTCGGGTCGGCGGACGTGGCGATGATCCTCGACGCGAACCTCGCCGTGCGGTGGCAGTCGCCGGCCGCGGCCCGGCAGTTCGGGCTCTCCGACCAGGAGGTGCTCGGGCGCACGGTGTCGGCGCTGGTCGATCCGGAGCAGGTCGAGGCGGTGCAGGCGTACCTGATGCGGCGCATGGCCGAGGGGGCACTGCCCGGCGGCGGACCGGGCCTTCCGGTCCGGCTGCGCGACGGCTTCGGGCGGTGGCGCGAGACCGAGTGGACCACCAACGGCGCCGACCCGGCCGAGCCCGGGCACACGGTCGTCGTGCACATCCGGGACGTGACCCACGAGCGGGACCTGGAGCTGGCGCTGCGGCAGAGCGTCCACCAGGACCGGCAGACCGGTTTGGCCAACCACGAGGGCCTGCTCCGGGTGGCGGAGCTGACCCCGGACGCCGGCGCGATGATCGTGGTGGAGCTGGGCGGGCTGACCGCGATCGCCGACGTGCACGGGCGCGACCTCGCGGAGCTGGTGCTGGTCGAGGCCGCCCGGCGACTGCGGGCGGGGATGGCCGGCGCGGACGTCGCGGCCCGGCTCGGCGAGACCCGGCTGGCGGTGCTCACCCACGCCGGTGCCGTCCGCGCCCAGCTGCTCGCGGGGCAGCTGGTCAACGCGCTGTCGGCGCCCTACCCGGCGGGCGGCACGACGGCCCACCTGTCGGCGTGGGCCGGGCTGGCCGACGTCACCGGCACCGACGGCACCGACGAGGTGATCCGGCGCGCGGCGCTGGCCCTGCGATCCGTACGGTCGGGGCCGCCGGGCGCGGTCGAGTGGTACGACGCGGAGCTGGAGACCCGCCTGCTGCGTCGCTCGACACTGGAGCAGGACCTGCCCGGGGCCGTCGAGCGCGGGGAGATCGACCTCAGCTTCCAGCCGATCGTCGAGCTGTCCGGGCGCCGGGTCGCCGGCGTCGAGGCGCTCCCGTCGTGGCGGCACCCCACGCTCGGTCCCGTGCCCGCGGACGAGCTGCTGCCGCTGGCCGAGGACCTGGGGCTGCTGGCCCGCCTCGAGCACTCGGTGCTGCACCGGTCCTGCCGCCTGCTGGCCGGCTGGCGGCGGGTGCACGAGTCGCTGTGGCTGGCCGTGGACGTGCGGCCGCGTACGCTGGTCGATCCCGCCTTCCAGGCGAGCCTGCAGACCGCGCTGGACGACCACGACCTGCCCAGCTCGGCGCTGGTCGTCGAGATCGCCGAGCACCACCTGCAGAACGGCCCGCACCAGCCGGCGACCGACGACATGGCCGCCCAGCTCGGCCGGCTGCGGGCGCAGGGCGTGCGGACGGCGGTCGACCACTTCGGCACCGGGCCCACCTCGCTGAGCCGGCTGCGCATCCTCCCGATCGACCTGCTCAAGATCGATCAGGAGGTCTTCGGCCCGGCCGGGGCGGCCCGGCCCACCGGCTCGGTCATGGACGTGGCGGTGACGCTCGGGCGGCGGCTCGGCATGCAGGTGATCGCGCACGGGCTGCGCACGGCGACCGACCTGGACATCGCCGAGACGGCCGGCTGCAAGCTCGGGCAGGGCGACCTGCTGGGCCGGCCGATGCCCGCCGAGCACCTGGAAGCGCTGCTCTCGGTCCCGAGGACGAGCGCGGATCCGTTCTCCGGACCGATCCGCCGGGGCGGTGCCGGCGCATAGCTTCTCCGCTATGCAGAGACTTCTGGCACTGCTGCTGACTTTCGGCGGGATGGGCGTCGCGCAGACGGCCGGCCCGGACCCGTGCGGCGGGCTCACCGAGGCTCGCGTGCCGCAGGGGTCGGTCACTTCGGCGACGGTTGCCGACGGCTACTGCGTGGCGCGGGGCGTGCTGCGGCCGGCGACACACTTCACCGTCAAGCTGCCGGTCAGCGGCTGGACCGGCCAGTACGTGCAACAGGGCTGCAGCGGGCTGTGCGGTGCCGTGCCCGCGCTGGACTATCCGCTCTTCGGCTTCGCCTGCGCCGCCGCGCGGGCCAAGACGCTGGTCGTGGCCGCCGACGACACCGGGCACACCGGCGACGCGGCGGCCACGTGGGGTGCTGATCCGCGGGCGCGCCGGGAGTTCGGGCGGACGTCGGAGCATCGGCTGCGGCTGGCGTCGGATGCGATCATGGTGGCCTACTACGGGCGGGGGCCGGCGTACCGGTATTTCGACGGCTGCTCGACCGGCGGCCGCCAGGGCCTGAACCTGGCGCAGCGGTACCCGGCCGACTTCGACGGGATCCTGGCCGGCGCCCCGGCCCACGACTTCGTGGCGCTCAATCTGCTGCAGGCCTGGCTGGCCACGCGCAACACCGACGCGCGCGGGAGGCAGATCCTCGGGCCGGAGAAGATCGGGCCGCTGCACGCCGCCGTGACGCGCGAGTGCGGCGAGATCATCGAGGACCCGCGCCGGTGCGACTTCCGGCCGGCGGCACTGCGCTGCCCGGCCGGCAACCGGCCGGACTGTCTCACCCCGGCGCAGGTGACCGCGGTGACGCAGTTCTACCGGGGTCCGCGGGGCATCTCGCCCGGGCTGCCGTACGGGTCGGAGCTCGGCTGGATCGACCAGTTCGTCGTGCGGTCGGGGTCCCCGCTGGAGGGCAACGCCGGGACGATCGCGCTGAACTACCTCAGGTACCTGGGCTATCCGAGCGTGCGGCCGGACGGCTTCGACCTCACCGACGTACGCTTCGATCGGGCCACCTTGGACCGGCTCGATGTGGTGGGTGACGCGCTCTACAACGCGACCGACCCCGACCTGCGGGCCTTCCGGGCGTACGGCGGGAAGCTGATCATGTACCACGGGTGTGCGATGCCACCACGGCCCGCGGACGCAGGGCCGCCA